>JBKOXF010000054.1:0-5797 GCA_046724795.1 Actinomycetota bacterium | reverse complement strand
CCTGCTCGTCTCCGGGGGGCACACGATGCTCGTGCACATGCGGGAGGAGCATCGCTACGAGATCCTGGGACAGACCCTCGACGACGCCGCGGGCGAGGCATTCGACAAGATCGCCCGGTTCATGGGGCTGGGGTTCCCGGGCGGGCCGGTGATCGACGAGCTCGCGCGAAAGGGTGATCGGGACGCGATCAGGTTCCCTCGCGCCATGCTCGACTCCGGCGACTACGACTTCTCGCTGTCCGGCCTGAAGACGGCGGTGATCCGATACGTCCGTTCGGAGCGCTCGGCCGGCCGGGAACCGTCGCCGGAGGACCTCGCCGCATCGTTCCAAGAGGCCGTGGTCGACGTCGAGGTGGCGAAGACCGTCCGGGCAGCGAAGGAGAAGGGCGTGTGGACGATCTTGCTCGGCGGGGGCGTCGTCGCGAACTCACGGCTGCGTGAGCGCATCGAGCCCGCGGCGAAGGCGGAGGGGATCGACGTGGTGTTCCCCTCGCTGGAACTGTGCACGGACAATGCCGCGATGATCGCCGCGGCGGGTTGGTCGCGCCTGATCCTCGGGGAGCGAACGCCGCTCGACGTCCGGGCCGACCCCGGTCTGTCCCTGGCTCAGGTTGTGGCGTGAGCGTCGTCCTCGTTACGGGCGGGGCGGGGTTCATCGGCTCGCATCTTTGCGACCGACTCCTGGCCGAGGGCCATCGCGTCGTCGCGGTGGATGACCTCTCCACCGGTCGCATCGCGAACCTCGGCGAGGCCCGGAGCTACGGCAAGGAGTTCACCTTCTACAACATGGACGTTCGCAACGAGGGCGTCCGCACGCTCTTCGAACGGCATCGACCCGAGTTCGTGATGCATCTGGCCGCGCAGGCCGGGGTTCGACCGTCGGTGGAGGACCCGATGCACGACGCGTCGGTGAACATCATGGGCGCGCTGAACATCCTGGAATGCGCCGTCCACACCGGATCGCGGAAGGTCGTGTACGCAGCGTCGGGAGGCACGATCTACGGGGAACCACGCCGCGTGCCGGTGAAGGAGACGGGGGCGGCCGGCTCGCGACCCGTCTCCCCATATGGAGTTAGCAAGAAGGTGATCGACGAGTACCTCCGGTTCTACCAGCGGTACCGGGGGCTGGACTTCACGGCGCTCGCGCTCGCCAACGTGTACGGGCCTCGCCAGGATCCTCTCGGCGAAGCCGGGGTCATCGCGATCTTCAGCGCGCGCATGCTGGCGGGGGAGACCCCGACGATCTTCGGCGACGGGAATCAGACCCGTGACTTCGTGTTCGTGGACGACGCCGTGCACGCGTTCGCGCTGGCCATGGAACGGGGATCCGGGAAGCTGGTGAACATCGGGACTGGTCTGGAGACGTCCGTGAACGGGCTGTACCGCATGCTCGCCGAGATCACCGGGTTCACCGGTCAGCCGCTGTCGGGCCCGCAGCCCGAGGGCGAGGCTCGCCGGATCTCGCTCGACATCGATCTGGCCAAGAGCGCCCTCACCTGGCACCCCTGGACCCACCTCGAGGACGGCCTTCGCGAGACCGTCGCCTTCCTGAAGGGCGTCTGACGGCCGCGTCGGCTCACGTTGGGGTTGACGCTCCTCCGCAGATAGTTAGATACTCTAATTAGTTATCCGAAGGAATCGGAGATTGTAATGACGGTCAAGCAGGAGAGCAGACCCAGGCCGGACGCGGAGACGATCCTCCCCCTCGCCTCGGCGCTCCGACTCGTGGTCTCCCGGCTGGCCCGCAGACTTCGCCAGCAGGCCGAGCCCGGGATCACCGCATCACAGCTCTCCATCCTGGCCACGGTGGATCGGCACGGCGCGATGACCCTCTCCGATCTGGCCCAGCACGAGCGCGTCACCCCGCCCACCATCACGGCCACCATGGGCCGGCTGGAGGCCGCGGGCTACGTGACCCGTGAGATCGACGCCAGCGACAAGCGCGTTACCCGCATCTCCCTCAGTCGCGAGGGGCGTCGGTTCCTGGAGCGCGTGCGATCGCGCAAGAACGCCTACCTCACGAGGCGCCTGTCTCGGCTGGACGCCGCGGACCGGGCCACGTTGGAGCGCGCCGCGGAGATCCTCGAGCGACTCCTCGAGGCGGAGGACCGTTGAGCCCGCGGAGCGTCGCCCAGAAGACGTTCCGGTCGCTCCGCGTGCGGAACTACCGCCTGTACTTCGCGGGCCAGGTCGTCTCGATGACAGGGACGTGGATGCAGTGGGTGGCCCAGGGCTGGCTGGTACTGCGGATGACCGGGAGCGGGTTCCTCGTGGGCGCGGTGACCGCGACGCAGTTCCTGCCCATGCTGCTGGGAGGGGCGTACGGCGGCGTGATCGCCGACCGCGTCGACAAGCGCAAGCTGCTCATCGGAACCCAATCCACGGCCGGGCTGCTCGCCCTGATCCTTGGCGTGCTCGTCTCGACCGGCGCGGTGCGCCTGTGGATGGTCTTCGCGCTGGCGCTCACCCTCGGCATCGTAAACGCCATCGACAACCCAGCCCGGCAGTCGTTCGTCTCGGAGATGGTCGATCGCAGCGAGGTAACGAACGCGGTCAGCCTGAACAGCGTGCTCGCCAACGGCACGAGAGTGGTCGGTCCGGCCGTGGCGGGCTTCCTGATCGCGGGCGTCGGCATCGGGCTGTGCTTCCTGATCAACGCGGCGTCCTACATCGGAGTGGTGGTCGGTCTGCTCCTCATGCGCAGCGACGAGCTCTACGCGAACGAGCGAGCCGAGCGGCGCCCCGGACAGCTCCGCGAGGGCCTCCGGTACGTGCGACGCCGCCCCGAGCTGTGGCTGCCGTTGATGCTGATGGTCGTCGTGGGCACGCTGGCGTACAACTTCTCGGTCCTGCTCCCGTTGTTGTCACGGTTCACGTTCGACCGCGGCCCGGCTGGGTACGGGGAGATGTTCTCGGTGTTGAGCGTGGGTGCCGTCGTGAGCGGGCTCACCGTCGCGGCGATGGGTCGGGCTACCCAGCGCATCGCCGCGCTTGCCGCGTTGTCCTTCGGTGTCTCCACGCTGATCGTCGCGGTGATGCCGACGTTCGGCGCCGAGCTGGCCGCGATGCTCGCAGTGGGTGCCGCCAGCACGGTGTTCGTGGCCGTCACGAACTCGGTCCTGCAACTCCGCGCCTCGCCCGCGTTCCGAGGTCGGGTCATGGCGCTGTTCGCGATCGCGTTCCTCGGGACCACGCCGCTCGGCGCGCCCCTCGTCGGCTGGATCGGAGAGCACCTCGGGCCACGGGCGGGCTTCGCCTTCGGCGCCGTCGCCGCGATCGTCGCCGCGACGGTCGCGCTCGTTCTCCTTCCTCGTCTCGGCCGGCGTGAGCCACAGACAGCCGAGGTCAGGCGTCCGGCCGTTCCGCCGGTGGCCGTCGGGGAGACTCCAGCTTCCGCTTAGCAGGTCCCCCGCCCCAGCTTCGATAGATCGGAACTAACCCGAGCGCGAGTATTCGACTCCGTCGAGGGACGTGAAGCTGACCGCTGAACCTGTGACGGTAGGGTCGTCCTCCAAGGTGACCGCCCCATTCGTGTGGAAGATGTCGAGCCTTCCCGTTCTCGAATTGGTTTCGTCGACCGCGAGGTACTTGTCGTGGTGCGGCCGGTACGCCGATGGGATCACGAAAGGCTGATTGGAGATGCCCCCACAGAGCCCACCTCGGAGATGGACCATGTCGTCTCTGCCCAGGGCGATCTGCGGAGGGCCCGTCCCGCCGCAGCTCCCTACCCACCCGTTGATCAACGTGAGGTTGTGGAACTTGAGTGGCAGTTAGGTCTTCAGCACGTACGCCGAAGGCGCCTTGCCCCCGAGGTGAAGCGCGTTCCTGGCGACGTCGACGATCGCTGTCGCGACCGCCGGACCCGCGGCGACGACGAATGCTGTCACGGCCGCGACCACCACCGTTTCGAGATGTTTCCGGACGAAGTGCATCTCCTCCCCCTTTTCCCTGGCCACGTCATCCTCGGCGCGGGGTTGCCGGACGGTCAATCGCCCGATCACCCGAAGCCCCACCCGCCTAGCGAATGGCCTCGGGCCGTCGGCGTTGACCGTTTGCACTCTCCTCGGTATCCTGTTAGCACTCGTACAAGCAGAGTGCTAATCGGCGTAGGGAGGTAAAGCATGGCGTTCAGTCTCGAGCCGCTCGAGGATCGCATCGTGGTCAAGCCCGGCGAGGCCGAGGAGACCACGGTCTCCGGCATCGTCATCCCGGACACGGCCAAGGAGAAGCCTCAGGAGGGCGAGGTCATCGCCGTCGGGCCCGGCCGTTTCGAGGAGGGCAACCGCGTCCCCGTCGACGTGAAGGTCGGGGACAAGGTCATCTACTCGAAGTACGGCGGCACCGAGGTCACGGTCGAGGGCGACGACTACCTGATCCTGTCGGCCCGCGATGTCCTCGCGGTCGTCAAGAAGTAACGAGCTGGACAGACCGGCGTTCGAGGCCTCGGGGCGACCCGTTGCCTCGCGCACGACGAAGGAGAACACATGGCAGCGAAGCAACTGAAGTTCACCGAGGAGGCCCGGCGGGCGCTCGAGGCCGGTGTCGACAAGCTCGCCGACGCCGTCTCGATCACGCTCGGACCCCGCGGTCGCAACGTCGTCCTGGACAAGAAATGGGGAGCGCCGACGATCACGAACGACGGCGTGACCATCGCCAAGGAAGTCGAGCTGGAGGATCCGTGGGAGAACATGGGCGCCCAGCTCGCGAAGGAAGTGGCCACGAAGACGAACGACGTGGCCGGTGACGGCACCACCACGGCGACGGTACTCGCCCGGGCGATGGTGAAGCGCGGGATGAAGAACGTCGCCGCCGGCGCCAACCCCATGTCGCTGAAGCGCGGCATCGAGAAGGGGGTCGCCTCGGCCGTGGAGAACATCATGGCCCAGGCTCGCGACGTCGAGGGCAAGGAGGAGATCGCGCACGTCGCGGCCATCTCCGCCGCGTCGCCCGAGATCGGCGAGACCATCGCCGAGGCGCTCGACAAGGTCGGCAAGGATGGCGTCATCACGGTCGAGGAGTCGAACACGTTCGGCATCGAGCTCGAGTTCGTCGAGGGGATGCAGTTCGACAAGGGCTACATCTCGCCGTACTTCGTCACCGACCAGGAGCGGATGGAGGCAGTCCTCGAGGATCCGTACATCCTGCTCGTGAACAAGAAGATCAGCTCCGTGCAGGAGCTCTTGCCGATGCTCGAGAAGACGCTGCAGTCCGGCAAGCCGCTCTTGATCGTGGCCGAGGACATCGAGGGCGAGGCGCTCGCCACGCTCGTGGTCAACAAGATCCGAGGGACGTTCGCCGCGGCGTCGGTGAAGGCCCCCGGGTTCGGCGACCGCCGCAAGGCGATGCTCCAGGACATGGCCATCCTCACGGGCGGCCAGGTCATCTCCGAGGAGGTCGGCCTCAAGCTCGAGAACGCGACGCTCGACCTGCTCGGCCGGGCCCGGCGCGTCGTCGTGACGAAGGACGACACGACGATCGTGGAGGGTCAGGGGAACGAGGAGGAGATCAAGGGCCGCATCAATCAGATCAAGGCCGAGATCGAGCGCACGGACTCCGACTGGGATCGCGAGAAGCTCCAGGAGCGTCTGGCGAAGCTGGCGGGGGGCGTTGCGCTGATCAAGGTCGGCGCGGCAACCGAGGTCGAGCTCAAGGAGAAGAAGCACCGCATCGAGGACGCCGTCTCGGCGACGAAGGCCGCCGTGGAGGAGGGCATCGTGTCCGGCGGAGGGGTCGCGCTGATCCGGGCCGAGGAGTCGCTCGGGAAGCTCGATCTCACCGGCGACGAGGCCACCGGCGC
>JBKOXF010000013.1:0-7628 GCA_046724795.1 Actinomycetota bacterium | reverse complement strand
AGGGCCGCGACCACGTCGCTGACGTCGTCTACCGCCAACGTGGTCTGGGTCAGATAGGCGACTCGCTCCGGATCCTCCACCTCGACGCCGTCGACGTCGGCGGGCTCCTCGATGACGCGTACCGATCCCGGGACCTCCCCGGTGGTCCCCTCCACCTCCTCGTGGCCCTGGTGACCGATCAGGAAGATCGTGTGACCGCTCCGGGCGAACCGGCGCGCCTCGGTGTGCACTTTCGTCACGAGGGGGCAGGTCGCGTCGATCACGTTGAGGTCACGGACCGAGGCTTCGCGCCGCACCTCCGGAGACACGCCGTGGGCGGAGAACACGACGGTCGAGCCCGCCGGCACGTCCCCCACCGATTCCACGAACACGGCACCGCGGCGCTCGAGGTCCCGGACGACGTGCAGATTGTGGACGATCTGCTTCCGGACGAACACGGGAGGGCCGTGCCGATCGAGCGCACGTTCCACGATCTCGATTGCGCGTTCCACGCCGGCGCAGAACGACCGCGGCGCCGCGAGCACGATCCGTCGAGAGCCGGTCGCTGCGGCCCACTCACGAAGGGATGCACCAGCCCTCGCGAGGCTCCGCCAGGCCCGGATACCGCCGGTGGCGGTCTCGAAGGGGTTCGTCAGCTCCCGTCCGGGTGCGTCCACGATCGCCCGGATCACGACGAACGGACGACCGCCGGCCGCCTCCGCCAGCCACGCCGACTCCATGTCCACCGCGATGGCCCCCGCGGACCGGAGCCGCTCCCGGTCTTTCGCTCGAACGACGTGATCCACAGTGACGATGGGCCCGAGCACGGCTCGCACGCCGCGACGTCGCAGGGCACCCGCGAGGATCCCCGCCGTCGGGCAGGGCACGGTGCGCTCGCGACCGCGAACCTCGGTCGCCACGACGAGGTCACCGGGTCGAAGTGCGGAGTCGACCGCGCCGCCGAACCCCGCGACGGCGACCGCGTTCGCATCGCGGGCCCGGCAGGAGTCCGCCGCACTCGCCGCGCGCCGGGGTCCCATCCCCGTCCGAACGATCTCAGCGTGTGGGACGGCGCCGCGGAGAGCTCGGGCCTCCGCTCGGAGCGGCGCGAAGATCAGGAGCCCGCCGTCGACGCTCATGAGTCAGCGACCTTTCCGGGCCCGTACTCCTTCGCGGCCTCGACGAGGGCGTCCACCAGATCGCCCTCCGGGAATCGGGCAACAGACTCACCGCCGACGAACAGGAGCCCTCGATGGACGCCGGCGGCGATCCCGACGTCGGCGCCGCGAGCCTCACCGGGGCCGTTGACCGGACAGCCCATGACCGCGACCTTCAACCCCTCGGGCAGCTCGGTCGCTCGCTCCTGCACGGCCCGAGTGAGCGCGAACACGTCCACCTCGGCCCGCCCGCACGAGGGACAGGCCACGATCTCGACGCCTCGCCGTCGGAGTCCGATCGCCTTGAGGATCTCCCAGGCCACCGCGACCTCTTCCTCGGGCTCGGCGGTCAGCGAGACCCGGAGGGTGTCCCCGATCCCCTCGAGCAGGAGGCTCCCCAGCGCCACCGCGCTCTTCACGATGCCCTGTGGCGGCGGCCCGGCCTCCGTGACGCCGATGTGCAAGGGGTACTGGCACACCTCCGCCAGGCGCCGGTAGGCCTCGAGACACGCATGCACGTCGGCCGCCTTCACCGACACCTTGATGTCGGAGAACCCGTGTTCCTCGAGGCCGGCGATCTCCCTGAGCGCGCTCTCCACCAGCGCCTCCGGCGTCGGCGAGCCGTACCGACGGAGGAGCTCGGGATCGAGCGATCCGGCATTCACTCCGATCCTGATGGGGACGCCTCGGGCTGCGGCCTCCTCCGCGATGAGCTTGACGCGCCGACGGTCGCCGATCGTGCCGGGATTGACGCGGAGTCCGTGGATCCCGGCTTCGAGTGCGTCGAGGGCGTGGCGCCATGTGAAGTGGATGTCGGCGATCACCGGGATGGGCGAGCGGCCGGCGATCTCCGGAAGCGCCGCGGCGTCCTCGTCGAACGGAACTGCCACGCGGACGAGCTCGCACCCCGCCGCGGCCAGCCGCTCGATCTGAGCGAGCGTCGCGGGGGCGTCGTGCGTCTTCGTCGTGGTCATCGACTGGACCCGCACCGGCGCGTCGCCGCCAACCGCCACGCCGCCGATCGAGATCTGCCGCGACCGTCGCCGGCTCACGGCACACCCCGCACGAAGCGGCCCAGCGCCGTGACCGGGAACACGTGCCGGTAGAGGTGGTAGTTGATGTAGAAGTCGCTGGGGAAGCCGGTACCGGTGAACTGCGGTTCGTCCCACGTGCCGTCCGGCCGCTGCGCCCGAACCAGCCATGCGATCCCTCGTTCGACGACCTCGCCGCGTTCGCCCGCGGCGAGGAGGGCCATCAGCGCCCAGGCTGTCTGTGACGCGGTGGTGTCTCCCCGACCGATCCACGCCCGGTCTCGGTAGGACCGGAGGTCCTCGCCCCACCCCCCATCGGCGTTCTGATGCCGAACGAGCCACTGCACCGCGGCCCGGATGCGGTGGCCATCCGCCGGCACTCCCGCAGCGACCGCCGCCGGCACTGCGGCGCCCGTGCCGTACAGGTGGTTCGCGCCCCACCGTCCGAACCACGATCCACTCGATTCCTGATGACGGGCCAGCCATCCAAGTCCCCGACGGGCGACATCGCTTCCCTGCAAGCCCTCCGCTGCTGCCATCTCCACCACGTGGGCGGTCACGTCCGCGCTGGGAGGGTCGATCACCTCCCCGAAGTCGCAGAACGGGAGCGCTCTCGCGAGCGTCCTCGTGTTGTCGGCGTCGAAGGCACCCCACCCTCCGTCGGCGCTCTGCATGCCGAGCACCCACCGGACGGCCCGTTGCACCGCGCCGTCCAACCGTTCGGGATCCGGGTGTCGCACGCGACGGAGGGCCAGGACCACCTCCGCCGTGTCGTCGATGTCGGGGTAGCCGTCGTTCGCGAACTCGAACGCCCATCCCCCGGGCTCCAGCCGTGGACGGCGCGCGGCCCAGTCCCCACGAACCCGGATCTCTTCCCCGAGCAGCCAGTCAGCGGCTCGGACCAGCGAGGAATGGTCAGGGGGAAGACCGGCGTCGGTCAGCGCGATGATCGCGAGCGCCGTGTCCCACACCGGAGACTGGCAGGCTTCCAGACGACGGACGTCGTCCTCGACGATGGTGAACCCGTCGAGACCCCCGAGCCCGCCCCGCATCACCGGATGGTCGAGCGGGTAGCCCATGAGATGCAGGGCGATCAGCGAGTACACCCACGGCGGCTGGATCCCCCCCCACGATCCATCGGCCTCCTGTCGCCGGATGATCCACTCCGCGGCCCGGTGCAACGCCAGTGCGCGAAGCCGCCGGCTCGGTCGACGTTCGTACGCGTGCAGCGCGCGATCCAGCGTCTGAAAGCGTCCCCGCCATGTCGTCAACGGATGACGGAACCGCTCCGAGGTCCCCGTCCTCAGCTCGTCCAGCGCGAACGGGAGCGGCCGCGACGGCCGGAACGACGCGACCACCGTCAGCGGGACGATGGTCTGCCGAGCCCAGCACGCGAAGTCGTAGACGTTGAGGGGGAACCACTCGGGAAGGAAGATGACCTCCGGCGGCAGCGCCGGGAGCTCGTCCCAGGACCACAGACCGAACAACGCGAGCCACATCCGAGTGAACACCCGCGTCCTTTCGAGTCCTCCAGCCTCGCGGACGAAGACCGCGGCCCGACGCATGTGGTCCGCGTCGGGCGGGTCACCGGCCAGGCGGAGCGCCGCGTACGCCTCCACGGTGGTGGAGAGATCGGGAGGGCCGCCGAAGAAGTTCGCCCACGTCCCGTCCTCGCGCTGACGCGAGCGGATCCAATTCGCAGCGAGCCGCGTCTCCTGGTCTCCCCGGATCCCGAGGAACTCCCGCAACAGGAGGTCCTCGGCGTCCATCGTGACGTTGGTCTCGAGCTCCCCTTTCCACCAACCCGCCGGCGACTGGAGCTCGAGCAAACGGTCACGGGCTCGGTGCAATGCCTCCCGAGCCGCCAACTCGGTCCGGGGCTCCGCGGCGATGACCATCAAAACCGCCGCTCCGTGACGAACGCGGCGACCTCGTCGAGCTCGGCCCGGACCTCCGGATCGAGGCCGGCCCGATCGAGCGCATCGCGAGCCAGTGCGATCCGCCGCTCCGCCTCCTGCTCGGTCCAGGCGCGGCCGCCCAGGTCCTCGACCAGGGCGGCCGCGACGTGCAGGTGCTCCTCGATGCGGTCACGTGACAGGCACGAAGCGAGTCGTTCCGCCTCGGGCCCCCCTGAGCGGAGCGCCGCCGCCACCGGAAGGCTCTTCTTCCGCTCCCGGAGGTCGTTCCAGGCCGGCTTCCCGGTTACGTCCGGGGATCCCCAGATCCCCAATAGATCGTCGACGGCCTGATAGGCGACGCCCAACTGCATCCCGAACTCGGCGAGCGCGGACACCACCCGCTGAGACCCGGCGCCCAAGACCGCACCGATCGAAGCCGCGCACGAGATCAACGCTCCGGTCTTGCGTTCGGACATGCGAAGCGATTCATCAACCGAGACGTCGATGCGAGAGCAGAACGCAAGGTCCTCTGCTTGGCCCGCGATCATGTCGGCCGTCGCGCGGGCGAGACACGACGCGGCCGGCTGTCCCCCAGGGGCGGCCGTGGCGAGCAGGATCTGCTGGGAGAGGGTGAGCAGGGCATCTCCCGCCACGATCGCCTCGCCCACCCCGAACAGCGCCCACGCGGTGGGCCGATGTCGGCGCTCTCCGTCGTGATCGATCACGTCGTCGTGCAGCAGGGAGAAGTTGTGGACGAGCTCAACCGCCACGGCACCGGGAAGGGCCGTGTCCATTGGTGCGCCGACCGCTTGGGCGGAAAGCAGCGCAAGGGCGGGTCGCGCGGCCTTTCCACCGTTCTGCATCGCCGGGTTCCCCGCCGAGTCTGCGAACCCCAGGTGATAGGCCACGACCCGGCGGATCTCCGGGGAGAGGCCCTGCGTGCACCGCTGAAGCGCGGGCGTCACCGCGTCGCGAGCTCGTGCGAACGCGGAGGGGATCGTGCGGATCACGCCGCGACCTCCTCTCGCCGCACGCGGGCCCGGTCGAGAAACGCGAGGACGTGGCGAGCGGCGGTCAGCCCGGATCGCACGGCCCCTTCCATGGTCGCCGGCCACCCGGTGTCGGTGTACGCCCCGGCCAGGTAAAGCCCGGGGATCGCCGTGACGGGCCCAGGTCGGAGCGCGGCCGTTCCCGCCGATTGCCGGAACGTGGCAGCCCGTTCGCGGGTGACGAAGAAGGATTCCACGTTCGCGTCGCGGGCCCGCGGGAACATCCGCTCGAGCGCTGGGAGGAACAAGGCCCGCAGCTCGCCAGTGGGGCGGTCGATCTCCCGGTCCGCCCCGGACACCGAGACCGCCAGATACTGCCCGCGCCCGAGACCCGATGCCGCGGTCCGGTCGAACACCCACTGCACGGGGGTCCGAAGGCCGGCGGCGAACGCGAGGTTCGTGACGGCGCGGTCGTAGACGACGTGCACGTTCACGATCGGCGATGAGCCCAGCCCGAACAGCCGATCCGCTTGGGGCAGCGCCCCCGGCGGCAGCACTGTGTGGACGCGGTCGTGCGGCACGGCAACCACGACCGCCGTGGCGGGGATGGGTTCCCTGCCGGCCACGGCCACCAGGTGCTGGTCCCCTTCGACCTCGATCGAGCCGGCCGGTGACCGGAGCCGGACCTCCACCCCCGCGGCGCGGAGCGCGCGGTGGGCGGCGTCGCCGTGGACGGTACCGAGCGGCGCCATCGCGTAGCCGATGTCGGCGGCGTCGCGCCGAACCAGGAGTCCGGTCTGGAACACTTTCGCGGCCAGGGCGAGCGACGCTTCCTCCATGGACAGGTTCAGCGATGGGAGTGCGAAGGGCTCCCACAGTGCGGCGACGGCCGCCTCCGATTGGCGATGCTCGCGAAGCCAGGCGCCGAACGTTCGGGTGTCGAGTGCTGGGTCGGCAGGGTCCAGCCTCGCCAGCGCGCGGGCCGCCCGACCGACGCGGGCCCGGTCCGCGACGCCGATGAAGGGATATCGGAGCAATGCTGGGGCGAGGTGGAGCGGAGCGGGGAGCCGACCCCTGCGGATCCATCCAGTACGGCCGCCGGGATCGATCACGGGGATGGCCAGCCGCTCCTGCAACGTCGTCAGCGGCTCCGATCCGATCCTTCGAAGGAAATCTCGGTAGGCGGTGCAGCAACGGAGGAAGACGTGCTGCCCGTTGTCCACCACGAGCCCGGCGCGACGGAAGGAGAAGACCGCTCCTCCAAGTCGAGGCCGCGCCTCCAGCATCGTCACGTCGGCACCTCGATCGGCGCAGGCCAGGGCGGCGGAAATGCCGGCCAGGCCGCCGCCCACGACCACGACGCGACCGGAGGCGGCCTCGGTCACGGCGACACCTCCGCGACCGGGGGAGCGTGAGCCCGCCCCCTCGTTCTCCATGCGCCTGCGGCCAGGCTCGTCGCGGCGACCCACGCCTTTTCCCACGCGGGGAGGGACACCCGAGTGATCAACGGCGAGACGGGGGACCGTTCCAGCCTCCGCAGGACGCGGAGATAGATGCCGGTCATCGCGCCGACGCACGCGGAGCTCCGAGGATCGAGCAGCGGCACGAGCTGAAGGCCCCGGTCGAACCATCGCCTGGCCCGGACCGCCTCGAACCGGATCAGCTCGGCGAAGGCCTCACGGTCTCCACGGTCGAGATCGGGAGGACATCCGAACCGCTCGAGGTCCTCGACGGGAAGGTAGACCCGCCCGTGAGCCAGATCCTCCCGCACGTCCCTGAGGATGTTCGTGAGCTGCATGGCCACCCCCAGGTCGTCCGCCAACGCACCGGCGCGCGTCGGATCCGACGAGCCGAACACGGCAACGGAGAGCCGACCGATCGTCCCGGCCACCGCCCGGCAGTAGACGAGCAGGTCCTCGAATCGCTGGTAGGTCGTGCCGCGAACGTCCATCTCCACGCCGTCGATGAGCTGACGGAACCGATCCAGCGGGAGGGGAAAGCGGAAGCACGCATCGCTCAGCGCGGCGATGACGGGATCGGACGATCGCGGGGAAGGGTGGTCGAGGGCCTGCCGGGCCAGGTCCAGCCGCCTCGTCTTCTCGCTCGGCGGGAGCGAACCGTCACCGATGTCATCGACGCGGCGGGCGAACGCGTAGACGGCGCACAGGGCCGAGCGCTTGCCCGCAGGGAGCAGACGGATGCCGTAGTAGAAGTTGGCGGCACGGCTCCGGGTGATGCGGGCGCACACCTCGTAGGCGTCTTCCGAGTTCATTCGGACCCCGGCTCGAAGCGCCGCGCGAGCTCCACGAGGGTTCTGCCGACCCTTCGGGCGCGAGATGGCCTGGGCCGGAACGCGAGGACGTCGTGATCCGCGCGCTCGATCGCGTCCAGAGCGGCGTGCCCTCCCGCGACGTAGCCCGCGAGGGCCAGGCGGAGACGGCCGCGCAGGGTGTGCACGAGGGGCGAGCCACGCAGCAAGAGCTCGCGAGCCCGGCCCACCTCGAAGGCCACGAGCCGTCGAAGGGCGGGGCTCGCGGTGGAGGCTCGCAGGTCCTCCTCGGTACAGCCGAAACG
>JBKOXF010000004.1:0-30437 GCA_046724795.1 Actinomycetota bacterium | reverse complement strand
CGCTCCGCCTCCAGCCACTCCATGCAGTCACCGTCGAAGAACAGATCGGACGCCCGGGCCTCTTCGAGGTGCCCGCCCTTGACCAGGACGGAGCGCGCGCCGAGGTCGAGGACAGCCTGCGCAGCCCGCTTCATCGTCTCTTGATCCCGGACGGCGAATCCGCACAGACCCTCCGCCTCCGGGAGGTTCGGCGTGATCACCGCGGAAAGCGGAACGATGAGTTCGCGCAGAGCGTCGACGGCGTCCTCCTGGAGCAACGGATGGCCGTGCTTCGAGACGAACACAGGGTCGACGACGAGCCGGTCGATGCGAGTCTCGCGAACCGCGTCGGCGACAGCTTCGACGATGGCGGCGCTCGCGAGCATGCCCGTCTTCGCGGCGTCCACCCCGATGTCGGTGGCAACCGCGCGGATCTGCGCGCCGACGACGTCGGGCGAGAGCGCTTCGTACCCCGAGACGCCCTTCGTGTTCTGCACGGTGACCGCGGTGATCGCGGTCATCCCGAACACCCCCAGCGCGCTGAAGGTCTTGAGGTCGGCCTGGATGCCGGCGCCTCCGCCGGAGTCGGAGCCGGCGATGGTCAGGACCCTGGGAACCTCAGCGCCCAAAGTGATCCCATCCCCTCGCCTCGAGCGGGTGCTCGGCGCCGCTCGCGTCGACCCCGACGAACCCCGATCCGGTGATCTCGCCGATGTCGGTGAGCGCCGCCCCGAACCGGTCGAGCAGCCTGGTTCGCGCGTCGTCCACGGCGGCCGGATCGATCGTGGCGACGAGCTCGTAGTCCTCGCCGCCCGAGAGCGCGAGCTCCAGGGGGTCGCACGGAAGCACCTCGGCGAGCCGGAGGAGTCCGATCGAGACGGGCACCGAGGACAGCTCCAGTCGAGTGCCCACCGCGCTTTCCGCGCACAGGCGCCAGAGGTCCAGCAGGAGGCCGTCGCTCAGATCCATCATCGCCCTCGCACCGGACTGGGCGAGCGTCTGGCCCTCGCCGACCCGAGCGACCGGGCGGAAGTGCGCCTCCAGGAGATCGCGGCCCCAATCCGTGGCCATGGCGGCGTTCCCGCTCCGTGCCAGCAGGAGACCACCGGCGGCCGCTCCGAGCGACCCCGTCACGACGATGCGGTCGCCCGGGCGCGCCCCGGAGCGAAGCACGGCGCGCCCCTCTGCCGCCTCGCCCACCACCGTCACCGAGATCACCGACACCGGCGCCCGGTTCACGTCGCCGCCCACGAGGGACAGCGCGTATTCGTCGGATGCCGCCCGCATCCCGCCGTACAGCTCGACCACCCATGCCGGATCGTCGGCCTCGGAGAGCCCGAGCGACACGACCGCGTACCGAGGGCTCGCCGCCATCGCCGCGATGTCCGATACGTTCACGGCGATCGATTTCGCGCCGAGGTCCCGCGCCGAGGTCAGCGCACGATCGAAGTGGACACCTTCGACGAGCATGTCCGTGGTGAGCACGATGGTCCCCCGAGGCGACGCCACGACCGCGGCGTCGTCGCCCGGCCCGACCAGGACGCCGGGACCGCCGCCGGACAGCACCTTGCGGATGACCGCGACCAGCTCGTCCTCGCCCATCCATTCGCTGCGAGAAGTCCCGTCTGCCATGATTCCAAGGCTACAGGTGAAGCGAACAGCAAGGGAGGTGCCGTGGCGGTCATCAACACGCTCGAGCTCGAGGGGGTCTCCGACACGAGCTGGGGCGACGCCGCGCGCGAGGCCCTGAAGGAGGCGGCCAAGACCATTCGCCACATCAACCGCCTGGAGGTGCTCGGCACCTCCACCACTGTGAACGAGGGCCGGATCACGGAGTACCGCACCCAGGTCCGCCTGTACTTCCGGATCGAGACCGACCGCTAGCGGCCCTCACCCCCCCTGCCCGATTTGCTTCGGCCGGTCCGGGTAGAATTCCAAACTCTGCAGCTCGCTACCTCTGCAGCGCGCGCCCTCGGGACAAGATGGAGGAATCGCCAACGTGACCGTCCAAGCGAAGAAGATCCACGACAACCCCAGCGCCGAGGAGCTCCGCAAGTTCACCGAGGAGATGCCGAGCACCCGGATCACGGAGTTCGACAACGTGAACGTCCAGACCCGCGCCACGTCCAGGTCCTCCGGAAGCACGTTCGTCGTCACGGACGACCCCACCACGGCCTCCGGCAAGACGATGACCCGTGGGGAGTACGGCCGGATCTCCAAGTTCCAGGACGACTACATCCGGGATCAGGAGATGGTCGTGATCGACGGCTACATCGGCTCGGACCCCGACTTCCGGACCCCGGCCCGACTCACCATCGAGAAGGCCAACGCGAACATCGCCGGGATGCAGCAGAAGCTGTACTTCGACCGCCACCCCGGCGGCGTGCCGGTGGTCCACGTGATCTACACGCCCAACCTCTCCATCCCCGGCTACCCCGACGACCGCGTGATCGCCGTGGATCTGGAGGCGGGCGTCACCCGCGTCATCAACTCCGACTACTTCGGCGAGTCGAAGAAGGGCGGCCTTCGGATGTGGAACCGAATCGTGTACGACCGCGGCGGTCTCGCCCTGCACGCCGGATGCAAGGTCGTGCCGACCGACGCCGGCGAGAAGGTCTTCCTCATCATCGGCCTGTCCGGGACCGGGAAGACCACGACGACGTTCACCACACAGAACAACTCGGTTCCCGTGCAGGACGACTTCGTTGCCCTGATGCCTGGCGGCAAGATCCACGGCAGCGAGAACGGATGCTTCGCCAAGACGTTCTCGCTCGACCCCGACTTCGAGCCGAACATCTACAACGCCGTCACGAAGCCCGATTCGTACCTCGAGAACGTGTACCAGGACGACAAGGGCAACGTGAACTTCTTCGAGACGTCGTACACGAAGAACGGCCGGGCGGTGTTCGGGATGGACGCGCTCGGACGATTCCGCATCTCCGACGAAGTCGGTGCGGTCGACTACCTGCTGATCCTCAACTGGAACGAGAACATCGTCCCGGCCGTTTCGCGCCTCAACCAGGAGCAGGCCGCGGCGTACTTCATGCTCGGCGAGACCACCGGCACCTCCGCCGGCGGCAAGGCCGAGGAGGGCAAGTTCCTCCGCGTGCCCGGCACGAACCCGTTCTTCCCGATGCCGCACGGGCTCCAGGGCAACCGGTTCCTCGAGCTGCTCGCGTCCCACCCCATCGAGGTGTACCTCATGAACACGGGCCGGGTCGGCGGACGCGAGGATGACGAGCGCTCCAAGAAGATCAAGATCCCGGTGTCGTCCTCGATCGTGCAGGCCATCGCGGAGAACACGATCAAGTGGACCGACGAGCCGGAGTTCGGCTACGAGGTCGCGGAGGACGTTCCCGGTGTCGACGATGTCGAGTTGCTCCAGCCGTGGCGGCTGTACGAGCGGACCGGACGCTCCGACGAGTACAAGGGATTCGTGGAGCGGTTCCGGGGCGAGCGCCGTGAGGTCCTCGCCGGGTTCCCGGAGCTGTCCGACGAGATCATCCGGGCCGTCGGATAGCTACTCTCGCGAGCGGCCCAGGGCATAGGACGTGATCGCCTGCAGCGCCGCGCACCCGATCGGCACCAGGACGTACCAGCGGTAGCTCCGGTTCCACTCGTCGAGGAACGCTCGCCCCTCGAACGGAATGGCCGCCGAGATCGCGAAGATCCCGGCAAGGGCGAACCACAGCCCCGCCCTGCTGAGGATCCACAGGGCGTAGAGGGTCTGGTCCCAGGCCGACTTGGACTCGAACGGCCGCCGGATCCAGTACACGAGGGAACGCACGCCGAAGAGGGCAAGGATCGACGCCATCACGACCTCGAAGACCTTCACGTGGACGATCTCGTGAGGAGCTCGACCACCTCGTCGTCATCGACCTGATCGAATCGCTCGTACCACTGACCAACCGCGAAGAAGGGCTCGGGTGTCGACAGGACCAAGGCCTCGTCCACCTCGCGGGCCAGGTTCGGCACCGCTTGAGCAGGGGCAACAGGAACTGCCAAAACGACCCGGGCGGCGCCGGCCTTCTTGGCCCACCTCGCCGCGGCCACGGCGGTTCCCCCCGTGGCGACACCGTCGTCCACCACGATGACGACCTTGCCCGCCGCATCGAGCGCCGGCCGGTCTCCCCGGTACGCGCGCGACCGTCGTTCGATCTCCTGCTCCTGGGCTGCGATCTCGCGGGCCAGGTATTCCCGCGAGACGCCGAGGTCGCGGATCAACCGTTCGTCCAGCACGCCGACGCCGGGAGCGACCGCACCCAGCCCGAGCTCCGGGTTGCCCGGCGCACCGACCTTGCGCGGGATCACGACATCGAGCGGCGCCCCGAGCTTCTCCGCCACCTGGGCCGCCACAACCACGCCTCCGCGAGGGATCCCGAGGACGACGACGTCGTCGTCTCCGACGCGCTCAGCGAGTGCGTCGCCCAGGAGCCGCCCGGCCTCCCGGCGGTCGAGGAAGGGCTTCACCGATCGGGGTTCCGGCGCTCGCGCTCGTCCTGATCCTCGCGGATCTTCCTGCGTCGATCCGGGATGACCCGCTGGGGCGGCGGGACAGGCTTGCGGATCCGCCGATACGGATCGAGCGGCTCATCGGCTCGTTTCTTCCTCGCCGGCATCGCCTCGATTATGACCCCCGGGGGTTCGGGGCTCTCCGGAAGTTGCTCCCCCGTCGAGGCCCTGGCTACGATGCCTGCCCGAGCGTGCTTCCGGCACGCCGTCACCTGCACGGGGAGGTCGAACGTGGTCCAGGCGTACATCCTCATTCAGACCGAAGTGGGCAAGGCGGCGCAGGTTGCGAAGGAGGTCGCGGCCATCAAGGGCGTGACCCAGGCGGAGGACGTCACCGGACCGTACGACGTCATCGTGCGAGCCGAAGCCCGCAACGTGGACGACCTCGGAAAGCTCGTCGTGGCGAAGATCCAGGCGGTCGAGGGCATCACCCGGACGCTGACGTGCCCGGTGGTGCACCTGTAGCGGTTCGAGCTCTCTCAGACGCGGTTCCGCGTTCGCTCCATCGCGCCAAAGACGAATGGGATCGCCAGGAACGCCACCCAGGCGAAGAACAGCGGGACGTACGAGGTGGTCAGATCTGCCACCGCGACCATCGACCCGCCGGCGACGGTCAGCAGGACGAGCGCCACTGCCTCGCGGGTTCTCACGGCCGAATCCTACCGACGGTGTCCTGCGTGTGTGTGGGCTAGCCGGCTCTCCGCCACGGAACCTGCTTGGCCGGCGCCTGCGGGCCCTCGAGGTCGGCGGTCGACGCGGTGTGCGGTGAGACGGTCCGCCTGGGCAGCACCGCCGAAACGATCGTGACGACGCCGATCCCGATCCACAGCCATCCGCTGGCGGGGTCCCCGCCGAACACACTCGCGAATGGCGTCGCCCACGCGGCCAGGACGATCCCGAATCCTGTCGCCAGCACGCCGGCAACGATCGCCGCCGAGCGCCCGTACCACGGGAAGTCGCCGGCCAGCCACACGACGGCGACTCCGAATGCGATCTCGACGATCGCCAGGAGCCCCGTCTGCGTGAACGACAACGCGGTCCCGGTCCTGGACGTGAACGATCCCGCCCCGAACCCGGCATCGATGAGCACCAGCGTCCCGAGTATCGCCAGGAAGAGGCCGGCCACCACGGCCGCGATCGCCCCCGGGCTCCAGCCCGTCACGACCCGACGTGGTCCGGTCGATGGGCTCTGGCGCAGTGGCCGTTCGTCGCGTTCCATGCTGCGTACGTACCCGGAGGCCCGCCCGGCTCAACCTCGCGCTACTCGGCGACGGCCGGCGACGGGCTCACGCCCATGGTCGGAGTGGGTGATGGGCTCGGCAACGGTGACGGGCTCGGCGACGGGGAAGGCCGCGGCGTGCGAGACGGCCTCGGGGATGGGCTCGGCTTCGGGGCCGGGGTCGTGGCCGCCGGAGTCGGGCTCGATGGCGCGATCACGGGCAGCGGGCTCGGGGGCGGAACCGGCGACGAAGGATGCCTTCGGTGCCCGGCGTGATCGTTCTGCGTCGATCCGCCGAGCGCCGGTCCCCCCGCGTCGCCGGCGCCCGCGATCATGGTGAACGCGAGTGCGCCGATCGCGAGCATCGCGACCACGACGATCGCGGAAAGCCACGCCCTTCTCCGCCTCGTCGGGGCCGATCCGCGTCCTACGGTTTCAAGCTCTGAAGTATCTACGAACATCGTCGGTGCTTCGGCCTCGACAGCGGCAGCGGCGACGGTCATCCCCAGCTCGGGCGCTCCGGTGAGCGGTTCCCCCTCGAGGAAGTTGTCCAGATCGGTCCGCATGTCTTGGGCGCTCTGGTATCGGGCCTCGGGATCCTTCTGGAGGGCCCGGAGCGCGATCGCTTCAAGTGGCGCCGGGATGGACGGATCGATGCTCGTGGGAGGCTCGGGCGCGTCGTGCACGTGCATCGCCGCAACCGCAACCGACGTGCCCGCCTCGAACGGCGGCCGCCCGGTGAGCATCTGGTACATGGTCGCCCCCAGGGCGTAGACGTCGGTTCGCGGGTCAACCGGTTTGCCCTCGGCTTGCTCCGGCGCGATGTACGTGGCCGTCCCCATCACCGCCGCGGTCTGCGTGAGGGGCTCGCCGGTCGTGGCCCTGGCGATGCCGAAGTCCATGATCTTCGCGTCGCCGGCCGCCGTGACCATGATGTTCGCGGGCTTCACGTCGCGATGCACGACCCCGTTCTCATGGGCGTAGGCCAGCGCCGAGGCCACCTGACCGACGATGTGGGCCGTCTGTCGAGGGGACGATCGACCGTCGTCGCGCATGGTCTCGGCGAGCGTGCGCCCGTCGACGTGTTCCATGACGATGAAGTGGCGGTCGCCGTCGGAGCCGGTGTCGTACACGGCGACGATGCCAGGATGATTGAGGCCCCCTGCCGATCGGGCCTCGCGTCGGAACCGCTCCACGAACACCGGGTCCCCGGCATAGGGGTCGGCCAGGACCTTGACGGCCACGGTTCGATGAAGGATCCGGTCGGTTCCCCGGTACACGAGGGCCATGCCGCCGGTGCCCAGGACCTCGTTCAGCTCGTAGCGGCCCGCGAGCACCTCGGCGTCGGTCACATTCGGTTGGTACCCACGGAGGAGCCGGCCAATACCGCCGAGTCGGCCGATGGACGCTCAGCCCACTGGGCGCTTGCGCTCTCTCGCGTGGCGCTCCAGGGCCAGCTCCACGAGGCGGTCGATCAAACGGGGGTACGACAGGCCGGAGGCCTCCCACATCTTCGGGTACATGCTGCTCGGCGTGAACCCGGGGATCGTGTTGATCTCGTTCACCACGATCCTGCCCTGATCCCACACGAAGAAGTCGATCCGGGCCATCCCGGCGGCGTCGATGGCGCGGAACGCTGCCACGGCGAGGCGTTGGATCTCCTCGATGATCTCGGCGGGAAGCTCGGCCGGAACGATCAGCCGGGTGCCGTCGTCCAGGTACTTCGAGCGGTAGTCGTAGAACTCCCCCGCCGGCAGGATCTCCCCGGGGAGGCTTGCCACGGGGTCGTCGTTGCCGAGGACGCCGCACTCGATCTCCCTGGAGCCCTGAGCCGATCGCTCCAGCAGGGCCTTCGACGAGTGCTGTAGTGCGGTTTCCACGGCTCGGCGGAGATCGCTCGGGTCGGACACCCTGCTGATGCCGATCGAGCTGCCGAGCGTGGCAGGCTTGGCGAACAGTGGGTACCCGAGGTCCTGCGCCTTCGCTTCCACCGCTTCGGGATCGTCCTCCCAGTCGCGCTCGTGGATGACCTGGTGGGGCATGATCGGCAGCCTTTCGGCCGCGAAGAGCACCTTCTGCACGGCCTTGTCCATGCCGACGGCGCTGGCCATCACCCCGGCCCCCACGTATGGGATGCCGGAGAGCTCCAAGAGTCCCTGGATCGTCCCGTCCTCGCCGTACGGCCCGTGGACCAGTGGGAACGCCACGTCGATCTCTCGGTGTTCGCCGTCGGGCGAGACGATCGTTCCGGAGCCGCGGCTGAGCTCGATCTCGAGCCCGAGTTCCGGCGAGACGGCCGGGAGCTGTGTCGCGCCTTGGTGGAGTTGTGGAGGCTGTTCGAGAAGGTGCCAGGTCCCTTCCTTGGTGATGCCGATGAACAGCGGGTCGAACCGCTCTGGGTCGAGCGAGCGCTGGACCGCTCCGGCGGAAACGACTGAGACCTCGTGCTCGGCGGATCGCCCTCCGAACAGGATCGCGATGCGCTTTCGCTGGGTCACGCCTTCTCCAGCGCCTCGCCGAAGTCGTCGATGATGTCGTCTGCGTCCTCGAGCCCCACGCTGACGCGGATCAGGCCGTCTCCGATCCCGGCTGCGCGTCTCGCCTCGGGATCCATCTGCCTGTGGGTGGTGGACGCGGCGTGCCCGACCAGGGTCTTGATCCCGCCGAGGCTGGTGGCGACCCACGCGAGCTGGAGCGAGTCGCAGACCTTCTTGGCCGGTTCGACGCCGCCCTTCACTTCGAACGCGAGCATCCCCCCGCGCCCTCTGGTGAGCTCGCGCTTCGCGACGTCGTGGTGCGGGTGCGAGGCCAGGCCCGGGTAGTGGACGCGTTCCACCTTGTTGTGTTGCTCCACGAACTCCGCGACGGCCTGGGCGTTCGCGCTGTGCCGCTCCATCCGGAGGGAGAGGGTGGCCAGGCCCCGGATGGCGAGCCACGCGTCGAAGGGCTGCATCGCGCCGCCCACGTCCAGGCTGGTGCGCCGGAGTTGCCCGCGGAGGTCCTCGGTCGTGCAGGCCACGCCGCCAACGACGTCGTGATGCCCGCCGATGTATTTCGTGACCGAGTGCAGCACGACGTCGAAGCCGTACTCGTGCGGGTTGCACAGGTACGGTGAGGCGAAGGTGTTGTCGACGACGGCCGGGATCCCGTGTTCGTTGCAGATGGCCCCCAACGCGTCGAGGTCCGCGACCGTGACGTTTGGGTTCGCGATCGTCTCGACGTAGAAGAGCTTCGCTCCGGGAAGCGCCTCTTCGACGGCCTTGAGGTCGTGGGGCGAGACCGTCGTGACCTCGATGCCGTACCGCGGCAGGATCTCGCGGAACAATGAGAAGGCGCCGCCGTACAGCTCGGGACTGGCCACGATCCGGTCCCCGGACCTCGCCAGCGTCGTGACGACCCCGTGGATCGTCGCCATCCCGCTGGCAAACCCGTACGCGGCCTCGGTTCCCTCGAGATCCGCCACCGCGTTCTCGAACGCCTCGATCGTCGGGTTCCCATACCCCCGGCCGTACACGAACCCGGGCTTCCGGAACGAGATGACATCGGCGTAGTCCTCGGAGGTGTCGAACCGCCACGTCGAGGACTCGTAGATGGGGACCGAGGACGGCTGCTGCTCGACCTGGGGCGCCTTGGGCGAGTGCACCGCCCGCGTGGAGAACCCCTTCTTCTCAGCCATCCGTGTGAAGGCTACCCCCTAATCGCAGGCTGTTCGCGGCGGGGTTGAACACGGCAATTGAGGAGCGCATGCTCGATAGTGATGGCGAGGTGGTGGGAGGTGAGGCTAGTCGCAGACACCCGGCTCATCCCCCCGCACTCGAACGACAGGTAGCCGAAGACAGCCACCTCGTCCTCGAAGCGCTCCAGCCAGAAACCGATCGGATCCCCATTCGTCTCGAAGGGAAAGAAGCCGTCGTCCAGTAGCTGATCTGCGACCCGTTCGTACAGATCTCGGTACCGCCTCAGCTTGTAGGAATGGAAGCCTGGCTCCTTCGTGCGCTTGGGCGGCCGCGGCAGCGAGGCCAACCAACGTGCCGCAGCGGGCGGAGCCTTCTTCTCGAACATGAATCGTCCCGCCGCGTCCAAGAGCACTCCACCGGGCGGGGATGGAATGGGAATGTCTTCGTCCATCAACCGCCCCCTGGGCCCGACTTGTGCTCCATCGATACTCCGGTTCAGTCGGCCACGATGGCGGTTGCTTCGATCTCGACGAGGATCTCGGGATCGACGAAGCCGTTCACCGCGACCGCGGTCGTCGCTGGACGGATGTCCGCGAAGACCTCGCCGTGTGCTCGTCCCGCGGCTTCCCACAGCGAGGCGTCCGCCAGGTAGATCCGCGTCCGCACGACGTCGGAGAACGAAGCGCCAGCTTCCTTCAGTGCCTCGCCGATGGTCCGCAGCGCTTCCCTGGCCTGTGCCTCAGCGTCGCCAGGGTGCAGGATCTCGCCGTGGGGATCCGCGGCGGCCGTGCCGGCGACCTCCACGACGTTCCCGACCCGTACTGCGCGCGAGTATCCGACGACCTTCGCCCAAGTGCGGTTCGCGGGGACCAGTTGCCGATCAGTCATGGCTCCAGGCCGAGGAATTCCGGTTCGGCCTCGCGGGTCATCAACGACGTCAACGCCTCCTCGGGACTCATGCCCTCGTGGATCACCTTCACCACGTGCTCGGCGATCGGCATCGCGACTCCGGTTCGCTCCCCCAGCTCCACCACCACCCGCGACGTCTTCACGCCCTCCGCAACCATGTTCATCTCCGCGATGATCTCGTCGATCTTCCGGCCCTTGCCGAGCTCCTCGCCCACGTGCCGGTTGCGCGAGAGCGGAGAGGTGCACGTGGCGATGAGGTCGCCCATCCCGGCGAGCCCGGCGAACGTCAACGCCTTGCCCCCGAGAGCGGTCCCCAACCGCGCCATCTCAGCGAACCCCCGTGTGATGAGCGCGGCCTTGGAGTTGTCGCCGAAGCCCATGCCGTCGCCGATCCCAGCGGCGATCGCGATCACGTTCTTGATCGCTCCGCCGAGCTCGCACCCGCGGACGTCCTCGTTCGTGTACACGCGGAACCGAGGCGACATGAAGGCCTTCTGCATCTTCTCGGCCGTCTCGGCGTCCTCGAACCCGATCACCGCCGCCGCGGGCTGGCCCTGCGCAATCTCCCGGGCGAGGTTCGGCCCGGTCAACGTACCGAACGCCCAGGGGGGGAGGTCGATCTCCTGCCGCATCACTTCGGTCATGCGCTTCAGGGTCTGCTGCTCCAGCCCCTTCGTCAGCGAGATCATCGAGGCGTCGGTGGACACGTGCGAGCACACGTCTCGGAGCACATCTCGGAAGGCGTGCGACGGGATCGCCATCACGACGACGTGCGCGCCCGAAAGCGCTTCTTCCAGGTCGTGCGTCGCTTGGAGCGAGGGCGGGAGCTCGACGCCCGTGAGGTAATCGGGGCACTCATGCCGCGTAGAGATCGCGTCGGCCAACTCTTGCCGGCGAGCCCACACGATCGTGTCGACGCCGTTCGACGCCGGGATGCACGCGAACGCGGTTCCCCACGACCCCGCCCCGACGACCGCGACCTTGAGGTCCCCGCTCACGGGTTCACTGCCAGCGCTTCGGATACCTCGACCGCAGGTCGTCCACGAGGGTGCTGATCTCGGTCATGACCTGATCGGTCACCGTGCGGAGCGCAGCCTCGTCGTGGACGCTCTCGGAGTAATCGGAAAAGTCCAAGGGCGGCCCAGCCTTCACCCAGATTGGCCGTCCGAACCTCAGGGACCTGGCGCCGTCTCTCTGCCAGACGTGCTGCGACCCCCACACCGCCATCGGCAGCACCGGCACGCCGGTCGAGAGCGTGAGCCGGGCGATCCCGGTCTTGGCGTGCATCATCGGTGAGTAGTCAGGGTTCTTCGTGACGGTCGACTCCGGGTAGAACACGACGGCTTCGCCGTCGGCCAGGGCCTTCTTCGCGTTGTCGATCGGCGACGTGTCGCCGGATCCCCGCACCACCTTGATCTGATGCGCGCCCTCCAGGAGGTGGCGGAGGAGCCAGTTCTCGTAGAGCTCGGACTTCGCCAGGAACCGCGGCTTTCGATGCGCCTTCACCAGCATGTACGCATGAGCCAGGGGATCGAAGTACGAGATGTGGTTCGCCGCGACGAGGGTGGGGCCGTCCCGAGGCACGTGCTCGAGCCCCTCGAAACGCCAGTTGAACCAGCCCTTGATGGTGGGGAGGAGTACGGCCTCGGCGGATCGGAACCACAGTTCCATACGAACCCTTCTGCTCGGAGGTGGATTGTAGCGGCACCAGGCTGCGAGGGGTCGAATCGCGGCGTCCGGGCGGCGGCGGCTCACTCACCCCCGAGGGCTCGATCGATCAGGTCCGCTTGTTCCTTCTGATGCAGCGACATGCTTCCGGTGGCCGGTGCCGCCCCCTCGGCCCGAGTCACGCCCGTCAGCGTGACTCCCAGCCGGTCCTCACACTGGAGTCGCATGAACCACCACGCGCCCATGTTTGCCGGCTCCTCCTGAACCCAGACGCGCTCTGCTGCGCTGAAACGTTCGAGGATGACCCCGAGTGCCTCCGCGGGGAACGGGTAGAGCTGCTCGACTCGCACGATGGCCACGTCGCCGATCCCCCGCTCGTCGCGCGCCTTCACCAGATCCCAGTACATCTTGCCCTGGCACAGCAACAGTTTCGACGCGGTGCTCGGGTGAGGGGACAACGGATCGGCGATGACCTCGCCGAACCCCCCGTCCGTGAAATCCTCCGCTGCGCTGAACGTGGCCCGAGTTCGCAGGAGCGACTTCGGCGTCATCACGACGAGCGGCTTGCGGAGGTCCCGCAGGCCCTGCCGCCTGAGCAGGTGGAAGTATTGCGCCGGCGTGGAGGGAACCACGACCTGCCAGTTGTCCTCCGCACTCAGCTGGAGGAACCGCTCCAACCGCGCGCTCGAATGCTCCGGCCCCTGACCCTCGTATCCGTGCGGCAGGAGCAGCGCCACCCCCGAGTGCTGGCCCCACTTGTCCTCACCGGCCGAGACGAACCCGTCGAGCGCGACCTGGGCGCCGTTCGCGAAGTCCCCGAACTGCGCCTCCCATAGGACCAGCGCGTCGGGGTTCGCCACGGAGTAGCCGTACTCGAACCCAACCGCCGCGAACTCGGACAGGAGGCTGTCGTAGATGAAGAACCTCCCGAGCTGCGAGAGCGGCGTGAACTCCTCCGCCGTCTCCTGGTCTACGAGCACGGCGTGCCGCTGGCTGAACGTTCCGCGCCGTGAGTCCTGACCGGCCAAACGGACCAGCTCGCCTTCGTGCAGGAGCGATCCGAACGCGAGGGCCTCCGCGAGCGCCCAGTCCACCGCGTCCTGCGCCAACGCATCGCGACGCTGCTGCAGTGCTCGTTCGATCTTCGGATGCAGGTGGAACCCGTCCGGCACCGTCGTGAGGACCTCGACGACCCGGTCGAGCAGTTCGCGGTCAACGCTCGTGTCGACCCCCGGCCGCACCGGCGCCGGCTCGGGATGTGTGAGCTCGACCTCGGGAGCCTTCGGCTCGGAGTCGTGGGTCTCGTCGAACGCGCGCTGGAGCTTCGCCCGGAAGTCCTCGAGGGATCGTTCCGCCTCCTCCACCGAGAGGTCGCCCCGTTCGACCAGCGCCTCCATGTAGAGCTTGCGCACGCTGCGCCTGGACTCGATGGCCCGGTACATCAGCGGCTGGGTGAAGGACGGGTCGTCGACCTCCTGGTGCCCCCACCGCCGGTAGCACCACATGTCGATCACGACGTCCTTGTGGAACGCCTGACGGAACTCGAACGCGAGTCGGGACATCCGCACACAGGCCTCGGGGTCGTCCCCGTTCACGTGGAAGATCGGCGCCTGCACCATCTTGGCCACGTCGCTCGCGTACGTGCTGGACCTCCCGTACTCCGAGCCGGTGGTGAACCCGATCTGGTTGTTCACGATGACGTGCACAGTGCCCCCGGTCCGGTAGCCGTGCAGCTGCGACATCATCAGCGTCTCCTGCACGACGCCCTGTCCGGCGAACGCGGCGTCGCCATGCAGCTCGATCGGGAGGACTCGATCCCAGCTGCCTCCCCGTAGATCCTGCTTCGCTCGCGCCATCCCCTCGACCACCGGATCCACGGACTCGAGGTGTGACGGGTTCGACGCGACCTCCACCTGGATCTCACCACCGCTTCGCGCCGTGAACTTCCCCGTGGCGCCGACGTGGTACTTCACGTCGCCCGATCCCTGCGGCAGGTCGAGCGGCATGTCGCCCTCGAACTCGCGGAAGATCTGCCCATAGCTCTTGCCGACGATGTTGGCGAGGACGTTCAACCGCCCGCGGTGCGACATCCCGACGACGCTCTCCTCCATGTCGGCTGCGACCGCGCCATCGAGCGTGGCATCGAGCATCGGGATCAGCGACTCCGCACCCTCCAGCGAGTACCGCCGATGGCCGACGTACTTCTGGTGCAGGAACCGCTCGAGCGCTTCGGCCTCGTTCAGCTTCTCGAGGATGTGGACGTGGTCGTCCTTGGGGAGCGAGGGGTCCGTTCCCTCGATGCGCTGCTGGATCCACTCCTTCTGGTCCGGCTCCTGGATGTGCATGTACTCGGGGGCGCTCGTTCCGCAGTAGGCGTCGCGAAGGACCCGCAGGATCTCTGAGAGCGTGAGGACCCGCTCCCCCGCCAGGTCCCCCGTGAGGAACTCGCGGTCGAGGTCGTCTTCGGTAAGGCCGTACGTTCGAGGATCGAGCTCCGCGATGAGGGCTCGAGGCTCCGTCGAGAGCGGATCGAGATCCGCGATCAGATGGCCCCGAACGCGGTACATGTTGATCAGCTGGATCACCCGGGTCTGCTTCTCGACGTCGGCGATCGAGGGCCCTCCGAGCGGTTCGGCGCCGTCGACCAGCTGCGGCCTGCGGTCGGGGCCCTGGTAGTCCTCGAAGAACTCCCGCCACGCCTCGCTCACGGAGGCCGGGTTCTCCAGGTAGCGGGAGTAGAGCTCCTGGATGAGCCCCTCGTTCGGTCCGAAGTCCGTCGCTCGCGCTGTCATGCCGACATCAATGCTAGTTCTGTTTCCGATACCCTCTGGTCGTGCGCGTCATCGCCGTACCGGTGAAGTCGCTGTCCAAAGCCAAGACTCGGCTGGCCCCGATCCTCTCGCCCCTCGAGCGGGCCGCCGTGACGCTCGCCATGCTGGAGGACGTGCTCGACGCGACCCTGGCCCTCCCGGGCTGGGAAACGTGGGTCGTCTCGCCGGACGAGGCCGTGCTCGAAGTGGCGGCGAGACGCCGGGCCCGCCCGGTGGCCGAGGAGAAGCCGCCGCTCTCGGCGGCGGTGCGGCAGGTCGAGCTCGAGGCCGTCGGCCAGGACGCCGACGCGCTGACCGTCCTCCTGGCGGATCTGCCGTTCGTCACGACCGACGCGCTGCAAGAGGCGCTGCAGACGCTGGGGTCGGTCGTGATCGCGCCCTCGCAAGACGGCACTGGGACCAACCTGCTGCTCCGGCGTCCGCCGCGGGTGATCGGCGCCCGGTTCGGCCGGGATTCGTTCGCCCGGCATCAAGCCGCTTCCGAGGCGAAGGGACTCCCCGTGTCCGTGGTGCGTCGATCCGAGCTGACCGCGGACATCGACACGCCGAAGGACGTGCTGAGCTTCCTGGCTGAGGGCCGTGCCGGACGGACCCGGTCGTCCCTCCTGGAGCTGCACGCGGCCGACCGTCTCGCCGCCCGCCGCTGACCTAGACGCCGCGCCAGGGACCCGGGCCGAGCCCGAGCTTGCCGTGGGTGTTGCCCATACACCGGCCGAACACCACGGTCAGCCCGGCGTCGCGCGCGGTCTTCACCGCCTCGTCCGTGTGTGTTCCCTCCTGGAACCACAGAACCTTCGCGCCGATCGCAACGGCGTCGCGGGCGATCGCTTCGGCTTCCTCGGAGGGACGGAACACGTCGACGGCATCGAGGGGTACGTCGACGTCCGGTAACGACTCGTACACCCGCTCCCCCAAGAGCTCGCCACCCTTCGGGCTGATCGGAACGATCCGGTATCCCTGGCCCTGGAGGTATCTGGGGATCTCGTGCGCCGGCTTCTTGGGGTCACTCGACACCCCCACGACCGCGATCGTCTTCGTGTTCGCGTAAATCCTCCGGAGCTCGTCCTCGTTCTCGATCTTCACGTCACCCATCCCTTCAACACCGAGCTCACCTGGGCACGCTGGTCCGCTCCTCGGAAGTCCAGCAGCACGTCCCCCGCCAGCAGATGCTCCGCCACGCTTCCGTCTCGACGCGCGTACAACGCCGGGTGGATGTCGTGAGTGTCGTCGGTCTCCGTCGTGATCGCGACGGCATCGGGCCCCGACCCGTCGACGAAGTGTTGCAGCGGCACGATGCCGCCGTCCACGACCGATCCATCCGGCTCCACCGTCACCTGCCGGGCAAGGTAGGACTGCTGGTTCCAGAGCTCGGGCGCGTGCGTGGCCTCCTCCAGGAGGAAGTCGACCAACCCACCGGGGTCCAGCGAACGGCGTTCGGGCTTCACGCCGAAGTGTGTCGTCGCCAGGTGGTCGGCAAGGGCCCGCGCGTTGTACCGGAACCCGTGGACCGCCGCAGAGCTGGACGGGATGCCGTACTTCTTCAACCCCACCGCGCCCTGGGTGATGGACCCGACGAAGAACACACCCGGCACCGTGGCGCTCTCCCAGAACGCCGTCTGCGCCGGCAGCCGGCCCTGGTAGAACGTCTTCACGCCCATCTTCTCCAGGTCCTGCAGGGGCGTCCCGAACCCGGTGGCCGCGATCACGTCGTCGACGTCGAAGGTCATCGATCCCGGCCGGGTCGTCCCGCTTGCGTGCACACGGAACCCGTCGGGGGTGCGTTCGACCTGCTCGATGGCCGCGTCGATCACGAACGTGCCGCCGCCAAGCGCGTGATCCTCGTACGGCTGGAGATACCGGGCCCTGGCCGACGCCGTGGAGTGCGTGATCACGGAGATCTTCGCCGGACGCGGGGACCCCAGGACGACCTGCTTGGCCCACGGCAGCAGCCCGTCGGCGATCTCGAAGCCGGAGTTCCGCTTCCCGATCACGAACACCCGCCGGTCCGTGTACGTCTTCGCCTCACGCAGCTCGACGTAGTGCGGCACGTCCTCGATCCCCCCGATGTTCGAGGGCTTCCACGCTTCCGTCATGCCGACGCCGATCACGACGACCCGGCAGCGGTACTCGCCGTCGGAGGTTCCGAGAACGAAGCCGTCCTCCACTGCCTCCGTGGACTCCCACCGGCATCCATACCGCACCGTGACGCCCCCTGCCGTTGCGAATGCCGCGAGCCCCTGTTCCATCTCGGGGCGCGAGGGGAAGTAGGAGACGCCGTCCATGAACCCTGGGACCTGCGCGCGATGCGCTGGTTCCTCGCCGATCAGGCTGTTCCAGTCGTGCCACTCGTAGGCGCGCGTCCCACGCTCCAGCGGCGAGTACGGCTTCGTCCACGTGATGAGGCGCTGGAAGAACGGGAAGCGCCGGAACATCCCGCCCGGACCTTCGTCAGCCGAGATCACGGCGTGCTCCACGCCGCGGCGCGAGAGCGAGTAGCTCAGCTGTAACGCGCCCGCCCCGCTCCCCACCACGACGAGCGGGTACTCCCCGGGTGGGAACGGAGGTGTGTTCAGCTCCGCCACTGCGTCGCGCTCTGGAGCCGTCTGGCCAGGGTCTGCACGAGCCGGTATGAGACCCGAGGGAACCCCACCAGGAACTCCTCGAGATCCGAGCCGGCCAGCATGAGGCACCGAAGGGGCCGCATCGCCACGACGTCCGCGATCGGCGGCGCTCCGAGCAGGATCGACACCTCGCCGAAGAAGTCGCCGCGTCCGAGCGTGGCTCGCTCCTCCCCGTCCACACGGACCGACGCCTCGCCCTCGAGGATGACGTAGAAGCCCGGGCCCGCGAATCCCTGCCGGATCACGCGCTGGCCCTCCGGGAACACCTCCTCCTCGAAGATGTGCGCGACGGCCTCGAGTTGCGGCCGGCCGAGATCGGAGAACAGCGTGAGGCCGGCCAGCACCTCGACAACGTCATCTCGATCCGACTGCTGCTCCGACTGGCTCATCCCCACCGCCTCCGCACGCTCGAAGGGCGAGCTCCCGTCGGGCTCCCCCCACGAGTCGAGCTTACAATCCGGGCCATGCCGCAGGGGACGATCCGCGACTACGACCCGGCCACCCGCACCGGCGTCCTGCTTCAGGACGACCGCAGCGAGGTCCACATCGACAAGGCTTCCACCGAGGGGTCCGGCCTCAGGTACCTGCGGATCGGCCAGCGAGTCAAGTACGACATCGCCGAGGAGAGCGGGAAGAAGATGGCCCGCGGGCTTCGCCACATCACCTTCGACTGAGCTCCCGAGGCCCCCTCGGTAGACTCGATCGATCATGGAAGCCGCGGTACTGGCGCGCGGGCTGATCAAGCGGTTCGGAGAACTCGAGGCAGTCCGTGCCATCGACTTCCAGGTGGGAGTCCGCGAGTGCTTCGGCTTCCTCGGACCGAACGGCGCCGGCAAGACCACGACAATGCGGATGATCTCGTGTGCGTCGCCGGTGACCGCCGGCTCACTCACCGTCCTCGGGACGGACCCCGCCACGCAGGCCCGAGACATCAAGCGGCGCACCGGGATGCTGCCGCAGGAATACAACCTCGACGAGGAGGTCTCGGTCCTCGAGAACCTGGTGATCTACGCTCGGTACTTCGACATCTCACCCCGAGTGTCCACGCCCCGCGCTGAGGAGCTCCTGGAGTTCATGCAGCTCACGGACAAGCGTGACTGGCGGATCCCCCGGCTGTCCGGTGGGATGAAACGCAGGCTCATGATCGCGCGCGCCCTGATGAACCAGCCCGAGCTCCTGATCCTCGACGAACCGACCACCGGCCTCGATCCGCAGGCCCGGCACCTCGTGTGGGAGAGGCTCCGTTCGCTGAAACGCGAGGGTGTGACGCTCCTCCTGACGACGCACTACATGGACGAGGCTGCACAGCTCTGCGATCGACTGGTGATCATGCACGAAGGCCGGATCCTGGTGGAAGGCTCGCCGCGTGAGCTCATCGCGCAGGAGACCTCGCCGCAGGTCGTCGAGGTGTTCGAGCCCTCTCCGCAGCAGCAGCGCGAGCTGACAGCGATGGAGGACCTGGCGGACCGGGTGGAGCGACTGGTCGACCGGTGGATGTTCTACACGGGCGACGGCGACACGCTGTTCCAGAAGATCCGGGGGATCATGCCGGACGCCGCATCCGTGTGGCTCCGCGGTGCCACGCTCGAAGACGTGTTCCTCATGCTCACCGGCCGGGGGCTGCTGGAATGAGCGCGTCCACGGTGGCCGCTCCTTCGACACGCACGCAGCGAACCATCCTGCGCGTGCCCGACGTCCGCCTGCGCTCGGCGTTCCGCTTGTGGCAGCGCAACGCGTCGATCTATCGCCGAACGTACAAGATGAACCTGCTGCCGAACTTCTTCGAGCCGGTGATCTATCTGCTGGCGATGGGGCTCGGTCTCGGACGGTACCTGGCGAGCGTGCAGGGCGTGAAGTACATCGACTTCATCGCGCCGGGACTGGTGGCGACGTCGGCGATGTTCGGCACGTCGTTCGAGGTGACGTTCAACTGCTTCGTGAAGATGCAGTTCGGGCGGGTGTACGAGGCGGCCACGGCGTCGCCCCTGTCGGTCGAGGACGTGGGCCTCGGCGAGCTCATGTGGGGCACGACGCGGGCCACGATCTACGGCGTGGTGTTCTTCGTCATCGCCTCGATGTTCGGCATCGTGCACTCCTGGCTCGCCGTGTTCGTGCCGCTCGCCGTGGTCCTGATCGGCTTGATGTTCTCGGTGATCGGACTGTCCTTCACGGCAGTCATCCCGTTGATCGACTTCTTCACCTATTACTGGACGCTCTTCATCACGCCGATGTTCATGTTCGCGGGGATCTTCTTTCCGCTCACCAAGCTGCCGGAATGGATCCACGTGCTGGCGTGGTTCATGCCCCTCTACCACGGCGTGAACCTGGTCCGGGCCTTGACGCTGACCGGCGACGCGGGGTCGGCGCTCGCGTCGGCAGCGTGGATCGTCGTGGTCACCGGCGCGTTGCTCGTGCTGCCGCTGAACCTGCTGCACCGTCGGCTGGTTCGCTGACGCGTTCCTAGACGCTGTTGGGCTGGGCCGCTTCCTCGTCGCCGTTCGGCACGTGGGCCTCGAGGAACGCCGCGAGCTCGGCCGCCTCCTGGTCGGAGATCGACAGGGCGCACGTCACACGATCGTCAACCCAGACGGAGAACCGCACGTGATGGTTCGGCACGCGGACGGACCCGTCCGCGGTCTCGATCTCGTACTCCTCGAGGTAACGGGTGACGCGGAGCGCGGCGTTCTCCGGATCTCCCGGCGACGCCGGGAACGACCAGAACCACCGCGAGACCTTCGGCGAGCGATCCGTCAGGAGCTCGGCGGGCAGCCGGGTCCCGCACCTCGCGCAGAACCGGTGTTCCTTCGGTTGCCCGAGACCGCAGTGCGGACAGAACACGTCGCTACCGTCGGGTCCGCTTCGCCGTGGACTTCTTGGTCGAACGGCGCTTCTTCTCCGCGACGGCTTCCTTGAACGCCTGACCCGGATTGAACGACGGGACCTCGCGAGCCGGGACGGGGATGGTGACCTCGGGCTTGCGAGGGTTGCGAGCGGTGCGGGCCCCCCGGCGGCGCTTCTCGAAGGTCCCGAATCCGACGAGCGCCACGCGCTCTCCTTTCGCCACGGCTTCGCGGATCGTGTCGATCGTCGCGTCGACCACCCTCGCCACGTCGGCCCTGGTCTGCCCGGTTCGCTTGACAACCTCGCCGACCAGGCCGCCCTTGTTCACCCGTGCTCCTCCTCTCCGATCCGCGCCGGAACGTACGGCGGGCGAAGGGGCCCGGTCAAGCGCGTTCGATGGGTGGTCATCCGGCACGTCGGGACGGACAATGTCCGGCATGAAGCGGCGACTGGTCCCGGTGGCGGTGGCGGCCCTCGGGCTCCTGGCGGGGTGTTCGTCGTCGACACCGCTCGACACGCAGCGGTACTACGACCCGGGTGGATTCTTCAGCGCCCAACTCCCCTCGGTGAATCAACTCGTCGTGATGCCGGTGCAGAAGATCTCCACTGAGCTGGATCTCCTGTCGGGTGTCGTGGCTTTGCCCCCGACGCCGAGCCCGTCGCCGAGTCAGGCGTTCGGCGGGAACGCGCTGGGACAGCCGACCACGCAGACCGACACCGCCTGGTACTCGGTGGCTGCGGTAAAGGCGAAGGGGATCACGAACGTGACCGACCTAGCCTCCACGCTCCTGGGCGAGACGGTCAATCCGAAGCTCGAGGCACAGCAGCGGGTGATCGTGGACGGGCTGCCGGGCCTCCTCGTAGTGGCCAATCACACGAACGACGCCGGCGACCCCGACTACAGCGACGCGTCGGCGTTCTTCCTCTACCAGGACGTGGGGTTCTGGGTCCGCGAGCTGTTCCCGTACGGAGAGTGGGAGAGCCGGAGCCACGGGTTCCGCCAGGTGATGCAGTCCTTCCTCCCGGGCGTGCCGCCCGGCGTCGTGGCGGTGCCGCTGGTCCAGCCGGGGCTGTCCATCGAATCCAAGCTCGTCTGGCCCTTGGGCTGACCCCCCACGCACCCGGATGTGCCCCAGCCCGCCGGGGTTCAGAATGAGCCAGGGAGCCGGCCGCCACCGCCGGGAGTCGACTCCGGGGGAGGGTGACGGGGTGCCGGAGGAGAAAGAGGAGCAGCCTCCCGACCAGACGGATGCTCCACCTCCCTGGATCGGCGTTGCCGTCCGCCGTGGGGTGTGGACCGCGATCGGCGCGGTGCTGCTGACACTGGCGGCACTGTGGTTCGCGAACAAGGCGCGGGACCTCATCCGGATCCTGATCCTGTCCCAAGTGTTCGCATTCGCGCTCGAGCCCGGAGTGAAGTGGCTCAACGAGCGGCGCGGCTGGCGCCGAGGGGCGGCGACCGGCGCGATCCTCGCGGCGACGTTCCTCGGGTTCCTGGTGCTCATCCTGCTCATGGTTCCCGTGCTCTCCAACGGCGTGAACGGGATCGTCCGGTCGATCCCGAAGTGGATCGACGAGCTGAACCGCTTCTCCAGGGAGCACTTCCACAGCACCTGGATCTCGTCCTCGGGCCGGTCGGGATCCTCGTCCGCGGCAGCCGCGGTCAACGACTATTTGAAGGACCACGCTGGTGATCTGGTCGGAGCGGTGGGTGGCGCCGTCGGGGCGGTCTTCAACATCTTCACGGTCGCGCTGTTCACGTTCTACCTCACCGCCCAGGGACCGCAGGTCCGAAGGGCGCTTCTATCCCGGATGCCGAGAGAACGACAGCAGCGCGCGCTGTTCGCGATGGAGGAGGCCATCCGGAAGATGGGCGGATACCTCTACGCGAATGGCCTCCTGGCGCTGATCAACGGCTCGTTGCTGTTCATCACCCTGCTGATCGTGGGGACCCCGTTCGCGTTGCCGATCGCGTTGTTCACGGGGATCGTCGCGGAGTTCATCCCGATCGTGGGGACGTATATCGCGGGCGTGGTTCCAGTTGTCGTCACGCTCGCGTCGGTCGGTCCGACGGAAACGCTCATCGTGGTCGCGGAGCTCGTCGCGTACCAAGCGTTCGAGAACTATTTCCTCAGCCCTCACATCAGCCAGCGGACCATGAAGTTGAATCCGGGCATCGCGTTCGGTGCCGCGATGGCGGGCGGCGCCGTCGGCGGGTTCATCGGGGCGTTCTTCGCGCTCCCGCTCGCCGCCGTCATCCAGTCGTTCATCTCGACGTATTCGAAGCGGTACGAGCTCGAGGAGTCGGAGCTGACGAGGCTCCCTGAGCCCAAGCCTCCGAGGCCGCCCAGGAAGTCCAGGCGACTCCGGCCGGCTCGACTCGGCCGCGGGAAGGGTGCGCCGACCGCCACGACCGAAGCCCCGGCGCCCGACACGACTGAGCCGCCGACACCGGCACCGACCGAAACGCCGGCGAAGCCGGCGAACTAGTCGCGGCCAGTCGCGACGCCCCTGGGCTGACTCGCGTTCGGTACCATGGGCCGGTCCCGTCTCCCCCTGGAGGCGGTGCGCGGTGGGCCGTGGGGTAACGGTAGCCCGACGGGTTCTGGCCCCGTTAGTCCAGGTTCGAATCCTGGCGGCCCAGCTTCGGCCCTCGTGAATGGGTCCTGAAACGGTGGCAGTTGGCGCACACCACCTCGCATTTCGAGATTTCAACGCGCAACGCATCGAGCGAGCACCGCCCGGCCAACGCGTCACGGCCGATGTTGAAGAGCTTGTCGGATCCCTCCCGATGGTCGAAGTCCATGACGAAGGCTGGATACGCTTGCCCGCAGTCCGCGCATGGCCGATCCTTGGCCGTCCTGATGAGCGAGCGAACTGTCCCTCGTCGCCGAGCGTTCCGGAGAGCCGCCGTGGCCCGATATCTCGAGGCGTTCTGGGCGTAGTGCGCTCGAACGTACTCCCGACGACACTCCCGGCAGTAGGACTGGAGTCCGTCGGGCCGCCTTACATTCCGGCCAAACTCGAGCCTCGGCTTCCGTCGACCGCATCGAGGGCAGTACTTCACCCGAACACCGTATGAACCGACGGTGACATTTCCGGGACGGTCCGTCGGAGGGATTGTGAAGGGCGCGATCCTTCAGTAGCTTCATTGCAGAGGCCTGGTTCGAGATTTCAGCGGATCCTTGGGGGGGCGATGGCGACCGAGATCGTGAAGGTGCGCGCGGCGGCCCGAGCCGTGGACGCCGTGAAGGTGTACGGCGAGGGTGATGCCGCAGTCAGGGCGCTGGACGGGATCTCCGTCGACTTCGAGACGGGACGCTTCACCGCGATCATGGGGCCGTCCGGGTCCGGGAAATCCACGCTCCTGCACTGCATGGCCGGGCTCGACCGGCTCACCGGGGGCAAGGTCCTGATCGGCGACGTCGACCTGTCCACCCTCGATGAGAAACACCTCACGCAGCTGCGCCGGGACAAGGTCGGGTTCGTGTTCCAGGCCTACAACCTCGTTCCCACCCTGACGGCCGACGAGAACATCACGCTTCCGCTCGACATCGCGGGCCACGACCCCGATCGGCAGTGGTACGACACCGTCGTGAATACGGTCGGACTCCGCGACCGTCTCAAGCACCTTCCGTCGGAGCTCTCCGGCGGACAGCAGCAACGGGTCGCGGCGGCTCGCGCACTGGTGAGCAGGCCGGAGATCGTGTTCGCCGACGAGCCCACCGGGAACCTCGACTCGAAGGCGAGCGCCGAGCTGCTGCGGTTCCTCCAGCAGGCCGTCCGTGAGTTCGGGCAAACCATCGTCATGGTGACGCACGATCCGAACGCGGCGAGCTACTCCGACCGGGTGGTGTTCCTCGCCGACGGCAAGGTGGTCGACGAGATGCAGGCACCCACCGCCGAGAGCGTGCTCGATCGGATGAAGTCGCTCGGAGGCGAGTGACCGTGTGGAAGGCCACCGTCAAGGGCCTGCTGGCGCGGAAGGTGCGCCTCGCACTGACCGCGATCTCCATCGTCGTGGGGGTCGCCTTCGTCTCGGGGACGTTCATCCTCACCGACACGATCGGCCGGGCCTTCGACAACCTGTTCTCGAACATCGAGAAGGGCGTGGCCGTCCAGGTCACGGGCATCCCGAGATTCCAGTCATCCGGGATCAACAGTGAGGAAGCAGGGTCCGCGCAGCGAGTGCCGGCCAGCCTGCTCCCGACCATCCGGGCGGTCCCCGGCGTTCGCAACGCCATCGGGACCCTAACCGGATACGCCCAACTCGTCGACAAGAAGGGGAAGGCCATCACCACGGGCGGCGCGCCCACCTTGGGGGTGTCCTGGGCCGACGATCCACAGCTCAACCCGCTCCACCTCACCGCGGGGCGCGCACCTCGATCAGACGGTGAGATCGTCGTCGATCGTCACACCGCGTCCGGGCACGACCTGCGCGTCGGTGACCACGTCACCGTGCTGCTCCAAGGCCCGTCCATGCAGGCGACGATCGTGGGGATCGCGAAGTTCGGCACCGCCGACAATCTCGCCGGCGCAACGCTCGTGGCCTTCGACCCCGTCACGGCACAAACGGCCCTGAAGGGCGGCGGGAAATTCGACACCATCGATGTCGCGGCGAACGCCGGTGTCACCGACGACCAGTTGAAGGCACAGATCCAGTCGGTGCTCCCCGCGGGATTCCAGGCCAAGACCGGCGCCGAGACGGCCGCCAAGAACTCGCGCGATCTCAAGAAGGCGCTGTCGTTCTTCAACATCGCGTTGCTGGTGTTCGCCGTGATCGCGCTGTTCGTGGGTGCCTTCATCATCTTCAACACGTTCCAGATCCTCGTGTCGCAGCGGACGCGCGAGCTCGGGCTCCTGCGAGCGCTCGGCGCGAGTCCCGCACAGATCCGGCGGTCCGTGATCGCGGAGGCGGTGATCGTCGGGCTGATCGCGTCGGTGGTTGGGCTCGCGGCGGGCTTCGCTCTGGCTCTTGGGCTGAGGGCGTTGCTGAACGCGTTCGGCGTGACCCTCCCCAGCACCACTCTTCAACTCGAACCTCGGACGATCATCGCCGCCTTCGTGGTGGGGCTCGGCGCCACGATGTTGTCTTCGGTCGTCCCCGCGCTGCGAGCTTCGCGGATCCCGCCGATCGCGGCGATGCGCGAAGCGCAGCCGACCACGTACGCGGGATCGACCCGACGTCGGGTCACGGGGCTCGTGATCACCGCCGCGGGCATTGGCATCCTGCTAACCGGGCTGTTCGGGGGTGGCTCGAACGCGGCGTCCTTCGCGGGGCTCGGCGCGGCCACCGTGTTCTTCGGCGTCGCCGTCCTCAGCCCGCTGATCGTGCGGCCGGTGGCGCGCGTGCTGGGCGCCCCGCTCCGACGACGGGGCATCTCGGGGAAGCTCGGGCAGGAGAACGCGATGCGCAACCCGAAGCGAACCGCGTCCACCGCCGCGGCCCTGATGATCGGCCTGGGGCTGGTCGCATTCGTCGGGATCTTCGCGCAATCGATCAAGGCCTCGTCGGATCAGATCCTGCAACAGACCATGAAGGCCGACTACATCGTGACCAACCCGCAGTTCACGGGGTTCAGCCAGGACGTCGCCGACAAGCTGCGGCAGGAGTCGGCGTTCTCGGCCGTCTCCCAGTTCCGGCAGGGGCTGTTCGGGCTGAAGGGTGGCAGCGCGCAGGTCCAGGGGATCGACCCGTCGACCGTGAACCAGGTCGTCAACGTGGACATGGCTTCGGGCAGCCTCTCGGCGCTCGGCACGGACGACGTCGCCGTGTTCGACGACACCGCGAAGGCGAACGGATGGAAGGTCGGCGACGTCGTTCCCGCTCGGTTCGCGAGGACCGGACTCGTGCCGTTGAGGATCGTCGGGATCTTCACCGACAAGCGGATCCTGGGTTCGTATGTGGTGAGCCTCCCCACGTACGAGCAGAACTTCGTGGAGCAGCTCGACATCCTCGTGCTGGTGAAGACGGCTCCGGGGACGTCGCAGGCCGATGCCAGGGCCGCGGCGAAGGACGTGGCGAAAGCGTTCCCCAACGTGAAGGTCGAGGACCAGGCCCAGTTCCGGGAGTCTCAGGCCGCCCAGATCAACGCGCTGCTCGGCCTGATCACCGCGCTGCTCGGCCTGGCCATCCTGATCGCGGTGATCGGGATCGTGAACACGCTGGCCCTGTCGATCTACGAGCGGACCCGCGAGATCGGGCTGCTGCGAGCCGTCGGCATGGGCCGGCGGCAGGTCCGGGCCATGATCCGGTGGGAGTCGGTGATCATCGCCGTGTTCGGCGCCCTGCTGGGCACGGCCATCGGGATCTTCTTCGGCTGGGCCATGGTGCGCGCCCTCAAAAGCCAGGGCATCAGCGTGCTCTCGATCCCTGGTGGGCAGCTGATCATCTACATCCTGGTCGCGGCGCTGATCGGTGTCGTCGCGGCTCTCAAGCCTGCCAGACGCGCGGCGAAGCTCGACGTTCTCTCCGCGATCTCCTACGAGTAGGCGGTCCCGCCGAAGCAGTACCCTCCGCGTCGATGCGGCTGGAGGGGAAGGTCTCGATCGTCACGGGCGCCGGGCAGACGCTGGGCGAGACGATCGGGAACGGGCGTGCGACGGCCATCGTGTTCGCGCGGGAGGGCTCGAAGGTCCTGCTCGTCGATCGCGACGTCGACCGCGCACTGGAGACGCGAGAGATGATCGCCGCTGAGGGCGGCGATGCTCAGGAGTGGGGCGCGGACGTCACCGATGCCGAGGAGTGCCGCGCCATCGTCGCCGCATGCATGCAGCGCTGGGGACGCGTCGACGTACTCGTGAACAACGTTGGCATCGCAGGCCACAGCGATGGCGGCCCGATCGACCTCGACGAGGACGAGTGGCGGCGGATCCTCGACACGAACCTGACCAGCATGTTGTTGACCTGCAAGCACGTGTTGCCGGTGATGCGCGAACAAAGCGGCGGCAGCATCGTCAACGTCTCGTCGATGGCGTCGGTCCTGTCGACGCCGGTGCTTGCCTACAAGGTCTCGAAAGCCGGTGTGAACGCGCTGACGCAACAGGTGGCCGCCGGGAACGCTCGCTACGGGATCCGCTGCAACGCGGTCCTCCCGGGACTCATGAACACGCCGATGGCCATCGACGCGTGGGCGGAGCGTGCGGGGATCACGCGCGACGAAGCGGTGCGCCGCCGCGATGCGCTCGTCCCGATGGGCAAGATGGGCACCGCGTGGGACGTCGCGTATGCCGCCCTGTACCTGGCCTCCGACGAGGCCCGCTTCGTGACCGGCGCGCTGCTTCCCGTCGACGGCGGCCAGGCCGTGCGGCCCTAGGAGAGCCTGAACCTGACGCCGGCGAGGTCGGCGATATCCCGGCCGGCGCGAACATCGGCTGGGAGATCGAGCCAGATATCGGTGATGCCTTCGTCGTTCACGGAGGGTTGGAACTCCACGAAGCTCTCATCGAGCTCGAGACGAGAATCGTCGGTCAGAACGCCCAACACATCGGCCCATCGGTTCGCCACGGCTTCGGGCTCCGGCACCGAGACCGTGATCCCGGTGACCCTCCCGGGCGCGCCTGTCCCAGTCTTCCCGGTCCATTCGGGACCGCCCCACCGCCACGATCCCGGAGGGTCGGCGCGGTCGAGCGAGACGATCGCACCCCGCATGTCGGCGGGGTGCAAGTGCGTCCCCGAGATGTCCGGCATGTCGGCCTGCCACACCACGCGGATGCCGAGCGCGTCGGCCCGCTTCCGGGCAGCGTCGAGATCGTCGAACTGGAAGATCGCCATGTATCCGCAGTCGCCCCCGTGCCGATCCATGTACCGCTCCGCGGTCGTCCCTGGTTGTTTCGGCGAGACCGCTTCCAGGAACGTGTCACGCACCGCGAACACCGCGTTCCGTAGGCCGAACGCGCCGACACCCGGGTCCTCGAATGGTTCGATGAGACCGAACGCCTCGCGCAGCTCCTTCACCGTGGTGTCGAGGTCGCCGACGGCGACGACCGCTTGTCGGAGCCGGACCCCGGCGCTCACGAGCCGACCCCAGCGAACTTCGGCGGCCGCCGCTCCATGAAGCTCGCCACACCCTCCGCGAAGTCGGGCTTCGTGAAGGACTCGACCATGAGCTCGTTCGCCGTGGCGAGGGCGTCATCGAGCGGGCGGTCGACGTCCGTGTAGATCTGGCGCTTCATCGTGGCCATGGACGACGGCGCGCAGTTCTCCGCGAGGTCGCGGGCGTACTCGAGCGTTTCGTCCAGCAGTCGGTCGGGTTCGGTCACGCGGTTCACGAGACCGAGCTCCAAGGCTTCCTCGGCCAGGACGACCCGCGACGAGTACAGGAGGTCGAGCGCCCGCGACGGCCCGACGACGCGCGGTAGGACCCACGAGATCCCGTGCTCCGCGACGAGGCCGCGTCGCGAGAACGCCGTGGTGATCTTCGCACCGGCTGCGGCGAACCGGAGGTCACACATCAACGCGTGGACCAAACCCAGCCCGGCGCAGGGGCCGTTGATCGCGGCGATGAGCGGCTTGGGGATCGTGAGCGGAAACGTCTGGGGGCGGGGATCCTCCTGCGCCGCTCGCTCGCCGAACCCTCCCTCGCTCACCGCCTGAAGCTCGTCCATGTCGGCGCCGGCGCAGAACCCGCGGCCCGCTCCCGTGAGGACGATCACACGGATGTCGGCGTCGGCAGCGCAGTCCTCGAGCAGGTCGAAGTACTCCCGCTTCATCTGGGCCGTCCACGCGTTCAGTCGATCCGGCCGGTTCAACGTCAGGATGGCCACGCCGTCCTGGATCTCCCTGGTCACGACCTCTTCCATGGCTCCCCCTTCGAGTCCTCAAGCAGGATGATGCGCCAACCGGGCCACCAGGACCTGCCTCACCGTCGTCCCCCGCCACCCGCCGATCAGCCAGGCTTGACTGCTCAGTTCGGCCACAGCAGCGTCCGAGACGGGCTGCGCCAGTGGCTTCAGCCGGGCGACAGAACCGGTGGCCGGGTCGATGCGCGTCACGATGCTGACCGCGTTTCCCGCGGCGTCCTGGCCGCCGGCCACATAGACGTCCCCACCGAGAGTGAACGCGGCCGCGTGTGCGACCGGCGCCGGCAGGTGCGCCAGCAGCGTGACCCTCCCGGTGTTCGGATCGAACACGGACACCGTGTTCACGGGCGCGGTTCCGGTCGTCCCACCCGCGACGACGACCCGCCCATCGACGGCGGTGACGGCCGTGTACCTGAGCCCGCGCGGCAACGTCCCGACCTTGCGGAACGACGATCCGTTCGTGATGGCGTAGATGGCAGACTGCGCTGCGTGCCCGTCGTACCCGCCGACCAGGTACGTCGTCGATCCGATCGTCGCCGACGACACATCGGACAGCGGGGTCGGGAGATGGCCGATCACGGTCCCGTGCCGCGAGCCGAGATCGAAGGCCTGCACCATGTTCGTGCTGGACGCCGATCCCCCGCCGAAGATCTCGAGCCGGTTGCCGATGAGCGCTCCCGCCGCGTCGTGGAACACCTGGGGGACCGTTCCGAGCTGAGAGACGTGGCCGCTCTTCGGATCCAGCGTGAAGACTCCGTTCGTGGACGACCCCGACGCGCTCAGGCCGCCGGCGAGGAGGATCGAGGTCGCATCCACCGCCGCGACCTCGCGTTGGACCGGCGATGGAAGCTGGAAGCCCGCCGGTGTAATCGTCAAGTGGGTCACCCGCTTTCGAGCGGTGCCACGATTCGCGTTCTCGTTCGACTTCGTCGCCATCGAGCTGCACCCTGCCGCGAACAGCACCGCCACGACGACCGCGACCGAAGCTCGTTTCATCCGGCCGCCGATAGGGCTGTTCGCTCTGCACGGGCTGCCCACGGCCGGAGGATGACGACGAAGATCGCGATCACCCCCAACTGGATCGGCCAGATCGGCTCCCATTGATGCACCGCGATGACCTGCATCGCGAAGAACGCGCCCGGCAGCGCCACCGCCACCCACTCGGCGTCGGGCCGCCATTCCACGAGCTCCGCCAGCCCCCACACCGCCAGCGGGATCACCACCGGCGCCGCGAGCACCAGCAGGCGTTCGGTGTTGTAGGCGAACAGGAGCTGCACGTAGTCGAGAACGAGGAACGGCAGGACCCGCAGCCCGAACGATCGCGCTCGTCGGCTGCGCAGCCCGAAGAACGCCAGCAACGGCACGAGCAGGCCGAACG
>JBKOXF010000035.1:0-18594 GCA_046724795.1 Actinomycetota bacterium | reverse complement strand
GCCCTCATCGCCGCTGCAGGGTTCGGGCTGGCCTTCGGGCTGAACAGCCTGTCGTTCCTCGCGCTGATCGGCGTGCTCATGCTCATCACGTTCCGGCGCCCGCCGCGGGCGCACGCCGAATCGCGCTCGGTCAGGGACGCGCTCGTGTATGCGTGGCGGCGACCCCGCGTGCGGCTGTTGCTGCTCGGGGCGCTGGTGCTGGCGCTGGCCGTCGATCCGCTCACGACGCTCGCGCCGGCCATCGCCAGCGAGGTGTTCCACCGGCCACGCTCCGACGCTGGTCTGATCCTCGCGGCCTTCGGGTTCGGATCGATGTCGGCCGCGTTCCTGTTCGTGGGGCTCCTCCGCGCGCGATCCGCGGTGCGATACCGCCTGCTTCCGTGGCTGATGGCGTTGTTCGGGGCCGGCGTGATCGGGTTCGTGTGGATGCCGTCGTTCGGAGTGGCGCTGGCGGTGCTGGCGATCGGCGGCCTGGGGTTCCTCACGTCGACGACGACACTCGTCACCGGCCTCCAGGAGGAAGTCGTGGAGTCGATGCGCGGACGGATCATGGGGATCTGGACCCTCTGCGCGCTCGGCTCCCGGCCGCTGGCGGCGCTCGTGGACGGGGTGGTGGCGGACCTCGCGGGGCCCCGGATCGGCGTGTTGGTGATCGCCGCGCCGCTCGTGGTGTTCGCGATCCTGGGGGCGCCCCGCCTCCGTGTCAGCGCGGCAGCACCGGCGCTGGAACCCGCCTGATCGCGTTCAGACCGCGAACCGAACGTGGAGGACGTCGCCCTCGCGGACGACGTATTCCTTGCCCTCCACGCGGAGGTGGCCGGCCGCCTTGGCCTTGTCCCACGTGCCCGCGGCCACGAGGTCGTCGTAGAAGACGATCTCCGCGCGGATGAACCCGCGCTGGAGATCGGTGTGGATCACGCCGGCGGCCTCGGGCGCCGTCGCGCCGCGGCGGACCTCCCACGCGCGCGTTTCGTCTTCGCCGGTCGTGAGGAACGTGATCAGTTCCAACGCCCGGTAGGACGCCTCGATCACGCGGTCGAGGCCCGGGCGGTCCACGCCGAACTCCGCGAGGAGCGCCCGGGCCTCGACCTGAGGCATCCCCGCGGTCTCGGCCTCGATGGAGGCGAACACCGGGACGGTGTCGTCGGGGAGGCCGGACGGAAGCTCCGCCCCCTCCTCGAGGTTCGCCACCGGGATCCACGGCTTCAGCGTGAGCGGGGCCACCGACCGCAGGTGCAGCAGCTCGTCGATCTCCAGGCCGGCTTGCGTGAGCCGCCGCTCCTCGCTCAGCTCGCCGTGCGCGTGTTCGAGTGCGGCCAGCTCGGGAACGGCGGACCGGCCGCCCTTGGCCCGTCGACGGGCACCCTCGAGGGCGGACTCCACCACCGCGAGGTCGGCCAGGATGAGCTCGGCTTCGACCTCGGAGAGCTCCCCCGCCGGATCCGCGTCGCCGCCGAACGCGCGGAGGACCAGACAGAGAGCGTCGACCTCCCGGAGGGCCGCCAGCCCCTGGGCGGACGTCCCGCCTGGGACGTCGACGAAACGAACCTGCGCGTGGACGATCTTGCGCGATCGCTCGAGCTCGGCGAGGGTCTCGACCCGCGCGTCCGGCACCTCAACGACGGCCTGGTTGGCCCGGCCCCCCGTCGAACCCGTTCGGGTCAGGGCCGTGAACAGCGTCGACTTGCCGGAATAGGGAAGCCCGACGAGGCCGACGTCCTTCATTCGTAGCCCGTTCGGCGCTCCGAGTTAGGCCGCCTGCTTGGTCTCCCAGAAGATCTTGCCGATCTCGTCGATGGCATCCAGGAGCTTCTGCCCCTGCTTCGGATCGGTCGACTTCTTCGACTCGCCCGCTTCCTTCGTGGCCTGCCAGAAGAGCTCGTGGAGCTGGGGGTACTTCTCGACGTGGTTCGGCTTGAAGTAGTCGGTCCACAGAACCCAGAGGTGGTGCTTCACCAGGTCGGCGCGCTCCTCCTTGATGACGAGGCACCGGGCCTTGAAGTCCTCGACCGTCTCGGAGGGCTTCTTCTGGTTCTCCGCGTCCTGGTATTTCTCCTGGATCTTCGACACGGACTCGGCCTCGATCCTCGCCTGGGCCGGGTCGTACACGCCGCAGGGGAGATCGCAGTGGGCGTGGACAACGCGCCGCGGTTTCAGCAACGCTTCGATCGCCGTGAACATGGGCCACCCTCCTCGTGAGAACGATGTCTCCGAAACCTATCACCGTCGGCGCGGAGCGTTGCTCGCGGCCGGGCTCGCAATCGCGCTCGCGGCCGTGCGCTTCCGGCCGTTCCGCGTTGAGATCAGCGGCGAGTCCATGCGCCCCACGCTGGAGCCGGGCGACTGGTGCATCGCGGTGCGGAACGGGCGCGTCCGGCCGGGCCATGTCGTGGTCCTGGAGCGACCCGATCGCCCTGAGCTCGAGGTCGTGAAGCGGGTCGATCGTGCCGAGGGCGTCGGCTGGCTCGTCATGGGGGAGAACCCGGCGGCATCGACCGACAGCCGGCAGTTCGGTCCCGTCGACCCCTCTGCGATCGTCGGCCGGGTCCGGTTGATCTACTGGCCACCTCGTCGATTCCGCGTCCTCTGACGTACCCTGTACGGGATGGCCGTCTTCATCCTGGTGCTGCTGCTGATCGCCGCGATCTTCGGCGTGCTCGGCGCGGTCCTCAAGGTCGCGCTCGTCCTCGCGCTGTCGTTCGCGCTGGCCTTCGCGATCATCGCCGTGGGCGGCTACTGGTACCTCCGGCACCGCGTGCGGAAGTTCGTGCGGGGGATCGACGTCCAGCAGCGGGGGTACCCGACCACCGGGACGAAGCGCCCGACGCCTCCCCTGCCGCCCGAGTAAGAGCTCACTCGAGGAGCACGACCCGGGCCGGGGCGCCCTCCCCCTCAGGGATCGACAGCGGCAACGCCAGCATCAGGTACCGTCCGGGGTCCGCGCCCGCCAGGTCCAGTCCCTCGAGGATCACGACCCCTGCCTCGAGCAGCGCGCGGTGGACCGGGTGCCCTTCCCGCCCCCGGCCGAACGACTCGATAGAAAGGTAGTCGATCCCCGCGACACGAACGCCGTGCTCCAGGCACCATCGCCCCCCCGACTCGTCGAACGCGACGAAGTCCTCTCGGAAAGGGTCGCCGCCGCGGCTCCAGCCGGAGTTGGCCGTCTTTGCCAGAAGCCGTGGGACTCCCTCCGGCACGTTCGCTCGGTCCAGATCGTCCGCCCCGATGGTCCGTTCCACATGCGTCAAGTCCAGCACGAGAGCGTCGCCGACCAGCGCGTCCAGCGGCACCCACCCCATGGATCCGCCCTCCCGGATGAAGTGCGAGGGCGCGTCGATGTGGGTCCCGGTGTGCGCGCTGAGGACGAGCTCCGACACGGTGTCGCCGTCGCCCCGTTCGATCGACAACCGCTCCCGGCGCGCGAACGGCGTGTCGCCCGGCCACGCCGGCATCCCCTCCCGGAGCGGCGCCGTCACGTCGATGATCCTCATGACGTCAGCTCGCGATCGAGGCGCCACGGCCCACCGGCTTCGGTCCTCGAGACCTCGATGCGCGAGCCGTCCGGGAGCGCGAGCCTGAAGCAGAGGAGTCGAGCCCCCGCCCGTTCCTCGCGCCAGGACCGTTCGACCTCCACCGCCATCTCCTCGCCTCCCATCATCACCGACCGCGGAGTCTCGTCTGCTCGCGAGCCCGCGTAGGACCGCACGTCGATCGTGGCCGAACGCCGGAGCCACCGCAGGATCCACGGCGTCCACGCGAGGAAGAGCACGCCGACGCCCGCGACGAGCCCACCGATCGACCGATTGTTCACGAGCGGGATCGCGAGAAGCGCCGCCACAACGCCGCTCATGTTCTGTGCGATGTCGTAGATCGAGAACACCCGCCCGCGAAACCGGTCCGGGATGGTCTCCTGGGTCATCGTGTCGGCGGTGATCTTCAGCCACGCGTAGGCCAGTCCGAGCAGGAAGCTCACGACGAGAATGTCGTAGCGGTTGATCGCGAACGCGACGAGGATCAGCGGGACGCCGGAGATCACGAAGGAACCTGCGATCACCGTCCTCCGGGTGAACCGCCCCTCCACCAGGTTGACCGTCGCCAGCCCGAGGAGGACGCCGATCCCGCCCGCGACCACGAGCGAGGAGTAGGAGCCAACGCCCGAGTGGAAGCGCTCCCGGAACACCACGAGTGAGACCACGAACACGATCCCGTTCAAAAACTGGTTCCAGGTGACCGACGAGATGGGGGCAAGGGCACGAGGTGTATGCAGGAGACGTTTGGCGCCATCCCCAAGCTCGCGGACCACCCGAGCAACGTGCTCGGTGAGCGCACCCGCCGGCGCTTGCTCCGGCGAGAGGTCGGTTCCGATGCGGGCGGCGAACGCGGAGGTGAGCGCCCACGCCGCAGCGGTCCCCAGGATCACCGGCCCATTCCCGAACGCGTCCACGAGAGGACCACCGACCGCGACGCCGAGGAACCGCATGAGCGTGCCGCTCACCGTCGACACCGAGTTCGCCGTCAGCAGGTCCTGGGATGGCACGAGCTTCGGGATCACGGCCGTGGCCGTGGTCAGCAGGAACCTGTTCGCCGAGAGCACGAGCAGCGCGCCCAGATAGAAGGACACCGGCACCCCGGTCCCGGCGATCACGAGGAACGCGAGCCCGCCCCTGACGAGCGGCGTGACCACGAGGATGAGCTTCCTCGGCCATCGGTCGATGAAGACGCCGGCGAACGGCCCCACCAGCGAGTAGGGCACGACCAAGATGGCAAGCGCCTTGGCCACTCCCACGGACGTGCTGTGCTTCGTGGGGCTGAACACCACGGATCCCAGGACGACAGCCTGGAACAGCCCGTCCCCGAACTGAGTGCACAGCCGAACCGCGACCAGCAGGCGGAAGTCGCGGGACGACAGGACGTCTCGGACGCGAGCGACGGTCCCGCTTGGGCTCACGCCGTCACGGTACCCGGCGTGGGGTGCTTGCTATGCCTACGCCGGCTGGCGATCGAAGAAGGCGGTCCAGTCGGCCGTCTGGGACTGGGAGCCCTCGAGGATGAACTCCTCGACCATCTCGTGCGCCATCTCGTCGGAGAACTGCACCGGCGGCGACTTCATGAAGTACGCGCTCGGTCCCACGAGCGGGCCGGAGATCCCTCGGTCCATGGCCAGCTTCGCGCAGCGGATCGCGTCGATCACGATGCCCGCGGAGTTCGGGCTGTCCCACACCTCGAGCTTGAGCTCGATGTTGAGCGGCACGTCGCCGAACGCCTTGCCCTCCAACCGGATCTGCGCCCACTTCCTGTCCTCCAGCCAGGGCACGTGATCGGAGGGGCCGATGTGGATGTTGTCCTTGGGGAGCTCCTCGCGCAGCTGCGACTGCACCGATTGCGTCTTCGACTTCTTCTTCGAGATCAGCCGCTCGCGCTCCAGCATGTTCATGAAGTCCATGTTGCCGCCGAAGTTGAGCTGGTAGGTGCGCTTGAGGTCCACCCCGCGATCCTCGAGCAGCTTCGTCAAGATGCGGTGCACGATCGTGGCGCCGACCTGGCTCTTGATGTCGTCGCCTACGATGGGCAGGCCGGCGTCGGCGAACCGCTTGGCCCATTCGCGATCGCTCGCGATGAACACCGGGATGCAGTTCACGAACCCGGCGCCCGCGAGGATCGCGGCCTGGGCGTAGAACCGCGTGGCTTCCTCTGATCCGACGGGGAGGTACGAGACGACGACGTCGACCTCGGCCTCGCGGAGCGCCTGCGCCACGTCCACGGGCTCGAAGTCGGCCTCGTTGATGACGTCGCGGTAGTACTTGCCGAGCCCGTCGAGCGACGGCCCCCGGAGGACCTCCACTCCCGTCGGCGGCACGTCTTCGGCGAACCGGATCGTGTTGTTCGGCTCGCTGAAGATGGCCTCCGCCACGTCCCTGCCGACCTTCTTCGCGTCCACGTCGAACGCGGCGGCGATCTCGACATCGCGCACGTGGTAGTTGCCGAGCATGATGTGCATGAGCCCGGGGACGTCCTCCCCCGGCCGGGCGTCCTTGTAGTACTCGAGGCCCTGCACCAGCGCGGACGCGCAGTTGCCCACGCCGACGATCCCGAGCCTGATCTTCCCCTTGGTCATCCAGCACGCTCCTTCGCGATGGTCGAGCGCCGGCGGGACGCGGTGCGCTCGGGTTTCACGCCCTTCACGCTCTTCACCTGCTTCCGCTCGTTCTTGATGAGGTCGTCCAGCCACTTGATGTCCTGCTGGGTGGCCTCCTCGCCATGGCGCATCAAGGACAGCGTGTAGTTGTCGATGCGCTCCCTGGCCTTCGCGAGCGACGTCTTGATCTGGGAGAGACGATCCTCCAGGTAGGCCCGGCGCTTCTCGAGCAGCCGCAGCCTGGTGTCCGGCTTCAGGTACTGGAAGAACGCGAGGCGGACCCGGAACCGGTTGTCCTCCCAGGATTCCTCGCCGGCCTCCTGCAGGAGCGCCGAGAACATCTCCTCGCCCTTCGCCGTGATCCGATACACGTTCTTTCTGCGGCCCACCTCCTCACGGGGGAAGGCCGATTCGACGGCGCCCTCGCGCTCCAGGCGCTTCAGGGCGGGGTACAGCGACCCGTAGGAGACCTTCCAGAACGCTCCGAGCGTGTCAGCCAGCCGCTTGGACAGCTGGTAGCCGTGCATGGCCCGCTCCTTGAGCAGGCCGAGGATCGCGAGCTCGAGCACTTCGGGAATCCCTCCCTCTACCGTTCGGTAGATATCGAACCGATATATCGAGTCGACATATTACATCGAGAGGTCGCAGGAGCGTCAAACGCTCCCGATACGCCTTCTTTGTCTATCCTCTCCGACCGTATGTCGCGAGTCCTCCTCATCGGTTGGGATGGCGCCGACTGGAGGATCCTCGATCCGCTCCTCGACAAGGGCGCACTGCCGAACCTGCAGGCCCTCATCGAGAAGGGCGCGAAGGGGGTCCTGAAGTCGACCATCCCCACGCACTCCTGGTCGGCGTGGCCGTCGTTCCTGACGGGCGTCGAGCCGGCCGACCACGGGGTGTACGACATCCTGGAGACGGTGCCGGGGACGCACAAGCAGTTCCCGGTGACGTACCGCTCGATCAAGGAACGCACACTGATCCCGGATCTCAACGCGGCCGGGAAGCGCTCGCTGATGATCAACATTCCTCTGACGTTCCCCCCGCCCGAGATCGACGGGAAGCTCGTGGCGGGCGGCGTGCTGCCGAAGGGGCGCGACTTCACCGCACCGGCGTCGCTGGCGGAGGACCTCGAGAAGGCCGGCGCGCCGTGGCCGATCAACGGCATGAGCTGGACCACGTTTCGGAACCGCCCGGACGCGTTCATGGACGAGGTGGTCGAGATTACCCGCGCCCGCATCAAGGCGCAGGAGTGGATCATCGACAACTCCGAGTGGGACCTCGCGGCCTTCGTGCATTTCTCCACCGACCGCGTGCAGCACTGTCTGAGCGAGTACATCGCGCCCGACCATCCCGACTACGCGCAGCGCTCGAAGGAGAAGGTGGCCGAGCGCATCCGCGACGCGTACCGGATGATCGACGATGCGCTCGGCGCGCTCGTGTCGAAGGCAAACGAGGACGACCTCGTCCTGTTCATCTCGGACCACGGGTTCCAGTCGTGTACGCGGTGCGTAAACATGGACCAGCTCCTGCGCAAGTTCGGGTTCCTCCAATTCACGGCGAAGAACGCGCTGTTCGGGCCGATGCAGTGGGGGCCGATGCGGCAGGCCGCGCGGAAGGTGTACGACCTGTTCGGGCTGCACGGCAAGGTGTCGCTGCCACAGCCGGTGAACTGGGCCAAGACCCGGGCGTACACCACGATCCGCTCCACCGGCGAGGGTGTGAGCGTGAACCTTCAGGGCCGCGAGATCGACGGGATCGTGCGGCCGGAGGCCTACGAGTCGGTGCGAGACGAAGTGGCTGCCGCGATCGGCGGGTTCGTCGATCCCAAGACCGGACGGTCGCCCGTGAAGAAGGTGTGGCGGCGCGAGGAGGTGTTCAAGGGTAAGCACCTCGACACGGCGCCGGACCTGTTGTTCGAGCCCGCCGAGGGGTACTCGCTCACGCACGCGAAGGCGGCCGTAGAGGACGCGGATTGGGTCAGCGGCGACCATCGCATCGACGGCGTGATCGTGGCGCGGGGTCCGCATGTGAAGCCGAACGCGTTCGCGGAGCCCGCGGCGCTCGTTGACGTCGCCCCGACCATCCTTGCCGCGCTGGACGCGCCGTCCTCCGTGGAACACACGGGCAAGGTCCTCACGCAGCTCCTGGGGGACCGGCCAGCCTTGCGCGCCACCGAGCCGGGGGCGACCTTTCCGGGTTTGCCGCCCGGCGACGACTCCGCCGTCAGCGACACCGAGGCCGACGAGATGGAGGAGCACCTCCGCGGCCTCGGCTACCTGGAGTAGTAGCGTCGGCCCGTGAGTCGGACCGACGACGAGCTCGACGCGCTGGCTGAAGCGGAGACCGAAGCGCCGCTCGTCGACGAAAGCAAGCTCGGCCGAGGGTTCCGGGCCGCACTCGACGACGTCCTGCCACGCGCCCAGTTCGCGGATCAGCGCGACATCCTGGGCGGCGCCGGCCAGAACGTCATCGGCCTGGCCGCAGGCGTCCTTGCCACGTTCATCACGCAGATCGTGATGACGCGGACGCTCGGAGCGTCGTTGTTCGGGGTGGTCGCGGTGGCCACCCAGTTCGCGTTCATCGCGTCGACCGCGACGCGCTTCGGCATGGACGTGGCGAACGTCCGTCTCGTGGCCATCCTGGCCGGGCGCGGCGAGCACGGACGGATCCGGGCCCTGGTCCGAAAGTCCGTCGTGATCTCGACGGTCGTGTCGGTCGTGGTCGGCGTGGTCGTGTTCGCCGTGTCGTCGTGGCTGGCCGACGCGTTCGTGGCGAAGTCACTGCACCACCAGGGGGTCGTCTCGTTCTGGGCCGCCGCCCTGGCCATCCCCTTCGCCGCCGTCACGTGGGCGTACCTCGGCGGCACGCGCGGCCTGAAGATCATGCGGCACACGCTTTACATCTTCTGGATCGGCCAACCGGTCGGCTGGATCCTGTTCGCGATCGGCGGATGGGTCGTGCTCTCGAAGACGGCCGGCGTGTCGTCATTCGCCTATGCGGTCTCGTGGATCGTGGCGTGCGGGTTGGCGGCGTGGGCCTGGGAGCGTGAGTCTCGCGGGTTCGACTCGCGGCCCCGCGGCGTCGGCATCCCCGAGGAACGGACGGGCGCGCTCCTGCGGTTCGGGATGCTCCGAACCCCCGCGACGCTGTTCGCGCAGCTGCTGTTCTGGATCGACACCTTCGTGTTGGCCGCGATCAAACCGGGGCAGGTCGGCGTGTACGCGGCGACGGTGCGGACCGGTCAGTCCCTGCTCCTGTTCCTGACGTCGCTGTCGCTCGTGTTCAGTCCGTTCGTGGCCGACCTGCATCACCGGGGGGAGCACGAGAAGCTCGACGCGCTCTACAAGAACGTGACGCGATGGGGCCTCGCCACGACGCTTCCCATCCTGCTGGCGCTCGCCATCCTGCCCGGAACGATCATGCGCGTGTACGGCAACGAGTTCGTCACCGGCAAAGCCGCGTTGGAGATCCTCATCATCGGGCTGATCGTTCCGGTGATCGTGGGAACGGTCGGCTTCATCCTGATCATGGTGGGCCGCACGGGCTGGGACCTCCTCGTGTACATGGGGTCGTTCGTGACGGCCGTGGGGATCGCCGTGGTGCTCGCGCCGCACATCGGCATGCGGGGTGCGGCCATCGCGGAGGCGGTCACGCTCACGGCGTCGGCCATCGTCCGGCTGATGCTCGTGAAGCATTTCGTGAACATCTGGCCGTTCGACCGGTGGTACCTGCGGCTCGTCCCCGCGACCGTGGCCGGCGGGATCACGATGTGGGCCGTGCACCAGGCCCTCAACGGACCGAAATGGCTGATCGACCTGGGGGGCTCGATCCTGGCCGGGTGCGTCGTGTACGGGGTGGTGCTGCTGTTGACGGGGCTGAAGCCGGGGGAGAAGCGAGCGGTGCTTTCCTTGGCCTCCCGCCTCGTGGGGCGACCTCCGGCGCGCTCCTAATCCCGGCGCGATCGTCCGGCAGCCTCGACGGCGCGCTCCACCGCAGCCTCTGCAGTCTTCTCTTGTGGGAACGCATCGACGGGCGCGCCGCTCTTCGCCAGCTCCCAGGTGTCCAGGCCGATCACCGGCACGCTTGTCTTCAGGGCGAGTGCGATCTCGGACAGGGTGCCGTGCCCTCCGCCGATCGCGATGACGGCGTCGGCCGCGCGGACGACCAGCGCGTTGCGCGCTTCGCCCAGGCCGGTGGGGATCGATACCGTGAGCTGAGGGGCCTGGCCGGTCCGGTCGTGTCCGGGGAGGATGCCGAGGCACGTGCCGCCCTCCTCGGTGGCGCCGCGGGCTGCCGCCGCCATCACGCCGCCGAGACCCCCGCAAACCACGATCGCGCCGGCCCGCGCCAGGAGCCGGCCGACCGTTTCCGCCAGCGCCGTTTCGCGCTCGTTCGCGACACCCGCGCCACACACGGCGACGTACAGCGGCCGCTCGGTCGAGGTCATCCCCACGTCTCGCCGAGCATCGCCGACAGGAGTGCCACGGCCCCTTGCTTGTCGAGCGGCTCGTTGCCGTTGCCGCACTTCGGGGACTGCACACAGGACGGGCATCCTTGCGAGCACGGGCAGGCCCGGACGGTCTCGAGCGTGGCCTCGAGCAGACGCCGGCCGCTCCGGAACCCCCGCTCGACGATCCCGGCCCCGCCGGGGTAGCCGTCGTAGATGAAGATCGCGCAGGAATCGGTGTCCGGGTGGTACGGCGTAGACACGCCGCCGATATCCCACCGGTCGCAGATCGCGATCAGCGGGAGCAGCCCGATCGCTGCGTGCTCGGCGGCGTGCGCAGCGCCGGGTACCTGAGCGGGCGTCAGCGCCGCGCGCTCGATGACCGACTGCGGCACCGCCCACCACAACGCCTTGGTCGTGAGCTCCTGGGGCGGCAACGCGAGCGGCACCGTGTCGATGGTCTCGCCGGTGGCCTCGAGCTTGCGAACGAAGGCCGTGACCTGCCTGGCGACGCGCACGGTGCCGAAGAACGCTGGCGTCTCGACGATGGCGTCCTCTTCGAGTGCGTCGATCACCTCGATGTCAGTGACGTCGCGGGACTGCGTGTAGTAGTCCGCGTTGCTGGGGCGGACCAGCGCGGCTCGCCCCTCAAGGTCGAGCTCGGTGACCTCGAACTGCTCGCCCTGGTGCAGGTAGATCGCCCCGGGGTGCACGGAGAAGTGGGCCCGCGACTCATCCACCGTTCCCAGCAGCTCCCCCGTGTCGTCGTTCACGATCGAGAACAGGCTGCCCGCCGAGCGGATGTCGATGTCGCGGTGGGGGGAGCTCGTGCCCCGATGGTGAAGGTGGTCCCGTCGTCGCACGAGCTCGCCCCGCTCCACCATGCGGTCCACCGCTTCGGGGGCCGCGTCGCCGAAGAACGCAAGCTCCTCGTCGGAGAGCGGCTGCTCGCGGGCCGCGCACGCGAGGTGGGGTTCGAGGACGTACGGGTTCGTCGGATCGATGACCGCCGCTTCCGGCGGGCGCTCGAACAGGTCATCCGGATGCGCGACGAGGTACTGATCGAGCGGATCGTCCTGCGCGACGAGCATGGCCAGCGATCCGGTCTCCCGGCGGCCTGCCCGGCCGGCCTGTTGCCACATGGACGCCCGCGTACCGGGATAGCCGGCGAGCACGGCGGCTTCCAGTGATCCGACGTCGATGCCGAGTTCGAGCGCCGTGGTGGAGGCGAGCGCGAGGAGCTCACCGGCCGACAGCTGCCGCTCCAGTTGGCGGCGCTCCTCCGGCAGGAACCCGGCCCGGTACGCCTTGACCTTGGCTTTCAGCGACGCGGGCACCTCGCGCCGCGTGAACTCAGCGAGCAGCTCGGCGGCCCGCCGCGACCTGGCAAACGCGATGGATCGCGCCCCGGATTCCACCAGCTTGCCGAGCAACCACGACGACTCGGAGATCGCGCTCCGTCGCGCCCCCGACTCCTCGTCGACGAGCGGCGGGTTCCAAAGGGCGAAGAGTTTGTCGCCGTGCGGGGATGCGTCGAACGTGATCTCGTCGAACCGAACCCCGACCAGCCGCTCGGCGAGCTCGCCGGGGTTCCCGATGGTCGCCGACGCCAGCATGAACCGCGGCTCGCCTCCGTACCTCGCGATCAACCGCCGTAGCCGCCTGAGGATCATCGAGACGTGCGAGCCGAACACGCCGCGGCACACGTGCGCCTCGTCCACGACGACGAGCGACAGCCGGAGCAGGAAGTCGGCCCACCGCGCGTGATCCGGCAGCAACGACGCGTGGAGCATGTCCGGGTTGCTCATCACGAGGTTCGCGTTGCGGCGGATCACCGGCCGTTCGGCCTGCGGGGTGTCGCCGTCGTACACGGCCGCCCGGATCTGCGGCAGCTTCAAGGAACGGATCTGCCGGAGCTGGTCGCGGGCCAGGGCCTTCGTGGGGAACAGATACAACGCCGTGCGTTTGGGGTCGCGCAGGACGTCGGCAGCGAACGCCGTGTTGTACACGAGGGTCTTGCCCGAGGCGGTGCCGGTCGCGACCACCACGCTGTCGCCCTGCTCCAGGACCTGGAGTGCGCGGAGCTGATGGAGATAGAGCCCTTCGATGCCGATGAGTCCCAGTCGATCCGTCAGGAGCTCCGGCAGATCGTCGGGGAAGGGCTCGGGGGCGGGAGGACGTGCCGGCAGTCGCTGCACGTGCACGAGTGACTCGCCGGCGTCGTGTTGAGCGACGAGGTTGTCGAGGAAACCGCCCGCGTCCACGCCGTCCATCGTAGAGACTCAAGCGCCGTGGACCTCGCAGCAGTGTTCGTTGCGCTCCCGATCATCCTCGCCGGCGCCGAGCTGTTCACGAACGGGGTGGAGTGGGTAGGTGAAGGCTTCGGTCTCTCCGAGGGCGCCGTCGGGAGCGTCCTGGCGGCGATCGGAACCGCGCTCCCCGAGACCATCCTGCCGCTGGTCGCGATCATCGTGGGGCACCACGGCGTGGGCGACGAGGTCGGGATCGGGGCCATCCTCGGCTCACCGCTCATGCTGTCGACGCTCGCCGTCGCCATCCTGGGGTTCACGGTGACCGTCACGACGCGTCGAGGGTCGAGGCTCGCCCTCACGGCGTCGGTGGTCCGTCAGGACCTCTTCACCTTCCTCGTCCTGTTCGCGCTCGCCATCGCGGCGGGGCTCGTGCACGTGAAAGCGCTGCATTACGCGCTGTCACCGGTGATGCTCATCGCGTACGTCCTATACGTCCGGAAGCATTTCCGCACGCCGGGGGAGGAGAAGCTCGAGGTCGAAGCGACCGGCGAGGTGAAGCCGCTCTACCTGCGGCGATGGGCGTCCGCGGTCCTCCGACGGCCGTGGCCCCTTCGGCCGCCCACGTGGGCAAGCATCACCCAGACGTTGGTCGGAGTCGCGGTGATCGTCGGAGGCGCGAGGCTCATCGTGGTCGGGGTCACGCACCTGTCGGAGCGGTTCCACGTGGACCCGCTTGTCTTCGCGCTGCTGGTGGCGCCGATCGCGACGGAGCTCCCCGAGACCTTCAACTCGAGCATCATCTGGGCCCGGCGAGGAAAGGACACCCTCGCCGTCGGCAACATCACCGGGGCGATGGTGTTCGGCACGGCCTTCCCGGTGTCGATCGGGCTGCTGCTGACCCCGTGGCATTTCACGGCGGACTCCCTCGTCGCCGCCCTCATCGCGTTCGTGGCGGCTTCGGTGCTGTACGTCCAGCTTCGATACCGCGGCCGGCTCTCAGGGGTCGTCCTCATGTGGCAGGGGCTGTTCTACGCGGGGTTCGTCGCGTACGTGATTACCAGGATCTAGGGGGTCTCCGATGGAGATACGCTACTTGCCGATCAGGCCGTCGTTCTTCATGTCCGCATAGTCGACCCTCGCGGACGGCGAGATGAATACGACGCTCGCGCTGCCCTCGGTCCCCGTCGTCGCCGGCACGACCTGGTTCGTCACATGCCTGGCCGGGATGGACAGCGCGGTGAACGCCATGGTCAGGAGCTGCTGGATGGAGAGGTCCGTCTCGACGTTCTTCACGCCGGCAGCGAGCCACGTCAGGACAACGGCTGGGTCCTTCTCGAAGTACCGGTTGAGCTCACGAAGGGCGGAGACGAGAAGCGTCCCTTGGTTGAGCGATCGACTGAGGTCTCCATTTGGTGTGTCGTGCCGGTTCCGTGAGAAGGAGAGGGCCTGCTTCCCGTTGAGCTTCTGCACACCGGCGTTGAAGTTTGCGCCCGAGTAGGAGTCGTGCATCGGGTAGGGGACGTTGACCACGATGCCGCCGATGGCGTCCACCATGTTCGTGAGACCCCCGAACGAGGTCAGCAGGTAGTAGTCGATGTGGATGCCGGTGAGCTGCTCGATGGTCTGCACGGTGAGCGCGGGCCCCCCGTAGGTCATCGCCGCGTTGATCTTGTTCGTGCCGTGGCCCGGGATCGAGACCCAGGAGTCTCGAGGGAACCCCAGGATGCTGGCCCGGTGCTTGGCCGGGTTGATCCCGATGATGTGGATGGAGTCCGTTCGTTCACCGGTGATGGCCTGGCCCGGCCGGGCGTCCGAACCGAGCGACAGGATGAAGAACGGCTTGCTCCCGGTGAGCCCGGGAAGGTTCCGGGCCTGGTCGGGGTGTGCGACCCCGACGGTGAACACGGCGGCCCGAGCTTCGGATCGACGCGACCCGGGCGTCGTGCCGAGCGCCGCGCCGGCCACCCATGCCACAAGCCCGACGAGCGCGAGGAGAGCGGTCCGCCGGATCGATCGACGACGCGCCGCCGTCATCAGGCTGCCCCCTGCTTCACGTCGTACCCGGTGATCTTCCATCCCCCGCTGCCGGGGATCAGGAAGTAGTCCCCCGAGCTGGTGATGAGCGAGGTCGTGCCGTCCTTCCCCGTCCCCTTCGCCGTGAACCTCACCTTGACGACCGCCGTGGTGGGATGCCCGGCCGGGTCCATCAACACCTTGACGAAGGCGGTGTTGGGTCCTTCGCCCACCGTGGAGTACTTCGAGCCTGCGTCCGAGCCCAGAGTGAGGGTGGGCGCGTCCTTGCGCGCCTGGGCCTGCGCTTGCTGGGCGAACAGCTTCCATGCGTCGTCGTAGTTGCCGCTCTGCCACGCCGAGGGGTCCAGGTAGCCCGTGAAGTACAGGGCATCCATCGTGCGCTCGATGCTCTTCGCTGCGGTGTGGGCCTGTTGGTTCACGCCCGCGGTCTTGCCGGTGGGGACGACCTTGACCTCGCGGACCGTAAACGAGAAGTTCCCGAACGGCGGAGCCGAGCTCGCGCCGGATCCCCCCGGGGTCGGCGTCTCGGTGCTGTCATTGGATCGGAGCAGGATGAGCAAGGCCGCGGCGACGCCAAGCACGACCACCAGGATCGTGCCGTAGATGATCGAGATTCGGACGATCGACGATTTGCGTTGCGGTTCGGGAGTCGGCAAGACCGGCGAAGGCTATCGGGGGGTTGGCAGAACTTCAACTACCGGGGCCTCCCGGGGCGCACCGGGGCCTACCCGACTTGCGCGCCTCGGGGCCCCGCATGCTGCTTTGGGGGGCTTCCCATATACTGCCGCCCGTGAACCTTGACGTGGAAACCTCCACGAAGGACGGCGCGAGCGTCATCTCGCTTCGGGGCGAGATCGACGTGTATACGGCCCCCCGCCTCCGCCAGACACTCATCGATCTCGTGGAGGGGGGAGCGACCGACATCGTGATCGACATGGAGAACGTCGATTTCCTCGACTCCACGGGACTCGGTGTCCTGGTCGGCGGGCTGAAGCGTGTGAAGGACCGGGACGGGACCATGAAGCTCGTCGCGAACCAGGACCGGATCCTGAAGATCTTCGACATCACCGGCCTCTCCAAGGTGTTCCCGATGTACGGAACCCTGAACGAAGCCCTGGAGTCGTGACCGGGACCTCGGAGCGCGTCCCCGACATCGAGGTCGAGATTCCCCCGCGTCCCGAGTACGTCGGCGTGGTCCGCCACTTGATGGGAGCCGTGGCCAGGCTCGGGCAACACTCTCCGGAGTTCGTCGAGAACGCCAAGCTGGCCGGCTCGGAGGCCTGCACGAATGCCGTCATGCTGAACGGCCGCACGGGGGCGACCGAGCGGATACCGGTGCGGGCCGTCCTCGAGGAGGACCGGCTCCTGATCGAGGTCGCGGACCGGGGTGAGCCGGCCGGAGGCGGCGGTGCCCTCGTGACCGATCCTTCGCCGACGCCCCCCTCCGGGTTCGAAGGGGGTCTGTCCCTTCCCCTCCTCGAGGGGCTGGTCGACGAGCTCGCCATCGACCCGCGTGAAGGCGGAGGGAACTTCGTCCGCATGACGCTCGTCCGCGACGTGGAGGTGGAGCAGGGGTCGGACTAGGGTTCGGGCCGGCGGGAGGCCGGCCGCGTGACGGTGTGCCGGGAAGCCTGGTCGGCGGGGCGTCCCGGCCTTTTTCTTTTCCTCGACCATGAACCTGATCCTGCAAGTGTTCGTGATCTTTGCGGCCGCGAAGGTGGCCGGAGAGCTGTGCGTGCGCCTGGGCCTCCCCGCGATCGTGGGCGAGCTCCTCGTGGGGATCGCCATCGGCCCGCACGTCCTGGGGTGGATCGAGCTGAACCAAGCAACGACCGTCCTCGCGGACATCGGGATCGTGGTCTTGCTGTTCGTGGCCGGGCTCGAGACGCGCCTCTCCTCTTTGCTCTCAGTGTGGAGGCCCTCCGCGCTGGCCAGCGTGTCAGGGATGCTCGCCGCGGGGGTCGCCGGGTACGGGATCGTCGTGGCGTTCGGCTATCCGGCCCGGGCAGCGGCCGTCGCTGCGGTCGCCCTCGCGGCGTCGAGCGTCGGCATCGCGGCCCGTGCGTTCTCGGATCTCGGCATGACGGCGTCGCGACCTGCGCGGGTGGTGTTCGGCGCGGCCGTGCTCGACGACGTCGTCACGCTCGTGGCCATACCGGTGGCGATCGGAGTGGGCGGCAGCCGCGGCGCCGGGGGGGTCGCGGTGGCCGTAATCGGGGCCCTTGCCTTCGTGGTGCTCGTCTCGGCCCTGGGGACGCCGTTCTTCCGCCGGTACGCGCTGCTCCTGGAGCGCCCTCGGCTCCACCGGGCGCCGTTCGTGGTCTCGCTGGCGCTGTGTCTTGGGCTGGCCGCGCTGGCGGAGCAGGTCGGGTTGGCCGCGCTGATCGGGGCGTTCCTGGCGGGTATGGCGCTGGCCGAGACCTCCGAGCGTTACGAGCTCGACCGGAAGATGGAGCCCCTGTTCGACTTCCTGGTCCCGTTCTTCTTCGTACTGGCGGGGGCTCGGATGGATCCCGGTGCCCTCGGCGACGCCGGCTCGTGGTTCGTGGTCGCGTTCGTCGTGGTCACGATCGCGGCGAAGTTCCTGGGGCCGAGCCTCGCAGCCGTGGGTCTTCCCTTTCGCGAACGGATGATCGTCGGCGCCGGGATGATCCCGAGGGGCGAGGTGACGCTCGCCGTCGCCACGGCCGGGCTCACGGCAGGGCGGATCCCGGTCGCGGTGTTCTCCGTGCTCGTCGCCGCCGTGTTGGCGACGAGCCTGGCGGGGCCGCCAGCGCTGCAGGCGGCCAGCCCCGATCGGCGGCCGTTCGCCCGGCGCGAACGGAGGGATTCCCCGCCCGAGGGATCGGGGTCCGGGGCCCGGGAAGATGGCTAGAATCCCCGGGCACCCCGGCCGACCGGCCCTGACCACCTGAGGAGGAACGACAGATCGTGCACGGCGCGCTCGCTGTAACGTCCAGCTTGACCTTCAGCAGCTTCGACACGGTGGCGCTGTGGGTCGTCATGATCATCTCCGTCCTCGCGCTCGGTGTTGCGTACGTGCTGCGCTCCGGGATCCTTCGGGAACCCGAGGGAACGGAGCGGATGAAGGAGATCGCCCGGGCCATCCAGGACGGCAGCCGCGCGTATCTCAACCGCCAACTCCGGACGGTGGCCTGGTTCGCCGTCGCGCTCTCCGTTCTTCTGTTCTTCGCGCTCCCCGTGAGCAGTGGCCACGTGCACTCCGAGACGGCGATCAAGCTGGGCAGGTCGCTGGCGTTCCTGATGGGTGCGGCGTTCTCAGCCATCACCGGGTTCTCCGGGATGTGGCTGGCCGTCCGAGGCAACGTGCGGGTGGCGAACGCCGCGCGTGAGTCGGGGTACCGCAAGGCTCTCACGCTCGCGTTCCGGACCGGCGGCGTGGCGGGGATGTTCACGGTCGGTCTGGGGCTCCTCGGCGCGACTGCCATCGTGTTGATCTACAAGGTGCCCGACGCGATCGACGTGCTCGAGGGGCTCGGGTTCGGGGCGGCCCTCCTGGCGATGTTCATGCGAGTGGGCGGAGGCATCTACACGAAGGCCGCGGACGTCGGGGCCGACCTGGTGGGCAAGGTCGAGCAGGGGATCCCCGAGGACGACCCGCGCAACGCCGCGGTGATCGCCGACAACGTGGGCGACAACGTGGGCGACTGCGCCGGCATGGCGGCGGACCTGTTCGAGTCCTACGAGGTGATGATCGTCGCGGC
>JBKOXF010000109.1:0-15193 GCA_046724795.1 Actinomycetota bacterium | reverse complement strand
GGTCAGCAGGTCGTGAACCTGGAACGACTCGCCCCGCACGATCCCGAATTCCTCGAGCGGGAGTCCCACCCAGCCGCTCTGGGTGTGCATGGGATCGAGGTTCACCACCACGACGATGACGTTGCGTCGATCCGGAGTCGACTTCGCGTACGCGATGAGCTGTTCGTTGTCGATGGGAAGGAACCACAGCCGGTCGTTCGTGTGCAGCGCCGGGTTCTCGCGACGGATCCGATTCACCCTGGTGATGAACGGGGCGAGTGAGTCCCCCCGGTCCAGATCCCAGTGGCGGATCTCGTACTTCTCGGAGTTCAAGTATTCCTCAGACCCGGGCCGGACCGGCTCGTGCTCCATGAGCTCGAAGGCGGGGCCGTAGATCCCGTAGCTCGCGCCGAGCGTGGCCGCGAGCACCAGGCGGCTCATGAACGCGGGCCGGCCTCCGTGCTGCAGGTATTCGTTCAGGATGTCTGGCGTGTTCGGCCACAGGTTCGGGCGGAAGAAATCCTTGACCGGCGAGCGCGAGAGCTGGGTCATGTAGTCGGTGAGCTCGTGCTTGGTGTTGCGCCACGCGAAGTACGTGTAGGACTGGTCGAACCCCTCCTTCGCCAGGCGGTACATCACTTTCGGCCGGGTGAACGCCTCGGACAGGAAGAGCGCCTCGGGATGGTCCTGCTTGATCTCGGCGAGCAGCCACCGCCAGAAGCAGAACGGCTTCGTGTGCGGGTTGTCCACACGGAAGATCTGCACCCCGTGGCCGATCCAGAACTCCACGACTCCCTTGAGCTCCTGCCACAGCTCGCGCCACGACTCGGTCTCGAAGTCCAGCGGGTAGATGTCCTCGTAACGCTTCGGAGGGTTCTCCGCGTAACGGATCGTGCCGTCCGGCCGGTGCTTGAACCACTCAGGGTTGGTCTTCGCGTAGGGGTGGTCCGGCGAGCACTGGAACGCGATGTCGAGCGCGATCTCGATGCCGTACGTGCCGCGAGCCTTCTCCACCAGATGGTCGAAGTCCTCGAGGGTGCCGAGCTCGGGATGCACGGACGTGTGGCCGCCCTCGCCCGAACCGATGGCCCACGGGCTCCCCGGATCCTGTTGCCCGGCCGCGGTGGCCCCGTTCTCCCCCTTGCGGTTCGTGTGACCGATCGGATGGATCGGCGGCAGATACAGCACGTCGAACCCCATCCGCTTCACGTAGGGGAGGACCCGCTCCTCGACGTCGACGAAGGTGCCGGACCTCCCGGGCTCGGGTGAGGCCGAGCGTGGGAACACCTCGTACCAGGAGCTGAACCTCGCGCGCGGCACGTCGACGATCACGTCCAGCTCGCGGTGGTAGGTCACCGCGCGGGATCGATCCGGGTACTTCGACATGGTCTCCGCGAGCTCGCCGTCGAGCGCGGCATCCGAGTCGCCCTCGCGGAGCTTGCCGACGAATCGGCGGAGGACCCGTCCGTCACCCTGTCGGGTCCGCCGGAGGGCGTCCTCGACGAGGAGCGCGCCGGTCAGGAGGTCGACGCCGACGTCCTGGCCGGCATCGATCTTCTTCTCGAGATCGCGGCGCCAGGTGGCGAACGCATCCACCCACCCACGCACGGTGAAGCGGTATCGCCCGAGCTCGCCGACGGTGAACCATCCTCGCCACCGGTCGTTCCCGACGAGGCGCATCGGCGCCTCGCTCCACGTACGCTCTTCGGCTCTGCGGTACCGCACCACCGCGCCGAGGAGGTCGTGCCCGTCGCAGAACACGTCGGCTTCGACGACCACGTCCTCCCCGACCACGCGCTTCGCCGGGAAATCGCCCCCGTCGATCTGCGGGGTCACGGCCTCGATGACGACGCGGCGACGCCCGTCGCCCCGGCTGCCAGGGACCTCGGCCATCACGCCAACCTACCCCAACAACGGTACGGTCACGGTGATGTTCGCGCGTCCGATCGACGTCCCCATGGACGGCGGGACCCTGCCCGGCGACCTCACGATCCCCTCCGGCGCCACCGGTGTCGTGGTATTTGCCCACGGATCCGGGAGCAGCCGGAAGAGCCCCCGGAACGCACTTGTGGCCGAGGTCCTCCAGGGGAGAGGCCTGGCCACCCTGTTGTTCGACCTGCTCACCGCCGACGAGGAGCGACTCGACGCCCGTACGGCCCACCTTCGCTTCGACATCCCGCTGCTGGCGGGGCGACTGGTCGGGGCGATCGACAGGCGGGACGAGTGGGGAGCCGCCGGCATGGCCGTGGCGGCCTTCGGGGCGAGCACTGGAGCGGCGGCCGCCCTGATCGCGGCCGCTCGCCGTCCCAATGTGGTTCGGGCCGTGGTGTCTCGAGGAGGACGTCCCGACCTCGCCGCCGATGGGCTAGAGGCTGTTCGTGCGCCGACGCTTCTGATGGTCGGCCAGCGCGACGAGGTCGTGATCGAACTCAACCGCGAGGCCATGGGGAGGATGCGCTGCGAGGTCGAGCTCGTGATCGTCCCGGGCGCCACGCATCTGTTCGAAGAGCCGGGGGCGCTCGACCGGGTTGCGAGCCTCGCGGCTGATTGGGTCGCCAGCCACCTCGGAAAAGTGGGCTGAAGGAGCTACGGCATTTGCTGGGTTGGCTCTTCCGGATCGTTGCAGTTAGCCTGGTTGTCCTGATCTGAGCGGTGCCGTCGCGAGGGTTGCCGGCGGTCCCGGCTCGGGCACGGGGGGGTTCAGGCCGAATGCGTCATCGATACCGGTTCGTCCTCGCCGGGGGTGCAGCGGGTGCGATGCTGTGGCTCGCGGTGGCGTCCGGCCTCGCGCGGGCGGACACACCGACGCCCACACCGACACCCACCACGTCCGTTTCGCCCACACCGACACCGACACCTTCCGCCTCGCCCACGCCTTCCCGTTCGCCGACCCGAAAGGCGCTGAAGAGGCTGGTGCCGCTGTCGCCGACTCGAAATCCGCGGACGGCGTTGGCCCCCTCGCGGACCGTCAGTCCGAGTCCTCCCCCCGAGTCCACCTCGTGCAGCCTGGCCTCCCCGTTCGTCCCGCCGCCGGAACCCCCTCCTCCGCCTTATGTCCTTCCGGAGCCCCCCGGGGCCACGACCGCGATGACCACAGGGGCGGTCGACCCAGTGGTGCAGCAGCTCGCCCGCGCCCGGCACATCTTCCTTCGCCGTGCGTACTTGGCCGTGGCAGGCCCGTTCCCGGTGGCGGGGCCGGCGAACTGGTCGAACGACTGGCATGCGGCCCGTCCATGCCCGTGGCCGCATCTGCACGTGGGTCTCGACATCTTCGCTGCGGAGGGGACGCCGATAGTGGCCGTCGCGGATGGGCTCATCTCCGGCCGCGTCAACGACGCGGTCAGCGGGCTGGGGATCCAGCTCACGGCAGGGGACGGGATGAAGTACTTCTACGCGCACCTGTCTGCGTTCGCGTCTCGAACCGTCGAGGGCAGGAACGTGAAGGAAGGGCAGGTCCTGGGATACGTGGGGAACACCGGCGATGCAGCAGGGGGGCCGACGCATCTGCACCTCCAGGCGGAGCCCGGAGGGATCCCCATGCCACCGAAACCGTTGGTCGACCGGTGGGTGCAGAAGGAGGCGCACCGGGCCCAGATGTTGTTGACGAAAGCTCGGAAGCAGCTGCGCCAGGCCATGAGGGTTGAGCGCGCCCACACACCTGTCATCGAGCTTCGACAGCCTGCCGTCGCGCCCTACCGACCGGGGTACGGACCTGTCGCCATCGTGCAGCCGAGGCTGTCGCCGAGGCCGGCCTCGATGAAAAGCACATCGGTTCTTCCCATGACGGCCGTGGGCGCCATCGTCGCGTTGCTGCTGCTCGGGTTGGCGCTCCGGTGGCGCGCTCGGCGCCGGCCGGATCCGGCAGGTGGAACCAGCCAGCACGAAAGCAGCCTTGAAGAAGCTTGGCTGGGAGTGGCGTCCCGCCTCCAGCGGACCTCTCATGCCATCGAGAGCGGACACTCGTCACACGCGAGTCCAAAGCCCTAAAACGCGGACCCAGAACAGACGGAGTCTTCGCAGTGCCGTCCCCAGCAACGAGAGCTGGGGGCGGGATTCGAACCCGCGACCTAGCGATTACAAATCGCTTGCGCTACCGGACTGCGCCACCCCAGCGGCGCTCCGAGTGTACGCGCTACCCTCGCCGTTCCCGCGAAGGGAGGACGTAGGCGTAGAGCGCCGCGGCGAGGGCGGCGGACGCGTTCAAGGACTCCACCCGGCCTCGCATGGGCAGCGAGACCAGGAGGTCGCATCCTTCACGCACCAGACGGGAGATCCCCGTCCCCTCGGCCCCCACCACGAGTGCCACGGGGCCGTCCGGACAGGATTCGTCCGCGATGGAAGGGCCGTCGGCGTCCAGGCCGACCACCGTGAACCCGCGTCCCTTCAGGGCATCGATGGTGCGGCGAAGGTTCGTGACGCGAGCCACGGGAAGGTGCGACAACGCGCCGGCTGAGGCCCGGACCGCCGCGGGAGTGAGGCCCGCGGAGCGCCGGATCCTGGTGACCAACATGGCGACCCCCGCCACCTCCGCGCTCCGGGCCGCCGCACCGAGGTTCTGCGGATCGGTGATCCCGTCCAGGATCACGACGACGTCCTCCGCCCCGAACGGATGCTCCGCGAGCTGGCCCTCGTTGAGCTCCCGTGGCGTGGCGATCCTGACGGCCACGCCCTGGTGCTCGGGGTCGATCCCATCGAGTGTGGACCGAGGGGCCTCTCGGACCGGGACACCCGCGTCCCGGGCGGCTCGAAGCACGTCCCGGAGACCGGGAGTGGTCCGGACCCACGTCCCCACGACGACCTCGTCCGCCAGGCCGGCCCGGACCGCTTCGGCGACGGCTCGGCGGCCGGTCACCCACCGATGGGTTCGGCTCACGAGTCGGTGAGCGTCACGACGGCCAAGCAGCCGATGCCGTCACCGGTGAGCCCGAGGCCTTCAGGCCGAGTGGCCTTCACCGAGACGGCCGTGGCGTCCACGCCGAGGACCCGCGCGAGGTTGTCGCGTATCTCCTCGCGATGCGGCGCCACTGGGGGGTCGTCGGCGATCACGGTGAGGTCGCACGACGACGGCACGAGGCCCGCGTCGCGAACGATGCGCACCGCCCGCCCGAGGAGCTCCAGCCCCACGATCCCCGCGACGGCAGGATCGGTGTCCGGGAAATGGTGGCCGAGATCGCCTTGGGCGGCGCCGCCCAGCAACGCGTCGGCCACGGCGTGGCAGACGACATCGGCGTCCGAGTGGCCGGCCAGGCCGGGCGCCTCCGCGAACACCACACCACCCAGGCGAAGCAGCCGCTCGGGGTCCGTCGGATGCACGTCGAACCCGAGGCCGACGCGCACCTCACTCTCCGGCGACCGGCGTGACCGGCGGCATCGTGTCCAGCACGTAGCGCTCGGCTCGGGCCAGATCCTCCGCTGTCGTGATCTTGAAGTTGACCGGCTCGCCGGGCACCGCTCGGACCCGATACCCCGCCCATTCGAGCAATGCGGCGTCGTCCGTGCAGCGCATCCCCGCCGCGGCTCCACGCTCGTGTGCATCGCGGAGGGCCGGCCCCGCGAACGCTTGCGGCGTCTGCGCGAGCTTCAGCTCCTCCCGAGGGACGGTGGACTCGATGTACCCGTCGTGGACGCGCTTGACCGTGTCGGGGACCGGGAGCACCGGAACGGCGCCGTCGCCGTCGGCGAGCGCGGCGATCACCGCCGAGAAGAGCTCCGGCGCCGCGAACGGGCGCGCGGCGTCGTGGCAGACGATCACGGGACGGTCGGCCGGAACCGTCTCCAGCGCGAGGCGGACCGAGTCCTGACGATTCCTCCCCCCGAGCACCGCCCGGCAGCGCTTGGGCACGGCGGGAACGATCGCTCGCGAGACCTGCTCCAGGAAACCCGCCGGGACGGCCACGACGATCTCGTCCACGGTCGGGCTCGCCGCGGCGGCGGCGACGGCCATCGAGAGGATGGAGCGGCCCCCGACCTCGAGGAACGCCTTCGGGCCCCTGCCCAGGCGCTCGCCCTCGCCTGCGGCCAGCACGAGAGCGACGGCCTCCGTCACGCCGTCGGCTCCGGCGCCAGGGTCGCGAACACCATGCGGCCCGTCGTCGTCTGAAGCACGTTCGTCACCTGCACCGTCACGTCGTTCCCCACGAGATGCCCACTCTCCTCTACCACGACCATCGTGCCGTCCTCGAGGTACCCGACTCCCTGCCCGTGCTCACGCCCCTCCTTCGTGAGGCGAACCCCCAAACGCTCGCCCGGGCCGACCGGTGCGCGCACCGCCGCAGCCAGGGCGTTGATCGACCGAACCGGAACCCGCAGGACCTCCGCCACCTTGGCCAGGTTGGCGTCGGCCGTGACCACCGCGGCGCCGCGGTCGCGCGCCAACCGGACCAGACCGGAGTCCACGTCGCCGATGGCCTCCGTGTCAACCAGGACCACCTCGACCGACGGGTCTCGCTGCAGTTTCGCGAGTGTGTCCAGGCCCCGCCGTCCCCGGGTCCGGCGGCCCGGATCGGAAGAGTCCGCGACCCGCTGGAGCTCACCCAGCACGGGGCTCGGCACGAGCAGCACGCCGCCCAGGAAGCCGGTGCGGACCAGCTCCAGCATCCGCCCGTCGATGAGCGCGCTCGTATCGATGACATTCACTTCGGCCCGCCCCAGGCCGGCCGCTCGTGGCTTCAACCCGAGCAACGAGAAGAGCTCGTCGCGCTTGGCCCTGGCCACTCGATATCCGAGGTACGGCAGGACCAGATACACCACGGCGATGGCGGCCCACGTGGCGGCGTCGGGGAGCTTGAACAGCGGGAACGTCACGAGGAGCGCCATCACCAGGCCGACCAGGACCCCCAAGAGCCCGGCCACGATGTCGGCTGCCGGGGTTCGCCGGAACTCGCGCTCGACGGCGTTCATGGCCGTGGCCGTCCCTCGACCGAGGACTCCCCCGATCACGTACCCGACGGCCGACCCGAGGATGATCCCGAGGACGATGCGGGCCGTCCCGGCGTTCCCCTGCTTGGCGATGGCGTAGCCGGCAGCCGCCAGGGACGCCACGATCACCAGGCGCACGAACTCGACCAGCGGTCCCCTCGGGCGCTGCCGGAAGCCCTTCCGCTCCTCGCTCACGGTGAAAAGGTGCCCCGCTCGAGGGGCTCTGGCAAGGATGTCGTTCAGGAGCTCAGTGCGACTCGTCCAGGACCTTCTCGATCATGCCCTCGGCCTTCTCCTCGTTCGAGCCGGTGGCGAACACGAGCTCGGACACGAGGATCTGGCGGGCCTTCGTGAGCATGCGCTTCTCTCCGGCGGAGAGACCCTTCTGTCGCTCGCGGATGGCGAGGTTCCGAACGACCTCCGCGACCTGGTAGATGTCGCCGGAGCGCAACTTCTCGATGTTGTTCTTGAACCGGCGGCTCCAGTTCGAGGCCATCTTGGACTCGTCCTGGCGCAAGACGTCGAGGACCTTGGTCACTTCCTTCTTGGCGACGACGTTGCGCAGGCCCACATCCTGGGTGGAGTCCACCGGGACCATGAGGGTCAGATCGCCATACGCGAGGCGGAGAACGAAGTACTTCTTCCGCTCCCCGAGGAAGTCCCGCTCCCTGAGGTCCTCGATGACCGCGGCGCCATGCTCTGGATGGACAACCGTGTCACCTTTTCGGAACACAAAACCACCTCATCTGCGAGGACTGGGGGGCCAATCGAACGCCATGCTAGCACGCGCGACTGCTACCAGGCAAATCAAAAGTGCAGGTCAGAGGGCCTTTTCGCCCTCGCGGTGGTGCGTTTCCGCCGGTGGATGGGGGTTTCGGGTCCTCGCGGTCACCTCCCGGAAGCCCATCCAAGGGCTTGAGCCACGTGTGTGACGGGCACAACACGCACGCCTGCAGGCAGTCCGGCCCCGTCATGGCAGAAGATGGTGTCGACGCCCGCCCGACCCGCAGCCGCGACCCGCTGAGCCATTCCCGATACGGCCCTGACCTGCCCGGTCAGACTGACCTCGCCGACGAACGCGGACCTCCCCGGAGGCGGAACGGCCATCGCCGAGGACGCGAGCGCCGCCACCACCGCCAGGTCGCATCCAGGATCTCCGGCCCGGACTCCCCCCGCCGTGGCGCCATACAGCTCCATCCGACCGACAGGCACGCCACCCAAGCGGTCCAGGACCGCCGCGAGCAGCGCGAAGCGTTTCGGGTCCAGACCCGTGGCGTGGCGGCGCGGCGGCCCGTCCGTGGCGACGGCGAGCGCTTGCATCTCGAGTGCGAACGCGCGCTTTCCGGCGAGCGGCAGGGCCGTCGCCGACCCCGGCTCCCCCCCGGCGGGGGCGAGCAGCGCCGAGGGATCCGCCTCCGCCAGCCCGGTTGCGGACATCTCGAACCACGCCACCTCGCCCTCGGGGCCGAAGCGGTTCTTGCCGCCTGCCAGCACCCGGAGCCCAGACCGGGGGTCTCCTTCGAAGCTCAGGACGACGTCGACGGCGTGCTCCAGGGTCCGAGGGCCGGCGACGTCGCCCTCCTTCGTCACGTGGCCGGTGAGCACGACGGTGATCCCCTGGGACTTCGCCAGGCCCACAAGGGCGTCCGCGCACGCTCGGACCTGCGCGGGCCCGCCGGGGATCGTGGACGAGTCTGGATCTCGAAGGGTCTGGATGGAGTCCACGGCGAGCACCGAAGGCCGGGACGAGAGGACCGTCCCGATCACCGCGGGAAGCTCACGGCCGGAGACGAAGGACACGGCCGAGCCAGAAAGGCCGAGCCGCTGCGCCCTCGCCGCCACCTGACCGCGGGACTCCTCGCCCGAGGCCAACAGGCACGTGTTCCCCGAGGCCGAGAGGTTCGCGAGGAGCTGTACAAGGAGCGTTGACTTCCCGATGCCCGGCTCACCCGCCAGCAGGACGACGGAAGCTGGGACGAGCCCACCCCCGAGGACCCGATCGACCCCTGGGAACCCGGAGGCGATCCGCATGTCGAACTCCGACTCGGACTCGAGCGTGGCGATCGCTGCAGGAGCCACGCCGGCCACGGCACCGCGAGCTCGCGGGCCTTCCTCGATCGACCCCCAGGCCCCGCAGGCCGGGCATCGCCCGGCCCATTGCGAGACTGGCTGGCCGCACTCGGAGCACGACAACAGCGCCTTGACCCTGCCCACGTCGCGACGCTAGCAAGGGGGTACGACAATTCGGCCGGTGGCGCGCCCGGTCAAGGCAGGAAGTCCGGCCGTCGTTCGGCAACCCGGAAGAAGTCGTGCGACGCATCCGGCGTGACGTCCGTGGAATCGGCGATGCCCGCCTCGGCCACGATGCGCGCCTCGATGACCTGCCCATTCTGCGTGGCCGTCTCGGCCATGAGCTGCTCGGTCGACGGATCGAAGAACCAGTTGATGTACACGGGCGGCCCTTCGTAGGAGATCACCCATCGCAGTGCCACCGCCGGGCGCCCTACCGGGTCCGCCACGTCGCTCAGAGTCTGAACGCCGTCAAGCCCACGTGAGACCTCGAACATCGCCGCCCGCACTGACGGCGAGGTGTACTGCTCGTCGAGGTTGAACAGATCCGCGATCGTGCGCAGGATCGCGGACTCCTGTGTGGACCGGCCGGGGCTCGACGTCGGGATGGGGTTCGGCGAAGCCCCCCCGGGCATCGACCGCTGCAGGAGCTGATCGTAGAGGGTGTCCGGATCCGACGACAGGCCCGACAGGTCGCCCCAGGGCATCTCGCCCGGTCCGTACGTCGCGTCGGGAGCGCGACCCCATCCGTAGTCGACGCTCTTCGCCGCCGGCGAGGTGGCATCGATGAACCTAGCTCGGCCGGAGGCGTCCGGCCCGAACCAGATCTCGACCGTCCAGGGCCCCTCGACCCCAGCGTTCCCTTCGGTGCTCGCGGCGCTCTGATTCAGATAGATCTGCGTCTTCGTGAAGTAGTACTGGCCCGGCGCCGCGATGAGACCGGGCGGCGAGTCCCCCGAACCGAACGACGGGGCCCGATGCGTCAGAGCGCTGTGACCAGTGAAGACCATAGCTGCCGCTGCGATCGCGATGCCGAACACGACGAACGCCATGACCCCCGACGTCAGGCGCGAGTTCCGTCGCCTTCGATCCCTGCGCGTGAGCAGCCGCTCGTAGGCGGGCTCGGGAGCCTGAGCGCCCGCCCTGATCCGCCGAAGCCGTTCGACGACGTCCCGATCATCCATGATCTGCCCACTCCTTCCGCAAGCCGGCCCGGCCCCGGGCCAGCAACACTCGGACCGTGCTCGCCTTCACACCGAGCGGATCGGCCGCCTCTTCGGAGGTGAGCCCAAGCACGTCCACAAGCACGACCGCCGCGCGCTCGCGCGGCGACAGCTTCGCCAGGACCCGAACGGCCGCGTCGGTGCCCTCGACCCGGGCAAGCTCATCGGTCTGGACTATCGGTCGAACCGCGCGGCGCACCGCGACCGCAGTGCGCCGGCGTCTGCTCCGGAACAGGTTCATCGCGGTGCGGTACAGGTAGCCGGTCGGGTCCTCCATGGCGGCCACGCGGTCCCATCGTTCGAGGACACGAAGGAACGCGTCCTGCATGAGCTCTTCGGCCTCATGGCGGTCTCGGGTCAGGAGAACGACCGCGCCGAACAGCCTCCCCCGTTCGAGCTCGAAGAACCGCTCGAACGTGAGGTTCGTCTCCTGCTCGGCCGGCGAGTCCGCGACCGCCACCGTTCCCGTGGCTTCTTCCATCAAGGTCATGAACGCGCAGCATGCCCGGTTCCGCTTACGGAGGCCAAAGGAACGGGGCCCGGGCGAACCCGGGCCCCGAGCGTCTGTCTCGGTCGGCGTTACCCCTCGGTGCCGGCCAGCTCGACCGGCGGTGTCTCGGGCGGCACCGGCGCCGGGTCGAAGGCGATCTCGCCGTCCCGGGCGTCCACGATCACCGTCTGCCCGGCCTTGAACTCCTTCCACAGGAGCTTCTCGGACAGCGGATCCTCCACCAGGCGCTGGATGGTCCGGCGGAGCGGCCGGGCTCCGAGCGCGACGTCGTAGCCCTTCTCAGCGAGAAGATCCTTGGCTCCGTCGGTCAGCTCGATCTCGAGATCCTTCGACTTCAGCTGCTCGCGAACCCGCTTCATCATGAGGTCGACGATGGCCTTCACGTCGTCGCGGGACAGCGAGTGGAACACGATGACCTCGTCGATGCGGTTGAGGAACTCCGGCCGGAAGGACTTCTTCAGCTCCTCCATGACCTTGTCCTTCATCCGCTCGTACGTCACGTTCTCGTCGCCGCTCGTCGCGAATCCGATCCCCGGTCCCTTCTGGATGTCCCGGGTCCCGAGGTTCGAGGTCATGATGATGACGGTGTTCTTGAAGTCGACCTGGTGGCCCTGGGCGTCGGTGAGGCGTCCGTCCTCCAGGATCTGGAGCAGCGTGTTGAACACGTCGGGGTGGGCCTTCTCGATCTCGTCGAACAACACCACGCTGAACGGCTTGCGGCGCACCGCTTCCGTGAGCTGCCCGCCCTCCTCGTAGCCGACGTAGCCGGGCGGGGAGCCGATCAGCCGGGACACGGTGTGCTTCTCCATGTACTCGGACATGTCGAGTTGCACCAGCGCGTCCTCGTCTCCGAACAGGAACTCCGCGAGCGCCTTCGACAGCTCCGTCTTCCCGACGCCGCTCGGTCCGAGGAAGATGAACGAACCGCTCGGCCGCTTGGGATCCTTGAGACCGGCACGCGTCCGACGGATGGCCTTGCTGACCGCGTTGACCGCCTCCATCTGATCGACGATCCGCTTGTGCAGCTCGTCCTCCATCCTGAGCAGCTTCTCCGTCTCCTCCTCCGTGAGCTTGAACACGGGGATGCCGGTCCAGATCGACAGCACCTCCGCGATCTCCTCCTCGTCCACCGTGGCGAGGACGTCGAGCTCGCCGGACTTCCACGCGCGCTCGCGGCGCTGCTTCTCCTCGAGGAGCTGGCGCTCGTCGTCGCGCAGGCCCGCGGCCTTCTCGAAGTCCTGCTCGTCGATGGCCGACTCCTTCTTCATCCGGACCTCGGCGATCTTCTCGTCGATCTCGCGGACGTCCGGCGGCGCCGTCATGCGGCGGATCCGCATCCTCGATCCGGCTTCGTCGATGAGGTCGATGGCCTTGTCCGGCAAGAACCGGTCGGAGATGTACCTGTCAGAGAGATTCGCCGCGGCCACGAGCGCCTCGTCGGTGAAGGACACACGGTGGTGGGCCTCGTACCGGTCGCGAAGGCCCTTCAGGATGTCGATGGAGTGCGCCACGGACGGCTCGTCCACGTTGATGGGCTGGAACCGCCGCTCCAACGCAGCATCCTTCTCCAGATGCTTGCGGTACTCGTCACGGGTCGTGGCGCCGATGGTCTGGAGCTCGCCGCGGGCGAGCATCGGCTTGAGGATCGAGGCAGCGTCGATCGCGCCTTCAGCAGCTCCTGCCCCGACCAGCGTGTGGAGCTCGTCGATGAACAGCACGATGTCGCCGCGGGTGCGGATCTCCTTCAGAACCTTCTTCAAGCGCTCCTCGAAGTCGCCGCGGTAGCGGGAGCCGGCGACGAGCGCGCCGAGGTCCAGCGTGTAGATCTGCTTCCCCTTGAGCGTTTCGGGAACGTCGCTCTTCACGATCTTCTGCGCGAGCCCCTCCACGATCGCGGTCTTGCCCACGCCCGGGTCGCCCACGAGCACAGGGTTGTTCTTGGTGCGGCGGGACAGCACCTGCATGACCCGCTCGATCTCCTTCTCGCGACCGATCACGGGATCGAGCTTCGTGTCGCGGGCGAGCTGGGTGAGGTTGCGGCCGAACTGGTCGAGGACCATCGACCCCTGCGGGGTCTGCTCGCCGGGCGCCTGCTCGCCCTTCCCGCCGGTGTACCCCGACAGGAGTTGGATGACCTGCTGACGCACACGGTTGAGGTCGGCGCCGAGCTTCTGCAGCACCTGCGCGGCGACGCCCTCGCCCTCGCGGATCAGCCCGAGCAGGATGTGCTCGGTGCCGATGTAGTTGTGGCCAAGCTGCAACGCTTCGCGCAGCGACAGCTCGAGGACCTTCTTCGCGCGCGGCGTGAAGGGGATGTGTCCGGTGGGTGCTGCCTGGCCCTGGCCGATGATCTCCTCGACCTGCTGGCGCACCGCCTCCAGAGAGATCCCGAGCGACTCGAGGGCCTTGGCCGCGACGCCCTCGCCTTCATGGATCAGGCCGAGGAGGATGTGCTCGGTCCCGATGTAGTTGTGGTTGAGCATCCTCGCCTCTTCTTGAGCGAGGACGACGACTCGCCTGGCTCGGTCGGTGAAGCGCTCGAACATCTATCTCTCACCTTCTACGGGCCGGCACGCCGGTCCGGTTCTCATACGCGCCCACCCTCGAGGATCCCGAGACCCACGTCCTCCCCTCGAGGCACAAGAGGCGCTTCGAGTCCGCGCTCTCATCTGCGCCACCGAAGCGCCCTCCGCGATCGATTATACCGTCGGCCCCTCGCAAGACCCTCACCGATCGCTCACCTTCTCACCTCCGGGCCGGCGGGTTTTTCCCTCGGGCCTATACCCGGAATACGCGACGTCTCATCAGATGGTTCGGTTCCCCGGAGGGGTCAACTGAGTCGGGCGGGCAAGTTCCTTCGGGAACGCGCGCTCAGATCTCCGGTCTGACGTGGGGAAACGCGATGACATCCCGGAGCGACGGCTCGTTGGCCAGGATCATGACCAGGCGGTCCACCCCGAGTCCGGTGCCCCCCGCGGGGGGCATCCCGTGCTCCAGGGCCGTGAGGAAATCCTCGTCAAGGGGGTGGGCCTCCTCGTCCCCGGCCCTCCGCTGCCTGAGCTGGTCCTCGAACCGGGCCCGCTGCTCGTCCGGATCCGTGAGCTCGGAATACGAGGGGGAGATCTCCACTCCCGCCATGATGAGATCGACATGCTCGGTCAGTCCGGGACTGGATCGATGGGGCCTGGCCAGGGGGGACACCTCGCGCGGGAAGTCCTTCACGAACGTCGGCTGGAACAGCTCCGACTCGACGAGCTTCTCGTAGAGCTCCAGGACGATCTTCCCGGGGCCCCATGCCGGATCGACGTGCACGCCCGCGGCGTCCGCGAGTGTGCCGAGGTCCGATCGTTCCAACGTGACGTCTTCCCCTGCCGCCTCGGACACGAGTTCGAGCATCGTGACACGCCGCCAGGCTGACTCGAGGTCCATCTCCCGTCCCTGGTACTCGAACCGGAGGGATCCCCGGACCGCGAGCGCCGCCGTCTTCACCAGCGCCTCGACCAGCTCCATCATGTCCTCGTAGTCCCCGTAGGCCTGATACGCCTCGAGCATCGTGAACTCCGGGTTGTGGTCGCGGTCCACGCCCTCGTTCCGGAAGTTCCGACCGATCTCGTACACGCGCTCCAGTCCGCCGACGAGCAGACGCTTCAGGTAGAGCTCGGGTGCGATCCGCAAGAACATGTCGATGTCGAGAACCCGGTGGTGCGTGACGAACGGACGGGCCAGCGCACCGCCCGGCGTGAGCTGCAGCATCGGCGTCTCGACCTCCACGAAGCCCCGGGCCTCGAGGAGGTCGCGAAACGCGTGCAACACTTGCGCGCGCGCCATGATCACTTCCCGCGACTCCGGCTCCACCGTGAGCTGGACATAGCGGCGGCGGAGCTTCAGGTCTGGGTCCTTGAGCCCGTGCCACTTCTCCGGCGGCGGCCGAAGGGACTTCGACAACAGCACGATGCGGGAGACCTTCAAAGACAGCTCGCCGCGTTTCGTCTTCACAACCTCGCCGGTGGCGCCCACGATGTCGAACAGGTCGAGGTCGTCGAGGAGCGCCCAGTCCTCCGGCGCCATGGCATCCTGGGAGAAGAAGAGCTGGAGGTCGCCGCTCCGGTCGCGGAGCTGGGCGAACGCGACGCCTCCGTGGCGGCGGAGCAGAACGATCCGCCCCGCGAGCGATCGAACGACACCCGTCTGCGCTTCGGGCTCGATGTCCCCGAACTCTGCTCGCACCTCCGCGGCCGCCGCGTCCTTGTGAAACCCGAGCGAGTACGGCTCAACCCCTCGTTCTCGGAGGCGTCCGACAGTCTCTCGGCGTTGTGCGGCGATCAGCTCGCCGCGCCCGTGGGTCTCCTCCTCTGATTCCATGTCTGTGTCTGTTGGGGGGGTCCGCTCGCCGGCCACGACGCAGACTCTATTCGGGTCAGAGGCGAGCTACCCCGCCGAGCCCCCCGCATCCGACGCAGAGGTGTTGCGGTCGAAGACGATCCGAAGCCCG
>JBKOXF010000049.1:0-14471 GCA_046724795.1 Actinomycetota bacterium | reverse complement strand
TCCCCGTACGGATCGATGACCTGCGGACCGGGACAGCTCGTTCCGCTGTTCAGCGTGAGCGGAACGACCTTGTCGGGCGTGATCTTCTTCCCCGTGGTTGCGGAGAGCCCGCCGTTCTGGCGCACGTACATGACGGTGGCGCTCCCGGGGGAGGTCACGTCCGAGGCGTAGGCGATGTTGGCTCGTCCGGCCTTGTCCACCGACACCTCGAAGAAGTCGAGGAGCGTGCGGTCACCGCCCAGCACGTCGCAGTTCAGGCCGTTCTGACAGACGTCGCCGGTGTGGATGACGCCCGCCACGTTCTGGTTGAGCGCTGAGAGATTGGGTGTGGGATTGCTCTTCGCGTCCGAGGTGTTCGCGCTGAGCAGCTGGGCGAACGCGACGGTCCACTGCGTAGGCGCCGTGCCGGGGTCGCGATGCGCGGAGGTGTCGCCACCGGCCCCGTGATACCAGACCACGTCGAGCCTCCCGCCGGAGCCCGCGGCGATCCACGGGAACACGTCGGCCCGGCCGGCGTCGGGCGTGGTCCCCCGGTTGTCGGGATTGACCTGGTACGCCTTCGACCACGTCGTGCCCTGGTTCTTCGAGAACGCGTACTGGACCTTGAACCCATCGGCCCACGCTGCGTACACGTTGCCTGCGGAATCCGCGGCGACCACCGGGAACAACATGTTCAGCTCGCGATGCGTGGAGGGATCGACGCTGAAGACCTTCGTGTCGGTCCACGTGCTCCCGCCGTCCGTTGACTTCGCCACGTAGATGGTGTCGACGTGGTTGTAGCTCTGATCGGTCTGCGCGGCCGCGTTGTCCGCCGGGTCAGCGGGGCCGCCGAAGATCGCGTACAGGTGTGGATCGGCTCACCGTCCGGATACGTCCCACCAGTCGGGTGCGAGTAGTCCGTGACGATGTTGCCGATCTGGCTCTCGTTCGCGACCGAGGGCATCGTGGTCGGGTCGATGATGCCGGTAGCGCCCGTAGGATCCATCGACTGGTACGTCGCGCCGCCATCCTGGGAGCGGCTCACAGAGATCTGACTCGTGTCCACCTTGTGATAGATGAGGAACGCCGTCTTCGTGCCGTCGAACGTCATCCACTGCCGGTCATCCAGCACGTTCTGCACCGCGAAGAAGTTGGGCGGCGCCCAGCTATGGCCGCAGTTGTTGGAGGTGCTCGTGGTGAAGTTCGTCAGCAGGTCGATGTTGTGGAGCCCGGAGAAGACGAGAGGCGCGCAACCGGTGGTCGGGTCGACGGAGTTGGCCACCGCGATGTCGGAGTCGCCGCCGCCGGTACCGTCGTCGAACTTCCGAAGCGTCGGCTTGAAGGAGATCGACCCGTCAGAGTTCGTGATCTGATCGATGTACCAGAAGTTGCTGCCGGTCCCGGCCGGGGCCGAGACGTACGCGGCGGTCTTGCCGTCGAACGAGTTGCGGATGGAGGGCTCGGCGCCCCCGCCGGGGAGTGAGACCGGCGGAGTGAACGCCGGCGCGGGCGGCGTCGGCGCCGCGAGGGCCGATGGGCCGGCGGCGACGATGCCGAGGAGGATCGGGAGCACCGCGGCGACCGATGCCACGGCATACGGAACCGCGCCGAGCGATGGGTAAGGCGCATCAGGTGTGACCTCCCTCTCTCCGAGCTTGCCCTGCCTGCATGCGTGCACGAGCACATACCCCCAGCCACCAGGGGCGAAACCGCCCATCCGGACCGGCGCAATCTGGCCGAAAAGGGGCAATGGCCTCGGCTCTCGGTGGCGAGGCAAGCCGGCCGTAAACTTGCTGCGTGGAGCGCCGCATCTTCGGCCTGGAGAACGAGTACGGCGTGACCTGCACGTTCCGGGGCCAGCGGCGGCTCTCACCCGACGAGGTCGCCCGGTACCTGTTCCGTCGGGTGGTCCACTGGGGCCGTTCCTCTAACGTCTTCCTGGAGAACGGAGCCCGCCTGTACCTCGACGTCGGGTCCCATCCGGAGTACGCCACCCCCGAATGCGACTCCGTCCCGGACCTCGTGGCCCACGACAAGGCCGGGGAGCGCATCCTCGAGGCCCTGCTCGCCGCGGCCCAGGTCCGACTCCACGAGGAGGGGATCTCCGGCGAGGTCTTCCTGTTTAAGAACAACACCGACTCCGCCGGGAACTCCTACGGCTGCCACGAGAACTACCTGGTGGCCCGGCAGGGCGAGTTCGCGCGGATGGCGGACGTGCTGATCCCGTTCTTCGTGACCCGGCAGATCTACTGCGGCGCCGGGAAGGTCCTCCACGGCCCCAGGGGCGCCCAGTACTGCCTCAGCCAGCGCGCCGAGCACATCTGGGAGGGCGTCTCGTCGGCCACCACGCGATCACGCCCGATCATCAACACCCGCGACGAGCCGCACGCCGACGCCGAGCGATTCCGGAGGCTCCACGTCATCGTCGGCGACTCCAACATGAACGAATGGACCGCGCTGATGAAGATCGGGATCACCGACCTCGTGCTGCGGATGGTGGAGGAGAACTCGGTGATGCGCGACCTGACGCTCGAGAACCCCATCCGCGCGATCCGCGAGATCTCCCACGACATCACGTGTCGCAAGAAGGTCCGGCTGGCCAACGGCCGCGAGCTCTCGGCGATCGAGATCCAGAGCGAGTACTTCGAACGCACCGCCCGGTTCGTGGAACGACACGGCGAGAACAGCCTGTCTAAGCGGCTGCTGGTGGAGTGGCGGGACGCGCTGGAGGCCCTCGCCGCCGGCGAGCCGGAGCGTCTGGCACGGAAGGTGGACTGGGTGGCGAAGCACCAGTTGCTGGAGAACTACCGATCGAAGCACAACCTGCCTCTGTCGCACCCCAAGGTCGCGCTGATGGACCTCGCGTACCACGACGTGAACCGGGAACGCGGCCTCTACTACCTCATGGAGCGCCGGGACAAGGCGGATCGAGCGGTCGAGGAACGCCAGATCCAACGGGCCATGCGCGAGCCGCCCCAGACGACACGGGCCAGACTCCGCGGTGAGTTCATCCGGCACGCGAAGCTGAAGCGCCGCGACTACACGGTCGATTGGGTGCATCTCAAGCTGAACGACCAGGCCCAGCGCACGGTGCTGTGCAAGGATCCGTTCCGGGCCGTGGACGAACGCGTGGAGCAACTCATAGCCCATATGTAGGGCCCATGGGGGATTGACGCTTCGCGCATCCCGCCGTAGCTTCACGCGACTTCTGAGCAGGGTTCAGCAAGACATGCATACAACGCGTCCATCGGTTGCAGTGCTGCTCGCCGTCGTGGTGCTGGTCGGCCTTCCAACGGTTGGACATGGCGCCGCGTCAGGGCTCGCGAGCCAGATCGCCTTTTCCCAAGAGCACAACGGGACCCGTGAGATCTACACGGTCGACCCGTCGGTTGGCTCGGTGCAGGCGGTCACGAACGATCCCATGCAGGACTTCGATCCGGCCTGGTCACCCGACGGATCGGAGCTCCTGTACGCCGCAAGGTCCAGCCAGTTCTCGGTGGAGACGCACCTGTACTTGCTCGACCCGGCGGGGATCCGCCATCAGCTGACCACGGCACCCTTGGTCGACCGGTCCCCCGCATGGTCGCCCGACGGCATCCGGATCGCGTTCTCACGCGGTTCCGGCACGGGCGGGGACTCCCGGATCTGGTTGATGCGCTCGGACGGCACGATGCAGCGTCCCATCACGATCGGAGGAGCCGGCATCTCCCAGGGCAACCCGGCGTGGTCCCCCGACGGCGAGGCGATCGCCTACACCGGCACCCAGGACGGGTTGCCCCAGATCTTTCAGCTCCGTATGAACCATGACGGGACGGTGGCCGGAAAGAAACGCTTGACCGACAACGCGTTCTCGGACGGCAACCCCGAGTGGTCCCCGGACGGTTCGCGGCTGGCCTTCGAGCGGTGCTGCCCCGGCGGGCATTCCGTGATCGAGACGCTGAACCTCCTGACCGGAAAAACCACCGCGGTCACCTCGAGGCAGGTGGAGGCGTCGCACCCGACCTGGTCGCCGGACGGATCCGCCATCTCGTTCGTGGGCTACGCCCTGTCGGGCGGACCGCCGGCCATCTATACGATCGGCGCGGACGGCCTCGGCCTCCGGAAGCTGACCGACCTCGATCCAGGCTTCACGCCGGCCTGGCAGCCCGCACCCGCGGTCGTTCCCAGAGAGCGGGCTCCATCCAGCTCGGCCGGCAATGCCGAACAACCCGCTCCGGCGTTGTCGTCCGTGCCGGTTCGCCATCGCCATCGCGACCGCTACCAGACGATCTCGTCGCACCGGATCGCCCCCGGAACGAGGTTCCGCCGAATCATCGACCACGCGGGACCCAACCGGATCTCGGTGATCGGCGTCGAGGCGAGCGACCTCGTCTCCATCGGCGTCGCCCTGGCGAACGGCTCGCTGGGCGGCGTCCAGCGCACCAGCTCTATGGCCCGCGGCCATCACGCGGTGGCCGCGGTGAACGGCGACTTCGGCTTCCGGCGGCCCATGCACCTGTTTGCACAACGCGGCAGCCTCGTGCAGTCGATGTTCGGCCGGATCCTGAGCGGCGGCGACGTGTTTTCCCCCCCGACCGCGATGGGCAGGGCCAGGCTCGGCAGGCCGAAGCCGAAGGTGTTCCTCCACGACGACACCTCCGACCTCACCTGGCCTATCGCCCGGTTCAATGAGGGGCTGCCCCTCGGGTCCGGGCGCCCGGGATGGGGCGAGATCGAGGCGTACACCGACGTGGCCTCTTCGGTCACGCCGACCCCCCGGACCACGTGCTGGGCCCGGCTCCTCCCGGAGGGGCCGCCGGACTGGGCGCCGACCGGCGAAGGGGTGCGACGGGCCTACGCTGTCGACGAGGCCGCCTGCGCGAGGGCCAGGATCCCGCCGGAGAACGGGGTGGTCCTCGCCGCGCTCCCGACCGACCAGCAGGCCGCGGTGATCCGATCTCTCCAGCCGGGGGCTCCCGTCACGCTGCGCTGGACGCTGGGTTGGGGCCGCTCACTCGATGCGAACGGCGGCTTCCCCCTCCTCGTGGATGGTGGCCGGGTGGCGGCGAAGTATTGCTCCTCCAGCTTCTGCCTGCGGAATCCGCGGACGGCGGTGGGGATCAACAGCCGAGGACGAGTCCTTCTCGTGACGGTGGACGGGCGGAGCCGGACATCGGTGGGCATGTCGTTCGTCGAGGAGGCCCGGCTGATGCGACACCTCGGGGCCGTGGAGGCGATGAACCTCGACGGGGGCGGATCCACCACGATGGTCGTGAACGGAACGGTCGTGAACCACCCCTCCGACGGCCACGAACGAGGCGTGACGTCCTCCATCCTCGTGTGGCGCCGGCCCCTTCCGGGTGGCCCGAGCGCCTACGGCCCCGTGCCCGCGCTGCCCGTGACTCCCTCGGGGCCCTCGCGACGGGCGGAACGAGATGCCGGTTCGACCGGCGGACTGCTCGACGCGCTGGTCCGAGGAGCGTTCGGGCCGCCCCTCAAGCTCCCGCCCGAGCTCCAGGGGATCGTTCGCCGCTACCGTTCGGGCTAAGCGTCCCCAGCGATCCGAGCGGCGACGATCCCGGCCGCCCCTGCAGCCAGGAAGAATGCCGGATCCTGCTCCGGGGTCCGGCCCATCGACTCGATCTCGACGTCACGCTGCCGGAGGAGCTCGAGCGCGGGTTGGCCGTCCGCCTCGACGATCGACATCGGCGCCACGCTTTCCAGCGAACGCAGCGCCTGCCAGACCTCGTCGCGCTCGTCGCCGAGCAGACGGGGGGTGGCCACCGTGGCCGGCACGAGACACACCTGTTCCAGAATGGTCCGGGAGTGATGTGAGAGGCCGTGGTGGCGGGCGCGTGGATCGGCGAAGCTGACCCGGAGGCCAGCCACAGGGCGGCCCCCCAACGCTCCGGCCGCGTTCAGAGCCTCGCCGCTTCGGAGCGCGCTCACGCCGAACCGCGTCTCGGTACCGAGATTCCCGGGCCCGTCCGCGACGATCACGACGTCGGCACGCGCGATCTCCCTCGCGGCCAGCAGGCCCGACCAGAGCGTCACCGCCTCGAGCCCGCCGCCGAAGGCCTGGCCGGTCGTGATGAACTCGTCGAGCAGGCCGGCGTCACGGAGCCGGGGAACGAGTCGCGAGAACGCCCCCGGCAGGGCGGCGCCGTCCGTCATGACGTAGGCGACGCGACCGGCGCCCGCGGCCTTGGCACCGGCCGCGGCCGGGCCGATCATCGAGTGCAGAGGGACGCACACGATCGGGGTGCCGGTCAGCCCGTTCGAGGCGTCCAGCGCCGTTGCATGGGTCTCCTCGACCGAAGGCACCGCCGTCTGCAGCGGCGTGTACCGGGCCTTCATCACCCGGCCGACGGCCTTCGCCGACCGCGGCTCAGCGTCGACGGCCACCACGAAGTGCACGCCGCCGGTCCCGAGCCCGAGCTCGACGGCCGTCACGTTCAGCAGGACCCGATCGCCCGGAGACACGTCCCCGACCAGGTCCGGGTACGCGATCGCTGCCGCAGTCGCTCCCTCGAGCGCGACGACGAGCTCCACCGCCCCCGGTCGTTCCCCGGACGTGGAGACGACCCGTGCCCATCGCAAGCCGACCATCTCGCGCATGGTAGGGCCGGCTCCGGCCCGCCGCTATGATGCGGGGCCGATGCACCCGGTCGAACGGCTGCTGAACCTCACCGCGCTGTTGCTCGAAGCATCTCGCCCTCTCACGTTCACACAGATCCGCGAGCGCATCCCCGCGTATGGTCAACGCGACCTCAACTCCGCCAAGCGGATGTTCGAGCGAGACAAGGAGCTGCTTCGGGAAACGGGGATCCCGGTCGAGCTCGCGCCGACGGATCCGTTCGAGGTGGAGGAGGGCTATCGCATCCCGAAGGAGCGGTACTACCTCCCCGATCTCGACTTCACCCCGGAGGAGATGTCCGCGTTGCTCGTCGCCGCGCACACGCCGTCCGGCGAGGGGGAGGCGGAGCTCGCGGCTCTGAAGCTCCAGGCGGCGTCGGCGGGGCCCCTGAACGAGTCGGGCGGCGGGCCGGTAGCAGCGGGTCCGGACCTGGCCGGTCCGCGCCTGCTCCAGGTCGTCGAGGCCGTGCTCGGCCGACGAAGCATCACGTTCGGATACCGCCCCCCCACCGGCGAGGTGGGGGAGCGGCACGTCGACCCATGGGCCATCGTCTTCAGGGGCGGACATTGGTACGTCGTGGGGTTCGACAGGATCCGTGGTGAGCCGAGGTCGTTCCGCCTGTCACGGGTGATCTCCGAGATCGCGGACGTCGGGGAAGGATCTCTCCCTCCGCAGGACTTCGACGCGCGAGAGCAGGTGAAGGCCGGTCCGTGGGGGATCGGGGATCCCGCCGGTGAGGTGCTCGTCGCGTTCGCCCCCGACGTGGCCTGGTGGGCGATCAGGAGCGTGCCGAACGGACGTGTGGAGGGCGTTCGCGACGACGGATGGGTCGAGGTCACCGTTCCCGCGGGCCAGCTCGACGCCATGGCCTCGTGGGTGCTCTCTTTCGGGCCGGACGCCGAGGCCGTCGCGCCACCCGAGCTCCGAACGGCCGTGGCCGAGCGGCTGGGGGCCACCATTGCCGCCCTCTGAGCAGGCCGCCTCCTCCAGGAAGGCCGCGGGCAGACTCCGGCGGCTGCTCCTCGTGGTCCCGTACCTCGTGCAACATCCCGGGACCACCACCGACGAGCTGACCCGGTTGTTCAACGTCTCGAAGCGTGACCTTCTGTCGGACCTGAACCTCCTGTTCGTGTCGGGACTCCCGCCGTACGGGCCGGGAGACCTCATCGAGGTCGACATCGACGACGACGGCCGAGTGTGGATCGACATGGCGGACTACTTCGCCCGGCCGATCCGACTCACCCGTTCCGAAGCGCTGGACCTCTACCTGCGGGGCAAGGAGCTCCTCGGTGCGCCCGGTCTGCCCGAGGCGGCGGCCTTGAGCGCGGCGCTGGCGAAGCTGGAACGAGGGCTCGGCGAGGATGCTTTCGGCGAGATCGCCGGCCGGGTCGAGGCGGCGGGTGCCCCCGATCCCGGGGAGACGCTGGAGCGAGTCCGCGCCGCGGCAGCGGACCACGAGCGACTGGAGATCGACTACTTCTCGGCGTCGCGGAGCGAGACGACCACCCGCCGGATCGACCCGGAGGAGGTCTTCACCGGCCTGGGCAACTGGTACGTCGTGGCGTGGGATCACACGGCCGACGACGAACGGATGTTCCGGGCAGACCGGATACGGGCCCTCCGTCCGACCGGTGAGCCCTTCGAGCCTCGAGGCCTCGCCGGTGCGGGCCGGCCCCTGTACACCCGGTCCAGCGAGGACGTCCAGGTCCGGTTGTTGCTCCGGCCCGGCGCCAGGTGGGTCTCCGAGTACTACGACGTCGCCGACGCGACCGAACGGGACGGCGACCTGGATGTCGCCATCCCCACGAAGCAGCTCGCCTGGGTGGCCAGGCTCCTTCTCCGGCTGGGCGGCGAAGCGACGGTGCTCGACCCACCCGAGCTCAGCGCGCTCCTGAGGGAAATGGCCGAGCGTACGCTCGCGCGCTATGGGTAAGACCTCCCTCAGGCAAGCGGCTCAAGCCGCCACGGACCCCGTCCGATACGAAAAGCGAGATGACCACGATCCGGACAACGTGCCCCCGCTGCGGCGAGGTGGACATGGGCCCCGAGGCCATCCTGCTCTCGGTCCTTCAGGGCGGTGTCGAGGGGACCTACAAGTTCGTCTGCCCCCAGTGCATGGACTCGGTCGAGAAGCGCGCCGACCGCAAGATCGTCGCCCTGCTGGTCTCCGCAGGGGTCGACGTGGACGCCTCCAGGACCCCGGGCGCGGCGGAGCCGGGGCACAGGGCGCAGAGCGAGCTCTTCGACGACGAGATCGCCTCGCTGGAGCGTCGGCCGGAAGGACCTCCGTTCACGATCGACGACGTCATCCGGTTCCACTTCCAGCTCCAGGACGACCGGTTCCTCGAGCAGCTCCTGTCCTCCTAGGACCGAGCGTCCTCCCGATACACTCCTGGGCGTGAACGCGCCACAAATCGTGTGGACCGCGGTGGGCGCCACGACCGCCATCGGCTTGCTCGTGCTGGTGATCGCGCTGTTCCGGCAGGTCACGCGACTGGGGCGCGCGGTGGGGGAGTTCGGCAGAGAGATCCGACCGGCCGTCGAGGAGCTCCGGGCCGAGGCGGACCGAGCGCAGCAGCACAGCGACCGGCTCGCCGCGAAGGGCCAGGAACTCCGGCGAACCCGGCGATAGAATCCGGGGGACCCCTCCCATGTTCAACATCGGTCCGGCCGAGCTGATCATCATCTTCCTGGTGGCGCTGCTCATCGTGGGTCCGAAGCGCCTGCCGGAGATCGGGCGGACCATCGGGAAGGCCATGCGTGAGCTGCGCAAGGCGAGCGACGACTTCCGTCAGCACCTCGACTTCGACCTCGAGGACGACGACCTCCCGGAGGAACCGAACGGCCACGGCCCGACGTCTGCGAAGACCCGGCCCCCGGCAGACGATCCCGCCGATCCCAATCCCGATCCCAACCCCAATCCCTGAACCGCATGCGACTGATGCCCAGGACGCGCGCGCGCCGCCGGCGCGACCCGGCGCAGGGCCTGACGGTCATCGAGCACCTCGAGGAGCTACGGTCTCGCCTCATCGTCTCGCTCATCGCGGTTGGACTCGGGACCGTCGTCGGATGGGTGTTCTTCCATTGGATCTTCGGGGTGCTGACCGACCCGTACCTCAAGCTGTGCAAGGCGGGCGTCATCAAGTCGCCCACCGGCTGCAAGCTCGTGTTCACCGGCGTGGTCGAGCCGTTCCTGATCCGCTTCAAGGTGGCGCTCGCGGCGGGGATCGCCATCGCGCTGCCGGTGCTGCTGTACGAGCTATGGCGCTTCATCACACCGGGGCTCACCAAACCGGAACGACGGCTGGCCCTTCCGTTCGTGGGCTCCTCGCTGGTGCTCTTCGCGTTGGGCGGATTGTTCGCCTACCTCACCCTCTCGAAGGGCCTGCGCTTCCTGCTGGGATTCGCCGGCAACAGCATCGTGCCGCTGCTCACGGTCGATCGCTTCATCAACTTCGTCATCTTCATGGTGCTGGCGTTCGGCCTGTCCTTCGAGTTCCCGTTGGTCCTGATCATGTTGTGCTGGGTGAACGTGCTGTCGAGCCAGCGCCTCCGGCAGTGGCGTCGGTGGGCCATCCTGTTCATCGCGATCTATGCGGCCGTGATCACGCCCTCGCAGGACCCCTACACCCAGCTGGCGATGATGGTGCCGATGTACGCCTTCTACGAGCTGAGCATCCTGGTCGCACGGGGCCTGAAGCGATAGACTCGCCCGTTTCGTCCGGACCGAAGGAACCCAGATGGCCATCAAAGGAAAGGGAAAGACCAAGCGGCGGGGCGTCGGCGCCGCGCCGAAGCCCGTCTACGTGAAACCGAAGAAGCCGATCCTGGCGCGCAAGGGATTCTGGCTCATCGTGGGAGGCGTCGCCCTGGCGGCGATCGTGATCAGCGTCGTGAGCGCGATCCTGGTCCACAACGGCAACAAGCAGAAGGCGGCCAAGCGTGTTGCGGAGACGGCCATCGTGCGGAACTTCGGCATCCAGCTCGACAACGCACTGGACCCGGTGGGCCAGGGCTCCTCCCAGACGTCGTTCCAGGCCCTGCCCGATCTCTCCACGGCCCTCAGCGATTTCCAGAACGGGAAGCTCTCCGCGAAGGCCGTCAGCAAGAAGGCCGAGGCGGACAAGGCCAAGGCGCAGAGCGCGCTCGCGGCGGTGCAGAAGATCAACGGGAGCTCGATGATCGCGGGGCACGACGACCTCAACAATCTGGTGACCGGCCAGAAGCAGATCGAGAACGGCCTGCAGGTCTATGAGCAGGTCGCTGACAGCTTGAAGCTCTCCGCCGAGGCCACGGGAGGGATCCAGAAGAAGCTGCTGGCGCACACGGGCGCCCTGCTGTTGACGGCGAATCAGATCTTCCAGGGGGGATACGAGGCTCTCGTGGGCGAGCGGGCCAAGTTCGGGCTGGTGTCGCTCACGCCGCAGAGCCCGCTTCCGAACGCCGGGGGCACCGTTCCCGGCATCGTCCCGCCAACGCCTTGACGCGATGACGGCCCGACTGACCGTCGTGGTCAATCCCACGTCGGGTCGAGGACGGGCCGCACGCGTGCTCCCGGAGGTGGAGCATCGGCTCGCCGCGCTCGGAGCTGAGGTCGTGGTGTCCGACGGGCCCGAACACGCGCAGGAGATCGCCCGCAAGGCCGCAGAGGCGGGCGCCGAGATCGTCGTCGCCATGGGCGGCGACGGGATGGTCGGCATGGTGGGGGCCGCGCTGATCGGGACCGGCGCCGCGCTCGGCCTGATCCCGACGGGGACGGGCAACGACTTCGCGGTCGTCCTCGGGTACGACCGCAAGCGGCCCACGGCAGCCGTCGCCCATCTCGAACGGCCGACGTTCCTTGAGATCGACGCCGGACGCATCCGCTGGTTGGGCGGCGAGCGCCTGTACGTGAACGTGGCCGGCACCGGGTTCGACTCCGACGTCACCGAGACGGCGAACCGTATGCGGACGCGGATGCAGGGAACGGCGAAGTACGTCGCGGCGGTGTTCAAGACCCTGCCGGGGTTCCGGCCGGGCCGGTTCGAGGTGGTGGCCGACGGGGAGGCTCATACGCTTCCCGGGATGCTGCTGGCCGTGGGCAACGGCGTGTCGTACGGCGGGGGGATGAAGATCACGCCCGCGGCATCCCTCACCGACGGCTTCCTGGACGTGACGGTGATCGGGGCGATGTCGAAGCCGCACTTCCTGGCGAACTTCCCGAAGGTGTTCCGGGGCACGCACGTGTCGCACCCGAAGGTGACGACCTTGCGGGGGCGGACTTTCGATGTGTCGGCGGACCGGGGGTTCGAGGTGTATGCCGACGGCGAGCACGTCGGGCCCCTGCCCGCGACGTTCGAGGTCGTGCCGAAGGCGCTGCGGGTTGTCGTCCCCTCTGCCTCATGACAAACGGTCTCCTGCTGATCCACGCCTTCCCCCTCGACTCCAGGATGTGGAACGAACAGCTCACAGCGCTCGCGGGCGTCGTTCCCATGATCGCGGTGGACCTCCCCGGCTTCGGCGACACGCCGCTCCAGGGCGACGTGACGACCATGGCGATCGCCGCGCGCCGCTGCCTGGAGGGGCTCGACCGGGCGCGCCTTGATCGCGCCGTGGTGTGCGGGCTGTCCATGGGCGGGTACGTGGCCCTGGAGCTGTTGCGCTCGAGCCGGGAGCGCGTGGCCGGACTCGTGCTCGCGAACACGCGAGCCGAGCCGGACGACGACGCGGCGAAGAAGCGGCGCCGGTTGATCGCGGAGACCGTTCGGCGCGAGGGGATGGTGGCGATCCTGGACTCGCAGAGGGCGCTGGTCTCTCCCGACGTGGCCGACGACGTGTGGGAGCGGGTGGCATCGATCGTCGCGTCGCAACCGCCCGAGGCGGTGGCGGCGATGTCGTTGGGCTTGGCCGATCGCCCGGATTCACGCCCCGACCTCACGAGAATCGACGTCCCCACGCTCGTGATCACGTCCACCGACGACCAACTCATGCCGCCGGAGCTCTCGAACACGATGGCCGCGGCGATCCCCAGCGCGGATCTCGCACTGATCAATGGCGCGGGCCACCTCTCGAACATGGAACGTCCGGACGAGTTCACCCGCTTGCTCATGAAGCACCTCGAACGGTGCGAGGTCGCTGCCTGAGACGGTCCAATCCGTAGACTGGCTGGGTGGTCGATCTCGACAGATTCCAGGCGTACTACCCGTTCCCTCTGGACACCTTCCAGCGTGAGGCCGTCGGCGCGCTCGACGCCGGCGAGAGCGTGCTGGTGGCGGCTCCGACGGGCTCCGGGAAGACGGTCGTCGCGGAGTATGCGGTCGAGCGCGCGCTGGAGCAGGGCGCGAAGGCCTTCTACACGACCCCGCTGAAGGCCCTCTCGAACCAGAAGTTCGGCGACTTCGTGGCCCGCTACGGAGCGGGCCGGGTCGGCCTCCTGACCGGCGACAACTCGATCAACTCGGAGGCCCCCGTCGTCGTGATGACCACGGAGGTCCTGCGCAACATGCTGTACGAGGCGAGCGACACGCTGCGGGGCCTGGTCTCCGTGGTGATGGACGAGGTCCACTACCTCCAGGACCCCTACCGCGGCGCCGTGTGGGAGGAGGTGTTGATCCACCTGCCGCTCTCCGTCGGCGTGGTCTGCCTGTCCGCGACCGTCTCGAACGCCGAGGAGTTCGGGGAATGGATCGGCACGCTCCGAGGGCCGACGCGCGTGATCATCGAGGAACGGCGGCCCGTGCCGCTGGAGCATCACTATCTCGTCGGGCACGAGCTGTTCCCGATGCACGTCGAGCAACAGGGCCACCCCGTCCCGAATCCGCTCATCGTGTCGATGGAGCGGCGCGCCGCGAAGGCGCGGCGCGCCGCGGAGGAAGCCCGCCGCCGGAGCTACGGCAACCGCCGGCACCGCGACCGGATGTTCACGCCGCGTCGCGAGGACGTCGTCGACATCCTCGACGACGAGGGGATGCTCCCCGCCATCTACTTCGTCTTCAGCCGGGCCGGATGCGACCGGAGCGTCGAATGGCTGATGAACTCCGGGATCCGGCTGACCGACCCCGAGGAGGAGGACCGGATCCGCGAGTTCGCCGAGATGCGGGCGGCGTGGATGGACTCCGAGGACCTTGCCACCTTGGGGTTCTACGAGTTCCGGGAGGCGCTAGCGAGGGGCATCGCGGCCCACCATGCGGGGATGCTCCCGCTGTTCAAGGAGACGGTGGAGGAGCTGTTCAAGGCCGGGTTGGTCAAGGTGGTGTTCGCCACGGAGACGCTGTCGCTCGGGATCAACATGCCGGCGCGCACCGTGGTCATCGAGGACCTATGGAAGTTCTCCGGCGAGCGGCACGAGCTGCTGACGCCCGGCGAGTACACGCAGCTCACGGGGCGAGCCGGCCGGCGGGGGATCGACGAGATCGGGCACGCCGTCGTGCTGTACCAGAAGCAGGTCGAGTTCGAACGAGTGGCGGCGCTCGCCACGACGAGGACCTACGAGCTCCGCAGCTCGTTCCGTCCCTCCTACAACATGGCCGTCAACCTCGTCCGCAACTACACGCCGGAGGAAGCGCGTCACCTGTTGAACTCCTCGTTCGCGCAGTTCCTGGCGGACCGAGGCGTCGTCGCGCTGGAGCGGCAACTCGAGCGCGACCGCGCGGCGTTGAATGGCTATCGGGAACAGATGCGCTGTCATCTCGGCGACTTCGAGGAGTACTGGGATCTCCGGGAGCGGGCGCGGCAGATCCGGGAGCGGGCCCGGCGCGGACACGAGCGGGTCCGGGTCGACGCCGTGAAGGGGGCGATGGCGCGCCTCCGGCCGGGCGACGTGATCTTCGTGCCGGCGGCCCGGCGGCGAGGGCTCGCGGTCGTCCTCGATTGGCGCGACGGCAGGCCCACGGTGTTC
>JBKOXF010000039.1:0-24395 GCA_046724795.1 Actinomycetota bacterium | reverse complement strand
GTACGGGCCCGAGTGGGGCCTGTCGGTGGGACGCCTCGTGGCCTTCGTGTTCCTGGTGGGGCTGTTCGTCCAGCCACTGCCGGAGCTGTCGGAGACGTTCGATCTGACGCAGAACGCAATCTCGGGGTTCCGTCGGATCTTCGGGCTCCTGGACATGCCGCTCGACCTCCGGGAGCCGCCGGATGGGGTCGAGCTCCCCCCCGGACCGTTGTCGGCGCGGATCGAGGACGTGTCGTTCGCCTACCGGGACGGAGGTGGGCCGGTCCTCAACGACGTCGACCTCGAGATCCCCGCCGGCGCGCACATCGCCGTGGTCGGTGAGACCGGGCACGGGAAGACCACGTTCGCAAAGCTGCTGTGCCGACTGGCGGATCCCACCGACGGGCACATCTCGCTCGCCGGTGTGGACCTCCGCGAGGTGGCGCCGCCCTCGCGGCACCGCGCGGTCCAGATGGTCCCGCAGGACGGGTTCCTGTTCGACGCGACGATCCGGGAGAACGTGCGGCAGGGGCGGGAGTCGGCCACCGACGACGAGGTCGTCGGTGCGTTTCGCGCGCTCGGCCTGGACTGGTGGATCCGGGGGTTGCCCCAAGGTCTCGACACCAGGGTCGGCGAGCGCGGCGACAGCCTCTCGGTGGGCGAGCGCCAGTTCGTGGCGCTGGCCCGGGCCCAGATCGGCGACCCCGGGCTCCTGATCCTGGACGAGGCGACGAGTGCCGTGGATCCGGAGACGGAGCGCGCGCTGGCCGAGGCCCTGCTAAGGCTTGCCCGGGGCCGAACCACCATCACGATCGCGCATCGCATGTCGACGGCCGAGCACGCCGACGAGGTCCTCGTGTTCCGAGAGGGCCGGATCGCGGAACGGGGGACGCACGCGGAGCTCGTCGCGGCCGGCGGCCTCTACGCGTCGCTGTTTCGGACCTGGCTCGGCGAACGCGGGGACGGCGAACGACGGGAGCCGGAGTACGAGATGCCGGAGCCCGAGGCGCATCACCTGGCCTAGTCAGCGGTCAGCTGCGGAGCAGCTCGACGAGGTTCGGGAGGATGTCGACGCCGCGGAGCGCGCCGAGGGAGCCCTCTCGCGAGGCGCGCTCGCCGAACTTGGCAGGGGCATCGGCGCTCACTCCGGGGCCGGCCACGACGAGAGGAACCGGGTCGTCGGTGTGGGCCTTACGCGGGCACGACGTGGAATGGTCGGCGGTCACGGCGATCACCGTGCGGTTGGCGTCGAGGCGCGGCAGGACCTCGCCGAAGAACGCCCGGTCGATGGCACTGATCACGTCGCGCTTGTCCTCGGCTCGGCCGTCGTGCGCGGGGATGTCCGGCCCCTTGATGTGGACGTACAAGGCGTCGTAGCCCTCGAGGGCCTCCCCGGCGAGCGACGCCCATCGGCCGAAGGCCTCGTCGGTCCCATCCAGCCGGTCCGCCTTCACCTCGTCCATCCCGAGAAGGAGCGCGATCCCCCGCTCCACCGGCATCTCCACGAAGCAGCCCCACGCGGGTCCGAACCGTTCCTTGATGGGCTGGAGCCGGGGGACGTGGTCCCCCCCGTCGCGGGTCAGGATGAGGTTCCCGGGGAGCTTGCCGGCGGAGCGGCGCGTCGCGTTCACGACCGACCGATCCAGGATCCTGTGTGACCTTTCCACGAATGCATTCGTCAACTCCGAGGCACGGCGCGCCTCCGGCGTGTCCTCGAGCGGCTCCGCCGTCGCGACCTCGTTCGAGAACGTCTCGAGCGCCACGCCGAGGGAGCCCTCCTTTCGATACGCCGGGTCGGTGTTCGAGACCTCCGCCGACAACGGCCCGTCGGCGTTCCGCAGCACCAGCACCCCGCGGTGCTCAATGGTCGCGCGCAGCTCGAACGTCGCGCCGGGCAGCTCGAGCTGCTCGTTGACCTCTGCCGCCAGCGCGTGAGCCTCCTCGCTGCTGAGGTCACGCCCCACGCGACGGTCGATGATGACGGGCCATTCGCACGTGGCGAAGTTCACCCGGAACGCCAGATCGCCGTCGCGGAACACCATGCCGGTCCCGACGGCCTCCACGACCCCGCGCCCCGGATGCTCCTCGCGGGGGTCGTACCCGAGGATCGCGAACACCGCGATGTCCGACTCCGGCGCCACGCCAGGCCCAACGGTCGTCACCGACCCCAGCCGGCCCCGCGCAGCCAACGAGTCGAGGAACGGAGTGTCGGCGGCCTCGAGAGGTGTGAGCCCGCCGAACTCGGGGATGGGGTCGTCGCCGAGCCCGTCGAGGCACACGTACAGCAGGCGGTTCATCCGGCGCCGGACGATAGCAGAGGGCCGGCGGGCCTCCTCAAGAGGGGTGAGGGACGAACCGATGTGGGATTCGAACCATGGACCCCTCTGAGACGGGCGAGCCGTACCGAGGCCTGGGCCGCACGGCCCAGGATTGGACCGTCGCGCCCGCCGCACCCGAGCCTTTCTCCACTCGTGCGTCGGGTCGGACCTCGGAGATCGTCCTGGTGCTGTGCCTCGCCGCCTTCCTTTTGGACACGTTCGCGCCGTGGCAGCGCATCTGCGTGAACTTCTCGTCGTCCTTCTTCAGCATGAACGGGTGCCTCTCCGCGAACGCCTGGTCCGCGAGCGGCGGAGGATTCGGCCTGGCGGCCGGCATCGCCACGATCCTCGCGTGCATGGCGCTCACCCTGCACCTGATCGGCGCGGCAGAGGGACCGACGGCCGACACGCTGGAGCGCGTGCTCGTGTACACCGTCGTCGGTACGGGCGCGGTGAAGTGGCTCCTCGTGATCGACAAGGCCGCGGCGTTCGGCGCGTGGATCGGCGTGCTGTTGCTTTTCGCGATCGCGGCGGTCGAGACGGCTCGAGCCCGGAGCGCCGTCTAGCCTCGGTACTTCACGATCAGCGCGAACTCCTCCGGATCCAGCGACGCCCCGCCGACGAGCGCGCCGTTGATCTCGGGATGCGCCATGAACTCCCGGATGTTCCCGGCTTTCACGCTGCCGCCGTACTGCACCCGTACGGCGTCCGCCACGTCCTTCGAGTACAGGTCCGTCAGCGTCTGACGGATCAGCGCGACCACCTGCCCGGCGTCGCCCGGCTCCGCGTTGCGCCCGGTCCCGATGGCCCAGATCGGCTCGTACGCGATCACGATCTGCGCCGCGCGCTCGCCGTCCACGCCGTGCAGCCCGCCCCGGACCTGTCCCTCCACCTTCGACTCCATCCGGCCGGAGTCGCGCTCCTCGAGCGACTCGCCGACGCACATGATCGGGGTCATCCCCGCGGCGAAGACCGCCTTTGCCTTCTTGTTCACCGTCTCGTCGGTCTCGCCGAAGAACTGCCGCCGCTCCGAGTGCCCCACGATCACGTGCGAGCACTGCAGCGCCTGGAGCATGCCGGGCGCGACCTCGCCGGTGAACGCGCCCTTGGATTCCCAGTGCACGTTCTGGGCACCGAGCCCGAACGGGAGCCGGTCGGACTGGATCACCGTCTGCACCGATCGCAGCGCCGTGAACGGCGGACAGATCACGACCTCGACGCGCTCCGTGTCCTCCTTGCTCACCAGATAGGACAGCTTCTGCACGGTCTGGATGGCTTCGAGATGCGTGAGGTGCATCTTCCAGTTGGCCGCGATGATGGGCTGCCGCGCACTCATCGCTCCAGCACCTCGATCCCGGGAAGCGTCTTCCCCTCCAGGAACTCGAGCGACGCGCCGCCGCCCGTCGAGAGGTGGTCGAATCCGTCCTCCAGGCCGAACTTCCTGATTGCGGCCAGGGAGTCCCCGCCCCCGGCCACGCTGAACGCATCGGTGCCGGCGATCGCGTAGGCCACCCCCCGCGTCCCCGCCGAGAACGGCTCCAGCTCGAACACGCCCATCGGGCCGTTCCACAGGATCGTCTTCGCGTCGGCGAGCGTGCGCGCGAACTCCTCGACCGTGCGGGGGCCGATGTCGAGCCCCATGAGGTTCCGCGGGATCGCGTCGCACCGGACCGTCTCGCGCTTCGCCTCGGAGGACACCTCTGGCGCCGCCACGACGTCCTCCGGCAGCACGAGGACCACGCCGCGCTCGTCGGCGAGCTTCCGGGCGCTGCGCACGTCATCGAACCGGTCCTCCTCCACGAGGGACCGGCCCACATCCATGCCGTCCGCCGCGAGGAACGTGAAAGCCATGGCGCCGCCGATCAGGAGCGCGTCGACGCGTTCGATCAGCCCCTGGATGACGCCCAGCTTGTCGGAGACCTTTGCTCCGCCGAGCACGGCGACGTACGGCTCATCCGGCTCGTGCAACAGCTTCGACAGCACCTCCACCTCGCGCTGCAGGAGACGGCCGGCGGCCCGCCGTTCGAACCGCTCGGCCAGCGCCACCACGGTCGCGTGGGCCCGGTGCGCTGCCCCGAACGCGTCGTCCACGTACGCGTCGGCGAACGCCGCGAGCTCCTTCGCGAACCCCGCGTCGTTCTTCTCCTCCCGTGGGTCGAACCGGAGGTTCTCGAGGAGCACGACCTCGCCGGCCCCGAGGTGCGAGCACACGGCGGTGGCTTCCTCCCCCACCACGTCGCTCACCGCCTGGACGTCGCGCTCGAGGAGCCTGGCGAGGCGATCGCCCACCGGCGCGAGGCGCAGCTCGTCCTTGACTTGGCCCTTGGGCCGGCCGAGGTGTGAGGCGAGCACGAGTGCTGCGCCGCGCTCGAGCAGCTCACGAAGGGTCGGCAGCGCGGCTCGGATCCGAAAGTCGTCGGCGACCTCCCCGTTCTCGAGCGGCACGTTGAAGTCGACGCGCACGAAGACGCGCGCGTCGGCGACATCGCCGAGCTCGTCCAGTGTGCGGAGACTCGTCATCTGATCGGGGGACTATCGCTCGGCTTCACGACACCATCCCCGTTTGAATTCCGGCCTCGCTCTTGAGTCCCCCGAACCCCCACTACAAACCGGAAGCGATCAGTGCGACCAGGTCGACCATCCGGTTCGAGAAGCCCCACTCGTTGTCGTACCACCCGATGACCTTCACCAGATTGCCGTTCGTCATCGTGGACAGCGAGTCGAAGATGCACGAGTGGGGGTTCCCCACGATGTCGCTCGACACGATGGGGTCCTCCGTGTACTCGAGGATGCCGTGGAGTCGCTCGCTCTCGGACGCCGCCTTGTACGCCTGGTTGACCTGCTCCGATGAGACCTCGTCCTTGAGCACGCAGACCAGATCGGTCACGGAGCCGTCGGGGATGGGGACCCGCATGGCGATGCCGTCCATCTTCCCCTTCAGCTCGGGCAGCGCCAGCGACGAGGCCTTGGCCGCGCCCGTGGAGGCAGGGACGATGTTCTCTGCGGCGGCCCGGGCCCGGCGGGGATCCTTGTGCGGCCCGTCCTGGAGGTTCTGGTCGGCGGTGTACGCATGCACGGTGGTCATGAACCCGCGCTCGATCCCGAACGCCTCGCCCAGCACCTTGGCCAGCGGCACAACGCAGTTCGTGGTGCAGGATGCGTTCGACACCACGTTGTGCTGCCCAGGGTCGTACTGGTCGTCGTTGATGCCCATCACGATCGTGATGTCCTCGCCCTTGGCGGGGGCGCTGATGATGACCTTCTTCGCTCCGCCGCCCGTGATGTGCAGCTCGGCCTTGTCGCGACTCGTGAACAGGCCGGTGGACTCGACCACGATGTCCACTCCCAGCGTGCTCCACGGCAGCTTGGCCGGGTCGCGCTCCGCCAGGACCCGGAACTCCTGGCCGTCGACGGAGATGCCCTCGTCGGTCGACTTGATCTCGGCGTCGAGGACGCCGTGGATGGAGTCGTACTTCAGGAGATGGGCCAGGGTCTTGGGGTCGGTGATGTCGTTCACGGCCACGAACTGGATGTCCGCGCCCTGCTTGCGGGCGGCCCGGAAGAAGTTCCTTCCGATGCGCCCGAAGCCATTGATGCCTACTTGGACGGCCATGCCGAAGCCTCCTCGAGATGGGTTCCTGATAAGGAGTCTAGTACCGGGCGCGGAGTGGCCGGCTCACCGAATGACCCGGGTCCGGGGGGACTACTCGCGGTGGAGGTCGCGGTGCTCCACCGTCACCGGCATGCCCTTCTTCATGAAGAACATGCCGAGCTCCTCGGCCACCACCACCGAGCGGTGACGGCCCCCGGTGCACCCCACCGCGAGCGACAGGTACGACTTCCCCTCGGCGACGTAGCCAGGGACGGTGAACTCCAACAGGGCGCGCAGCCGCTTCATGAACTCGCCGTACTGCTGCTGCGAGTGCACGTAGCCGCGGACCCGCTGGTCCGTGCCGGGCAGTGGACGCAGCTTCTGCACCCAGTAGGGGTTCGGCAGGAACCTCACGTCGAGCACGATGTCGGCGTCGCGCGGAACCCCGTACTTGTAGCCGAACGAGACGATCGAGACCTGGAGTCCCGCCTCGGGCGGCGCGGACGCGAACGCCTCTCGGACCCGGTCGCGGAGGTCGTGCGGCGTCATCCTCGACGTATCGATGATCAGGTCGGCGTCGCCGCGGAGGGCCTCCATCATCTCGCGCTCCCGACGGATGCCCTCGATGACGTTGCTGCCCACCGCCAAGGGGTGCCTGCGTCTGGTCGCCTCGAACCGGTTCACCAGGTCTCCGTCCGAGGCCTCCAGGAACAGGATCCGGTACGGCGTCTTCAGGCTCTTCAGTTGCTCGAGTCCCTCGGACAACTCGTTGAAGAACACGCCGCTCCGGACGTCGGCAACGATGGCCACGCGCTCGGGGCCACCCGACCCCGCCGCGAGCTCGGCCATCTTCCCGATCAGGGCGGGCGGGAGGTTGTCGACCACGAAGTAGCCGAGGTCCTCGAGGACGTCAGCGGTTTCGGATCGGCCCGCCCCGGACAGACCCGTGACGATGACGAAATCCGGGCCCTCGTCCTCCTGGGGCCGCTTCCGCGGGAGCTTCCTGGTGGCTTCGGCCATCACCCCACCCTCTGCTCTGGAGATACGCCGCGCAAGGCCTCGTGGATGGTTCGGGCCATCTCGGCTCCGATCCCGGGCGTGCCCTCGATCTCCTCCACCGTGGCCTGGCGGAGCCGGGTCAGCGAGCCGAACCGCCGAAGCAACGCGCGCTTCCGTGTCGGCCCGATGCCGGGGACATCGTCGAGCGGAGAGGCCAGGGCCCGCCGGGCCCGCTTCTTCCGGTGGTACGTGATGGCGAAACGGTGGGCCTCGTCGCGGAGGTGCTGGAGCACGAAGAGCGCTTCGGACCCTCGTGGGATCTGCAGCGGCTCGGGCTGACCGGGCAGGTACACCTCTTCGAGGCGTTTGGCCAGGCCGACCGCCGGGATCTCCAGCCCCGCCCGGTCCAGGACGTTCATGGCCACCCCCAGCTGTCCTCGTCCGCCGTCCACCACCACGAGGGCCGGTGGATACGCGAACTTCCGAGGCCGGTCCTGGTCCGGATCGGTGATCTTGGCGAACCGCCTGCCGAGCATCTCCTCCATGGAAGCGAAATCGTCCTGTCCGGGCACGCCCTTGATCTCGAACCGCCGGTAATCCGAGCGCTTGGGGAGGCCGTCCTCGAACACGACCATCGATCCGACCTTGTCCGTGGACCCAAGGTTCGAGATGTCGTAGCACTCGATGCGGAGCGGGGCGTTGTCCAGGCCGAGGACCTCGCCCAGCTCGGCCAGGGCCCGTGAGCGGGCGCCGAAATCGGAGGCCCGCTTCAGCTTGTGCCGCTGGAACGCATCGCGGGCGTTCTGACGGACCGTCTCCATCAACTTTCGCTTGGCGCCGCGTTCCGGGACAGCGATCTGAACCCGGAGACCCCGCCTCGCCGCGAGCCACTCCTCCAGGACGTCGGCATCTGCCGGGAGCGCGGGGACCAGGACGCGCGGTGGGATCTCCTCGCGCTCCATGTACAACTCGCGGACGAAGCTCGACACCAGGGCCGGGCGATCCAACTCCTCGACCTTGTCCGCCACCCAGCCCTTTCGACCCATCACTCGGCCTCGCCGGACGAAGAACACCTGGAACGCCGCTTCCAGGTCGTCTTCCTCGAACGCGACGACGTCGAGGTCCTGCTCGCGAGTCAGCACCATCTCCTGTGACTCGATGGCCTTGCGCGCGGCGGTGAGCTGATCGCGGAGCTTCGCCGCCCGTTCGAACTCCTGACGGTTCGACGCCCCGCGCATCTCGCCCTCGAGCCGCTGGAGCACCGGCCGGTAGTTGCCGGAGAGGAAGTCGCCGAGGGCGTCTACGTACACGCGGTAGGACTCATCGGTGACGCCGGTCGCGTCCGGAACACACGGGCCGGCACACCGGCCGATGTCGTAGTAGAGGCATGGCCGCTTGGCCCTGGCCCGTTGGTCGAAGAAGGAGTTCGAACACGTCCGGACGGGGAACACGCGGGTCAGGGCGTCGAGAGTCTCCCGGATAGCGTAGGCGTGACCGTACGGGCCGAAGTACCGCACTCCCTTGCGGCGGGCGCCCCGCATGACCTGCGCCCGAGGCCACCGCTCCCCCACGGTGAGCGCCAAGTACGGGTAGCTCTTGTCGTCGCGGTACCGGACGTTGAACCGGGGCCGGTTCGACTTGATGAGGTTGTACTCGAGCATGAGGGCGTCGACCTCGCCCGAGGCCACGATCCACTCGACGGTCGTGGCCGCCTCGAGCATGGCCTCGGTCCGGGGGTGCTGGGGCTTTGAGAAGTACGAGCCGACCCGCTTGCGCAGGGACTTCGCCTTGCCCACGTACACCGGGCGCCCGTCTGCGTCCCGGAACGTATAGGCGCCGGGCTCGTCGGGGATGGTCGAGGGAAGAGGTCGAGGGACGCTCACAGCACCATTCTAGGAGGCAGTACTGGGAGCTCCCCGGCCGGGGCTACTTCACGACGAACGTGCCGAACATGGTGGTCGGGTGGATGTCGCACTGGAAGAAGTAGTTCCCGGGCTTCTGCGGAGACACCTTATAGGTCGTGGTTGCAACACCGGTGATCGTGTCCGTCGCACTGGTCGCCCCGAACAGCCGAGATCCGCCCTGGGTGTCGAAAACCTCGACGTTGTGGGGAAGCCCCGCGTCCCTATTATCGAAATCGATCGTGAATGCTTGGCCGGCGGGGGCTGCATAGCACTTCTCCTCGAAGCCGGATCCGGAGGCACCTATCGGAGCTACCACGGACACGGCCGTCCCGGTGGGACTGCACGTCGCAGAAGGAGCCGAGGGCGTGGAGGTCGGTGCTCCGGCGGACGGGACGGGTGCGAGAGCGAACTGCGGAGTCCCGTTCACGACGTAGTTGCCGACGACCAGATCCTTGTTGACCTTGTCGTAGAACGCGACGAACACCTCTGAGCCATCGCTCGTCACGGCCGTCATCGGGCTCTCGCCGTCGTGGGTTCCGCTGATGTCGAGCTCCTTGAATGAGCCGCTCGTCGCAGAAGCCAGGTGGGTGTCGTCCTGCTTCGCGTCGTACCAGGAGACGTACTGCGTGCCCTTGTCCGTCACCGCGACGGATGCGGACCAGCCAACATTCGGACCGCTGCCGGTGTTCGCCACTGACCTGGTCGCCCATCCCGAGCCACCTTGCGATGTGGCCACAAGGACCTCTGCGTCATTCGTGTAGTACGAGGAATACAACGTGCCCTTCACGGCCGCGAGCGAGATGCCATCCCCACCGGCGCCCGCGTCGATAGGCTGTCCATTCGCTGTCGGTCCCGCCTTTCCTTTGGTGACCTCCGCGATCATCGGGCCCTGGCCAGAGGGATCGCTGTAGGCGAGCCAGACGACGTCCCCGTCCGACGCCAGGGCGGTGCGCTGGGGAGCCTTCGCTGACCCCGCCAGCGTGGCGACCTTCTCAACCGCCCAGTTCTTGCCGGACTTCGTCGCCACCATCACCTGCGAACCCTCGAGCCACGCGACGTATGGCGTGCCGTCCGAGGTCGCCGCGATCGAGAGACCGAGGGGATTCGAGACTGACGTGACCTTCTCGGGTTCGGACCCGAACGTCCCACCGGCGGACGCCGACGAGTATTCGAGCTCGCCCTGGATCGTGAACGCGACGTCCTCGTTCCCCTTCGCGTCGAGCGTGGAGGCAACGAGGTCCTCCGTCGTCAGCTTCAGGGGCTTGGTCTGGTTCTCAGTGGCGATGACGCTTCCGTGGTTCCAGATCCCGTCCTGCGAGAGCGATGCCGTCATGACCGCCGGGATGAGCGGCAGGGTCAGCGAACGGGCCGGCGCGACCTGGCCGGCCGGCAGCTTCTGATTCAAGCTGAGGTACGTGAGGAACGGGAGCCCGTTCTGGTCCAGCGAGATGTTCGCACTCAGCCCGGCGTCCAGAAACGCGTCGACCGTACTGGTAAACCACTGCTGGTTCGCCTGGATGGGAAGGCTTGGCGTTCCGGGTGGCGCGCAAGCCGACAGAAAGAGGACCACCGCGAGCGGGAACAACAGGAGCTTCCGGGTCACGGCGCGCAATCCTACCGACTCACGTTCGGGCGTGTGCGGGCTCGCGCCTCGGCTCGGGGGCCGGTTTCACCCCCAGGACCTCGGCCAGGAACCGGCCCGTGTGGCTCGTGGGGTGGGACGCCACCTTCTCCGGCGGCCCGGCCACCACCACCTCGCCCCCACCGTCTCCGCCCTCGGGGCCGAGGTCGATGATCCAGTCCGCCGTCTTCACGACGTCGAGGTTGTGCTCGATCACGATCACGGTGTTCCCGGCCGCGACCAGGCGCTCCAGGACGCCGAGCAGTTTCCTGATGTCCTCGAAGTGCAGGCCGGTGGTGGGCTCGTCGAGTACGTACACCGTGTTGCCGGTGGCCCGCTTCTGCAGCTCGGAGGACAGCTTGACCCGCTGAGCCTCGCCGCCGGACAGCGTGGGCGCGGGCTGCCCGAGCTTGATGTAGCCGAGCCCGACGTCGCTGAGCGTCTGGAGGTGCCGGGCGATCACCGGAATGTTCCGGAAGAACTCCAGCCCCTCCTCCACGCTCATCTCGAGGACGTCGGCGATGGAACGGCCCTTGTACTTCACCTCGAGCGTCTCCCGGTTGTACCGCCTGCCCTTGCACACCTCGCACGTCACATAGACGTCCGGCAGGAAGTGCATCTCGATCTTGATCTGGCCGTCGCCGGCGCAGTTCTCGCACCGCCCGCCCCGGACGTTGAACGAGAACCGGCCCGGCTTGTAGCCGCGAACCCGAGCCTCGGGAACCTGGCTGAACAGAAGGCGCACGTGATCGAACACACCGGTGTAGGTGGCCGGGTTCGACCTCGGCGTGCGTCCGATGGGCGACTGGTCCACGTCGACCACCTTGTCGATCTGCTCCCACCCGATGAGCTTCCGGTGCTTCCCTGGAAGGACGCGGCTCCGGTACACCTTCTGCATCAGCGCGGCGAGCAGGACGTCCTGCACGAGGGTCGACTTCCCGGAACCGCTCACCCCGGTGACGCACAGGAACAGCCCCAGCGGGACGTCGACGTCGACGTTCTTCAGGTTGTGTTGGCGGACCCCTTCCAGGCGGAGCTTACGGCCGGTCGGGGTCCGACGGATCTCCGGCGCCGGGATGCTCCGCCGTCCGGCCAGGAACGCGCCGGTGATCGAGCCGGGATCGTGGAGCAGCCCCTCGACATCGCCGGTGTAGACGATCTCGCCCCCGAGGTCGCCGGCGCCGGGTCCGATGTCGACTACGTGGTCCGCGCACCGGATGGTGGCCTCGTCGTGCTCCACCACGATCAGCGTGTTGCCGAGGTCGCGGAGCTTGAACAACGTGTCCAGCAGGCGCTTGTTGTCGCGCTGGTGCAGCCCGATGCTCGGTTCGTCGAGCACGTACAGCACGCCCGTCAGCGCCGAGCCGATCTGGGTGGCGAGGCGGATCCGCTGGGCCTCGCCGCCGGCGAGCGTCCCGGCCGCGCGCGCGAGCGTCAGGTAGTCGAGCCCCACGTCGACCAGGAACCCGAGCCGTTCGCGGATCTCCTTCAGCAGCCGCTCCGCGATCATCCGCTCCCGGTCCGACAGTTCCACCTGCTGCACGAACTCGAGCGTGTCGCGGATCGACATCGTGGTGAGCTCGTGGATGTTGATCCCGCCGACCGTCACCGCCAGCGACTCGGGCTTCAGCCGCGCCCCCTTGCAGACCCGGCACGGCACCTCCCGCATGAACTGCTCGAGCTTCTCGCGCTGCGCGTCGGACTCGGACTGGGAGTGGCGACGCTCCAGATTCGGGACGACGCCCTCGAACGTCGTGTAGTACGAGCGGACCCGCCCGTATCGGTTGCGGTACCGGACGTGGATCTCCTCCTCGGAGCCGTACAGCACGATCTCCTGCGCCCACTTCGGGAGCTTCTTCCAGGGCGTCGAGAGCTTGAACCCGTGCGCGTCGGCCACGCCCGCGAGGAGCCGTTCCCAGTACTCGATCCGCGTCGGCGTCCACGGCGCGATCGCACCCTCCTCGATCGACAGATCGGGGTCCGGGATGACGAGCTCCGGATCGACCTGGAGGTACGTGCCCAGGCCGTCGCACGTGGTGCACGCGCCGTACGGGGAGTTGAAGGAGAAGTTCCGGGGCGCCAGCTCGTCGAACGACAGTCCGTCGTACGTGCAGGCCAGCGACTGCGAGAAGTTCAAGATGTCTTCGCCGTGCTCGCCCTGGACGGCGATCGCGGCGAGGCCCTCCGCGAGCTGCAGCGCCGTCTCCACGGAGTCGGCGACTCGCCGGCGGATGTCCGGCTTGGCCACCAGCCGGTCCACGACCACCTCGATCGTGTGCTTGTAGTTGCGCTCGAGCCGGATGGGCTCGGAGAGATCGCGGACCTCGCCGTCGATCCGGGCCCGGGCGAACCCCTTGTGGGCCAGCTCGCCGAGGAGCCGCTCGTACTCCCCCTTCCGACCCCGGACCACCGGCGCCAGGACCTGGAACCGGGTCCCCTCCGGCAGCTCAAGGACCTGGTCCACGATCTGCTCGGGCGTCTGCCGGCCGATGGGCCGCCCGCACTTGGGGCAGTGGGGATGGCCGACCCGAGCGAAGAGAACCCGCAGGTAGTCGTAGATCTCGGTGATCGTCCCGACCGTGGAGCGGGGGTTCCGGGAGGTGGACTTCTGGTCGATCGAGATGGCCGGCGAGAGGCCCTCGATGAAGTCGACGTCGGGCTTCTCCATCTGCCCGAGGAACTGCCGTGCGTACGAGGACAGGGACTCCACGTAGCGCCGCTGACCCTCGGCGTAGATGGTGTCGAAGGCGAGCGAGCTCTTCCCGGAGCCCGAGAGGCCCGTGAACACGACCAAGCTACTGCGGGGAAGGTCCAGCGTGACGTTCTTGAGGTTGTGCTCACGGGCACCGTGAATTACAAGCCTGTCGGTACCCACGGGGCCCATTCTACGAGGCCCTGCCAACAGCGCTCCGGGGGCCTTCAGCAGCCGGATCGAGTTGGCTCTAGGGTGAGGTTGATGTCGAAATCCCAACCGGTCGAGCTCGAGCGGTCGTAGACGTGGACCTGTCGGCGTATCGCGACGAGTTCCCCGTCCTGGAGCGCAAGGCGTACCTGATCAGCGCGTCGCTCGGGCCGATCTCGCGCCGGGCCCAGACCTCCTTGAACGAGTACCTGGAGGCGTGGGTGAAGAAGGGCGCGCCGGACCCCGTGTGGGAAGAGCACGTGTTCCCCCGGATGCGATCGGTGAAGCAGACCTTCGCCACGCTCGTTGGAGCGGACGCCGACGAGCTCGCCATCACCACGAACGTGTCGCTCGCGCTCTCGACCATCGTGTCGTGCCTGGAATTCAGCGGAGAACGCCGGAAGCTGATCCTGTCCGAGCTGGACTTCCCCACCGACGGGCACGTGTTCCTGGCGCAGCAGCGGCGCGGCGCGGAGGTCGAGATCCTGAAGTCCCCCGACGGACTGACCGTGCCACTCGAGTCCTATGAGGCCGCGATCGACGAGACCACCGCGGCCGTGTGCATCAACCGCGTGCTGTACCGGTCGAGCTCGCTGGTGGACGCGAAGGCCATCTGCGACATGGCCCGGCGGGCCGGCGCGTGGTCCATCGTCGACGACTTCCACGGCGCGGGGATCGTGCCGGTGGACGTTCACGACATGGGGTGCGACTTCTACACGACCGGCGTCCTGAAGTGGCTGTGCGGCGGCCCCGGCCTGGCGTTCCTCTACGCGCGGCGGGACCTGTTGCCGTCGCTCGAGCCGGCCGTCACCGGGTGGTTCGCCACGCGCGAGCCGTTCTCGTTCGACCTGGAGCATTTGGACTACCACCCGACTGCCCGCCGGCTGGAACACGGCACGCCGCCGGCGCCGGTCGCGTTCCTGGCGCAGGGAGGTCTCGACATCATCACGGAGGTCGGACCGGCCGGGATCCGGGAGCGCATGGGCGAGCTGAGCGATCGGGTGATCGCGGGGGCGGACGAGATGGGCCTGGAGGTCCGAACGCTCCGCGACCGACACGCCCGCGGCGGCCTCGTGAACGTGAAGGTCGGCGATGAGGCCCGCAAGGTCTGTCACGCGCTCCTCGACCGCGACGTCTGCACGGACTACCGTGGCGACGGCTTGCGAATCTCGCCGCACTTCTTCAACAACGAGGAGGACGTCGACCGGCTGTTCCGCGAGCTCCGCGACGTGCTGTAGGCGCTACGTCACGTTGTACCGAGGGGCCTCGTGCATCCCGAGGTACGTCCACGCGATCAGACACCGGAATCCCTCGGCGAAGTCGTCCGTCTCGAACGCGACAGTGCGCGGACCGCCCCGAGTTGTCCCCGGGGCGAGCGCGCACAGCTCCGCGGACACGGTGTTCGTCGTGTCGGCCTCGAAGCGGTACGGCGGCTCGGGTCGGAACGGTTCGAGCGATGAGGCGTCGCGCACCACCTCCCCACAGGCCCGCTCGATCTCCTCGCGGGCGCGCTGCGGCGACATCGAGGTGGCGACATGCCGGCCGAGCGCCTGCTTCACCGCCAGCGTCCGGACCCCAGGGAGCCGCTTCGCGGCCTGTTCACAGCACTTGTCGTCACCCACGACGAGCCCGACCGGAACACCGAGGAAGCCCGCCAGCGCTGCGTTCAACCCCGCCTCGTTCCAGGGTTCGCCGTTGACTCGGACCTCGGTGAACAACCGGCCGGCGTAGGTGTGGTCCAGGACGGCGGCCTCGGTGCCGGCGCCCGCGTGGTAGCCGAGGAACAGCGCGACGTCGAAGCGGGGATCGATCCCGGTCATCATGCTGTGCGGGACCTTCGGCGATCCGATCGTGAGCTCGGCTCTCGGGTCCATCCGATCGGGGAGCAGGTTCGTCATGTCGCCGTGCGAGTCGTTCACGACGACTCGCGTCGCTCCGCCCGAGAACGAGCCCACCACCGCTGCATTGGCCTCCTGCGTCATGAGCTCGCGGGCCAGTGGATAGTCGTCGGTCCCGCGCATGACCTGCCGGATGTGCGCGATGCCGGCGACACCTTCCATGTCGATCGAGATGAACACCTCCACGGCGGCTCCCTCCTCAGATCTCGATCCGCGTGCCCACTCTGCCATCCTTCGCGGCCCGTCGGAGCACGAGACCGGCCGCCGCTGCATCCTGCACCGCGACGCCGCCGGACCGATAGAGGGTGAGCTCGTCGCGGGACGTCCTTCCCGGATGCTCGCCGAGGACGATCTCGCCGATCTCGACGACGTCGTCGGGCCCGAGTCCCTGCAGATCGACGGGGCCTGAGGGCGGCGGGGCCAGGGAAGAGGGCCGGTACTCGACCACGACCCGCGCCTCTCGAACGGTCGGCTCGTCCACCTCCGGCCCCTCCGTGTTGAACCCGACGGAGTTCACATGCGCGCCGGCTGCCAGCCACTCGCGACGGATCACCGGGAACGGCGAGTGCGTGCACAGGCAGACCACGTCCGCGCCCCGCACGGCCTCCTCGATCGTCCGGTACGCCCGAGCGGGACGGCCCTCCGCCGTGAGTGCCGACGCCAGACCCGAGACTCGTTCCGGCGTACGTCCCGCGACGCGAACCTCCTCCTCGAACGTGCGGACCCGCGGCAGGTACGAGGCGTGCATGCGGGCCTGCACCCCCGTGCCCACGATCGTGAGCACCCGCGCGTCTTCGCGCGCCAGGAGTCGCGTGGCCAGCGCCGACCCCGCGGCCGTGCGGTGCGCGGTGATGGCCGTTCCATCCATCAGCGCCAGCGGCGCGCCGTTCTCCGGGTCGAAGCACATGATCACGGCCTGGTGCGTGTCCATCCCCTGGGCATCGTTCCCCGGGAACACATCGACCAGCTTGCAGGCGAGGACCCCGGCCGACGGGAGGTAGGCGGGCATGGCGCCGAGCAATGCGTCCCGCTCCGGGATCGTGGCCGCGATCCGCGGAGGCATCGACGCTGCTCCCGCGCTCAGGTCGGCCATCGCGGACCCGACCACGTCGATCAGCGCGTCCGGGTCGAGCAGCGCTTCGACGTCTGATCGCGACAGGACGAGCATCAGAAGGAGTCGCGCCCGGGAAAGGGCCACTTCCCTGCTGTCCTGCACGTTTGTCGAACCATGTCACGGCCTGGATAAGGCCTTTCCGGGGTCCCGGTCAACACAAGGTTCACACAAGCTGGTTCTCAGAATCAGCGACGCGGCGGTCCCAGAGGGCTCGTCGCGTTAGGCCGCGATCGATTCTCGGTCGTATACCCCTCGCAGACCGCTCCTAGATCAAGGAAGGGATCTGATGTTTGTTCGCGCTCGGAGCGCCACCACGCCAAGCAAAATTGTGGCTCGGATCGCCTTTCTGCTGGCGGGTCTGGCTCTTCTCTCGCTCCTGGGCATCCGCTCCGCACCGCCGGTACCCGGACCCGCAATGGAGACCGCTTGGCGCCGAGGAACCCCAGTCATCGGGGGGCCAAGCCCGACCGAGTCCGTGGCCGGCCTGATGCGGAAGCAGCGGATCGCGGACCGGTCCGGACGGTCACGAGTCATCCCGAGGCCCGAGCCGGATTCGGACTTCCGAAGGTCGCTGCCCCAAAATCCACGTTCGCCCGACGTGTCGCGACTACCGGGCGGGGCTCCGTCCGCACCGACGACGTCGCTCACCCCGCAAACCCCAGGAACGAACTTCACCGGGGCCACGATCTCGGACACGCCCGGGTTCGTGCCCCCGGACACCATGGGCGCGGTGGGGCCGACCCAGTACATCGTCACAGTGAACGGGCGGTTCCAAAGCTTCAGCAAGACCACCGGACTGGCCGACGGAGCGCTGAACGTCGATCCCGATGTGTTCTTCAGCTCGGTGAGGACCGATAACACCAGCGACCCACGTGTCCGCTACGACCGGCTGTCGGGGCGATGGTTCATCACGATGATCGACGTCAACGGCACCGACAACAGGATCCTCATCGCGGTCAGCAGCGAGAGCGCCGTTACGAGCGCGTCGAACTTCACGTTCTTCGACATCCCCAGCGACTCGACGTCACCGACACGTACCAGCTCCGACTTCGCCGACTACGACACGTTGGGGATCGACGCGAACGCCCTGTACGTCGGGACCAACGTGTTCTCTGGGACCGGCGCCTTCAAGGGGACGGACGGCTACGTCGTCCGCAAGAGCTCGGTGCTGGGCGGCGGCCCCATCGTGGTGACGGTGTTCCGGAACCTCGCACTGGGATCCGGAGACGGGCCCTTCACACCGCAAGGAGTCGACAACTACGACCCCAACGCCACCGAGGGGTTCTTCATCGGGGCGAGCAACGCGTTCTTCGGGGAGTTGGTGCTGCGCCGGGTCGCCAGCCCGGGAGGCACTCCGAGCATCTCCCCCAACGTCCTCATCACCGTACCGTCGACCGCCTTCCCACTTGCGGCGCCCCAGACCGGGAGCTCGAAGACGCTTGACGCGTTGGACGACCGACTGTTCGCCGCGCAATTCCGGAACGGGAGGCTGTGGACGGCTCACAACATCGGGGTCAACAACTCCGGCGTGGCGAGCTCTCCCACCCGCACCGGGGTCCGGTGGTACGAGTTGACGGGCATCTCCACCGGCCAGACACCATCGATCGTGCAGTCGGGAACGATCTTCGACGGAGCCGCCTCCAACCCGCGGTTCTTCCTCATCCCCTCGGTGATGGTGTCCGGCCAAGGGCACGCTGCCTTCGGGTTCTCCACATCGGGGGGGAGCGAGCATCCCAACGCCGCAACCGTGGGACGACTGGCCGGCGACCCCCTCGGAACCGTCGGGACCACGCAGCTCTACACGAGCAGCGCGACCACGTACGGCCCCCAGATCTCAGCCACGGTCCAGCGATGGGGTGACTACTCCTATACCTCGCTCGACCCTGTGGACGACATGACCATGTGGACGGTGCAGGAGTTCAGCAACGCCACCAACTCCTGGGCCGTCAGGGTGGTGAAGCTGATCGCACCGCCGCCCGCCACTCCCGCGTCGGCCAGCCCCGCAACCATCGCGGCCGGGCAGCCCTCAGTGAACGTCACCATCACCGGGACCCAAGCCTCCGGATCCGGTTTCTACGACCCAGGCTCGAACCTGGGTGGAAACGCCGTCCCGTTCAGCCACATCGGGGCTTCCGTCACCGGCGGGGTGACAGTCAACAGCGTGACCTTCAATAGCCCCACCCGGATCACCTTGAACCTCTCCACGGTGGGCGCCACGTCGGGATCCCGGAACGTCACCGTCACGAACCCGGACGGCCAGACCAGCACCGGCAACGGCATCCTGGCGGTCTCCGGGAGCACCGGCGGGCCAACCATCTCGTCGGTGAGCCCGCACACGCTGGGCCAGGCCGGAACCCGGAGTCTGACTGTGAACGGCACCAAGTTTCAGTCGGGGGCCACCACCTCGGTGTCGGGGACCGGGGTCACGGTCGTTTCCACCACCTTCGTAAGCAGCACCCAGCTGACCATCAGGGTGAAGGCGGCGGCCACCGCACCCGCCGGGCCCCGCGACGTGACCGTGACCACGGAGGGGGGCGCAGCCACGTGCGTGGGGTGCCTCAAGATCGACCCGGCTCCGGCGCCGACGTCCTCCTCGCCGAGCAAAGGTGCGAGAGGGGCCACCATCTCTGTGGACATCCTCGGCTCGAACTTCCGGTCCGGGGCGAGGGCTCACTTCGGATCGGGGATCACGGTGAAGTCGACCACCCTCGTGAACTCGGGCAAGCTCACCGCGAGAATCACCATCTCCTCCGGCACGACGACGGGGACCAGGACGGTGAAGGTGATCAACCCGGACAAGGGAACGGGCCTCTGCGTCGGCTGTTTCAGCGTGAAGTAGCGCCTCGCGAAGTCGACAGGACGAGCATCAGTTCGAACGCACGACCCGCCCGGCTCGCACCACGAGCCGCACGTCGCCCAGCGCGTCGAGATCCTCGAACGGGTTCGCGGCGAGGACGACGAGGTCGGCCGGCTCGTCCTTCTCGAGCGGCCGGAACGTCAGGGCCTCGATCACCCCTTCTGTGGACAACCCCGCCCGGTGCAGGTGCCACGCCTCGCCGACGTGGATCCCCGGGGGGATCGAGCCGTTCCCCAGGTCGGTGCCGTACGCGACCGTGCCGCCCGCCTGCAGGTACCGGTTCAGGTTGTCGGTGGCACGTCGAAGCTCGGGCGTGTCCGAACCGCGCGACAGGATGTCGAGCGTCGAGACGATCCGCATGCGTGCAGCTACGCCAGCCACGACCTCGTCCGACAACGTCTCCGACCACGGGCAGTGTGCGAGCTCGTCGACGCCGGCGCCGAGCGCCCGCTCCACCTGGCCCCGACCCTGGGCGTGGCACGTCACACGCGCTTCGGCCTCGTGGGCCGTGTCGCACACGGCCACCAGCTCCTCGTCGGTGAGGGTCGGGCCCTCGTCGGCGTTCAGCGCGATCTTGACGATGCCGATCCCACTCTCCTTCAGAACCCGTCGCACGGCTTCCGAGGCGAGCTCGGGCCCCTCGACCTCGAGCGCCGTGCCCGGCGGCGCCCACTCCGCCCGCGCGGGATACCCGCCGCGGCACGTGATGATCGGTCCGACCGCGCGGATCAGCGGACCTTCGAACCCCGGCGTCTCCGACGCGTCGGCCAGGGGAAAGATGGTCTCCGGCGGCCACCCCAGGTCGCGGACCGCGGTGACGCCGCCGGCCACCACCGCCCCCGGCTCGGACAGGCCGATGTGCACATGGCGGTCCACGACGCCGGGGATCACGAACCCGTCGGCGTCGACCGTCGGGACGTCCTGGGCGACGGTCGCTCCCCCGCCGGCGAACTCGATCCGCCCCCGGTCGATAGCGACCACGACGTCGTCGACGAACCGTCCTGGCCCGAGCCATCCCATGGGGGCGCGGACGGCCAGCTCCGCTATCGGACGCCCGCCTTTCGCATCGCGTTCAGCTCCGATCGGAGGTCCTTGACCTCGTCGCGCAGGCGGGCGGCGTACTCGAACCGGAGGTCCTTGGCCGCCTGGTGCATCTCCTCCTCGAGGGACTGGATGAGCCGCTCCAGCTCCTCGCTCGGGAGCTCGGGCCGCTCCCGCCTCCGGCGGCGTCGCTCCGGCGTCGCACCTCGGCGCTGCGAGCCCGATCCCAGCAGGTCCTCCTCGAGGCCGAGCAGGATGTCGGTGACCTCCTTGCGGATCGACTGCGGGTCGATCCCGTGTTCGGCGTTGTACTGCATCTGGATCATGCGCCGGCGCTGCGTCTCGCTGATCGCGCGCTTCATCGAGTCGGTGACCTCGTCGGCGTACATGATGACCTTGCCGGCCACGTTCCTCGCCGCCCGCCCGATGGTCTGGATCAGCGACGTCTCGCTCCGGAGGAAGCCCTCCTTGTCGGCGTCGAGGATCGCCACGAGCGACACCTCCGGCAGGTCCAGGCCCTCCCGGAGGAGGTTGATCCCGACCAGCACGTCGAACTCGCCGAGACGGAGGTCGCGGATGATCTCGATGCGCTGCACGGTGTCGATCTCGCTGTGCAGGTACCGGACGCGGATCCCCATCTCGATGAGGTAATCGGTGAGGTCCTCCGCCATCTTCTTCGTGAGCGTGGTGACCAGCACGCGCTCCCCGGCGTCGGCGCGCTTGCGGATCTCCTCGATGAGGTCGTCCACCTGCCCCCGGGTGGGGCGCACCTCCACTTCCGGATCGATGAGCCCCGTCGGCCGGACCACCTGTTCCACGACCTGCCTGCTGACCTGGAGCTCGTGCGGGCCGGGAGTGGCGCTCATGTACACGACCTGCTGCACGCGCTCGGTGAACTCCTCGAACCGCAACGGCCGGTTGTCGAGGGCCGAGGGCAACCGGAACCCGTACTCGACGAGCGTGCGCTTGCGCGACATGTCACCCTCATACATCCCGTGCAACTGCGGCACGGTGACGTGCGACTCGTCGATCACGCAGAGCCAGTCGTCGGGGAAGTAGTCGAGCAGCGTGTACGGCGCCGTCCCCGGCGCCCTGCCGTCGAGGTGCCGAGAGTAATTCTCGATGCCACTGCAGAATCCGACCTCGCGCAGCATCTCCAGGTCGTAGTTCGTGCGCATCCGCAGCCGCTGGGCTTCGAGCAGCTTGGATTCCGACTCGAGCTGTGCCAGTCGGTGCTGCAGCTCGTCCTCGATCCCGGCGATGGCGCGCTTCATCGCGTCGTCCGAGGCCACGTAATGGGTGGCCGGGAAGACGGTGATCTCGTTCAGCTCCTTGAGGAGCTCGCCGGTCACGGGATCGACGATGGCGATCCGTTCGATCTCGTCGCCCCACCACTCGATGCGCACGAGCATCTCCTCGTACGCCGGGTGGATCTCGATCGTGTCGCCGGCCACCCGGAACCGGCCGCGCGCGACCGTCGACGTGGTGCGCTGGTACTGGATGTCGACGAGTCTCCGGATGGCCCAGTCCCGATCGGTGGCCACGCCCTTGTGCACCCGCAGGATCGTGCCCTCGTACTCCTCCGGCGAGCCGAGGCCGTAGATGCACGACACGCTGGCCACGATCAGGACGTCCCGGCGGGACAGCAGCGCCGCGGTCGCGGAGTGGCGGAGCCGCTCGATCTCGTCGTTGATCGAGCTGTCCTTCTCGATGTACGTGTCCGTCTGCGGCACGTACGCCTCCGGCTGGTAGTAGTCGTAATAGCTGACGAAGTACTCCACGGCGTTGTTTGGGAAGAACAGCCGGAACTCGTTCGCCAGCTGCGCGGCCAGCGACTTGTTCGGCGAGATCACGAGCGTGGGCCTCTGAACCTTCTCGATGAGGTGCGCCACCGTGAAGGTCTTCCCCGAGCCGGTGATGCCGAGGAGTGTCTGGTAGTCGTCGCCCCGGACCACGCCGTCGGCGAGATGGTCGACGGCCGCGGGCTGATCGCCCTGGGGATCGAAGTCGGCGACGACCTTGAACGGCGGCATGACAGCAGTGTAAGTGCCGTCGGGGACAACCCCGACCCGGCGCTACGACCAGTAGGCCTCGACCCGGTTCTGAACCTCGCGGAGCCGCTCGACGACCTGCTCCAGGATCCCCACCGCCACCGTCGGGTTCTGGATGAGGAACTCGTGAAATCGATCGGCGGGGATCTTCAGGGCTTCGACGGGCTCGGCCGCCGTGACCGTCGCGGTTCGATCCCTCTTCGAGAACAGCGCCATCTCGCCGACAACCTCACCGGCGCCCGGGTTGTGGACCCGGCCCCCGACGTCGAGCTCAGTGGTTCCCCAGAGGAGCACGTACATGGCGTCGCCGGAGGACCCCTTCTCCATGATCGTCTCCGCCTTCCCGAACGACACCGGCTCGCCCATCTCGGCGATCCGCTCGAGGTCGTCGTCGTCGAGTCCGTCGAAGAACGGGGAAGATCGAAGCGCTTCGACTGTGGTCTGGTCCATGGTCACGACTCCTCCATCCGGTGTCGGTATGGGCAACCCTACAGGCGGCCCGCCTCGATGATCCGGTCGAGGAACCGCCTGGTCCGGGGGTCGGATGGCTCGGTGAAGATCCGCTCCGGAGGCCCCTCCTCCGCGATGCGCCCCCCATCCAGGAAGGCCACACGGGACGCGATGTCGCGGGCGAACCCCATCTCATGGGTGGCGATCAGCATGGTCATTCCCTGGACGGCGAGGGCCCGGACGACGTTCAGGACCTCGCCGATGAGCTCGGGGTCCAGCGCGCTGGTGATCTCGTCCAGGAGGAGAAGATCGGGATTCATCGCGAGGGCCCGGACGATCGCGACGCGCTGCTGCTGGCCGCCGGAGAGGCGGTCCGGGTATTCGTCGGCCCGGTCCCCCAGCCCGAACCGGGCGAGGAGCTCCCGGGCCTGCCGTTCGGCATCACCGCGGCTCGTGCCGAGCCCCTCCTGCGGGCCCAGCGTGATGTTCCGCAGCACCGTCATGTGCGGGAACAGGTTGAAGGCCTGGAAGACGATCCCCATCCTCCGCCGCACGCCGTTCTGATCGACACCGGGCGCGGCGACGTCCGCGCCCCGCACCAGGATGCGGCCGCCGTCGATCGGTTCGAGGAGGTCGATGCACCGCAAGAGGGTCGACTTCCCCGAGCCCGACGCCCCGATCAAGCACGTCACCTCGTGCTCGGCAAGGTGCAGTGAGACGCCATCCAACACGGTCTTTCCGTCGTACGACTTCCTGACATCCTCGACCCGGAGCGCCTCGGTCACAGCGCCACGCCCGCCTGCCGGCGCTTCTGCTGTCTCGCCAGCAGATAGTCGACGAGCCGCGTGAGGGGGATGGTGATCATCAGGAACAGCACTGCCGCGCAGAGGAGCGGCGTGAAATTGAAGTCCTGCTGCTGGAAGATCTGCGCCTGCTTGAACGCCTCCGGGACGGCCACCACGAACGCCACGAGGGCGGTGTCTTTCTGCAGCGCGACGAAGTCATTCAACAACGGCGGGATCACTCGCCGCACCGCCTGAGGGACGACCACGAACCGCATCGCCTTCCACCTTGTCAGTCCGATCGATCGGGCCGCCGCCGTCTGACTCGGGTGGATGGACTCGATCCCCGCCCGGTACACCTCAGCGACATACGCCGAGTACGAGAGGATCAACCCGACCAGGGCCCAGAAGGTTACCGACGACGGCACCCCCTGGATGGCGAGGCTCGGCACCCCGAACCCGAGTACGTAGATCACCAGGATCGTCGGGATCCCGCGGAACAGGTCCGTGTAGACGATCGCGAGCGCCCGGAGTGGGAAGAACACCGCGCCGCGAAGGCTCCGCAGCACCGCGAGGAATAACGCGAACGCGAGGATCACGACTTCGCAGATCAGGAAGTACTCGATGTTGCGGACGAACTTCTTCGCAACGTCGGGGAAGGTGGCGACGAACTCCTTGCCGTCGAAGAAGGACGACTTGACGGCCGGCCAGTTCGGGGAATGGACGACGGCCCACACGATCGCCCCGAAGACGACGATCGTGCTCACCACCGCGATAGCGACACCCTTCGCTCCTTCCTGCCGTACGAGATCGCGGAACAGGCGGGACCGGCGGCTGCCGCCGAGGTCTCCGGGTGGCGCGGGAGCGTCTGGCGGTGTGGTCACGTG
>JBKOXF010000055.1:0-5632 GCA_046724795.1 Actinomycetota bacterium | reverse complement strand
CGTATCGATAGACCGTCGGCCCGCACGTGTACATGCGGACGTGCCGGTCGTCGACGGGGACGACCTCGTCGACGGTACGAGACAGCGTGTTGTAGAGCCGCACGTTCGAACGAGCATAACCGGCCGGGCAGGCGCGGCCTTCCTGCCGGCGCCGACTTACGCCGTGTCTGGGCGCGGCGGGAGCCCGCCGCTGCCCTGCGGCCCGTGCCCGTTCCCGGTGCCGTCGCCGAGGGCAAGCGGTCCGCCATCGTGACCGTTGCCGCTAGTCGGCATCGCCGCGATCTCGATCGGCTCGCGCTCGCCGAGGTCGGCCATCAGCGCCTCGATCTCGTCGCCGATCAGCTCCTCGCGCTCGAGCAGCGCGTCCCGGACGCCCTCGACCGCATGGCGCTTCTGCTGCAGGAGCGTCCGCACGCGGTTCCGACATTCCTCGAGGATCGCGTCGATCTCCTTGCGGCGCTCGGGGTCCGACAGGACGGCGCGGATCGGGTCGCCGTCCATCATCGTCGGCGCCATCGCGCCGACCGAAACGAGGCTCTTGCCCATCCCGAACAGCCCGACGTACGCAGCCGCATTGCGCGTGGCGTTCACCAGATCCGAGGACGGGCCCGTCGTCGTCTGTCCGAACCAGATCTCCTCGCCGACCAGCCCGGCGAGCGAGACCTGGATGCGCGCGAGGAGCTGCTTCTGCGTTCGCAGGAACATCTCCTCGATCTCCTGCGTCGACACCAGGCCGAGCGCCGACTCGCGCTTCTGGATCGTGATGACCTGGATCTGCATGTCCTCGCGCTCGAGCGAGTACGAGGCCACCGCGTGCGAGGCCTCGTGCAGCGCGACCATCTCCTTCTCGCGCGGCGAGTACTTGACCGGCTGCTTGAGGCCGATCTCCTCGGCCAGCTTCGCCTGCCACAGGTCGTCCCACCGCAGCGCGTCGCGTCCGTCCTGGAGCGCGAAGATCAGCGCCTCGTTGACGATGTTCTGGATCATCGCGGGGGAGTAGCCGGTCATCATCCGCGCGAGCTTGCCCACGTCGACCGGCTCGTGGCGCACCTTGGCGAGGTAGTACGTCGCGATGTCGGCCCGTCCCTCGGCATCGGGCAGGCCGACGTGGATCTTGCGGTCGAACCGCCCCGGCCGCAGGAGCGCCGGATCGAGGGTGGCGGCGCGGTTCGTCGCTCCGATGACCAGGATGTTGTAGTGCGGGACCCTGGGCTTGCCCATCCGCAGCATGCGGCGCATGTGCCGCCATAGGCCCTTCGGGGCCGTGAAGCCGTCCATGTTGACGAGGAGCTCGTTCACGATGCCCATGCCGGCCCCGCCCATGCCCATGCCGCCCATCATGACGCGGTGCGCCGTCGAGGGCTCCCGGTACTCCCGAGCCTGCTGCGAGATCTCGCCGCGCGCGGCGCCGAGCGCGTCGAGCTCGTCGATGAAGATCACGGCGCCGCCGTACTTGTCGGACATCGACCGGGCGCGCGCGAACATCCGGCGGACCTTCATGTTGCCGATCCCGAAGAACATGTTCATGAAGCGGCTGCCGTCGGCGATCAGGATCGGCACGCTCGAGGCGCCGGCGATCGCCTTGGCCATGAGCGTCTTGCCGGTTCCGGGCGGCCCCTCGAACAGGATGCCGTGCGGCGGGTACCCGCCCATCTGCCTGAAGTCCTTGAAGCCCTGGAAGAGCCGGAGGACCTCCTTGGAGGACTCGACCGCCGCCGGCTGGCCCCGGACGTCGTCGAACGTCTTGTCGTACTCGTTCGGGTAGATCGTGTAATACGTGCCCCGCATCAGGAACGCGAACATGGCGGCGAACTGCACCACCATGAACATCGACAGGAACAGCAGCGTCACCAGCAGCTGTCGGTAGGACGCCATCGTGCTGCCGGGATGGAAGAGGCCGGTCGAGGGCGAGACGCCGAGGAACAGGTACCCGACGGCGACGTAGACGATCAGGAAGATGATCGCGCGCTTGATCCAGCGCCAGTAGCGACGGTACGCGTCCATGAGCCGATCCCCCCGGGGGGCTGGGAGGCCCGCCACGCGGGCCGTTCTCGAGATCAGCAGTCTACGCCCCGAGTGGTGCCCGGGACGAGGAAGCCGCGGAGACCTCGCGGACGTCGGCTCGTCAGGGGACGACCGCGCGGCCCTCGAACGGGGTCGACAGCACGATCGTCGTGCGCGTCTGGACCCCACCCTTCTCGCGCAGCCGGCGGATCAGGTCCTCCAGGTGCGACGTGGTCCGGGTGCGAACCTTCAGGATGTAGTTGGCCTCGCCCGCCACGCTCAAACAGTCCTCGACCTCGCCGAACTCCCGCACGCGGTCGGGGAGGTCGTCGGGCTGCATGGGGTCGAGGGGCGTGACCGCGATCAGCGCCGTGACGAACAGCCCCATCGACTCGGGATCCACGACGGCCCGGTACCCGCGGATGACGCCCGCCTGCTCGAGCTTTCGGACGCGATCGTGCACGGACGAGGGCGACAGGCCGACGCGCCGGCCGACGTCCGCATAGGTGGCTCGGGCGTCCTCCTGCAGCGCCGCGATGATCGCGAGGTCGCGTTCGTCGAGCACCCCCGCATGATACGGAGCCGGACGGCGGGGGACGCGGTTCGCCTCCGGCCGGCCGATTGCGCTCGCACCGTCTCACGAGCACACTCCGCTCGACGCGCCTCGACCTCTCCCGTCGGCGCGAGAGGGGAGAGGATCGTGCACCACCCGTCGTCGCGCCCACCCCGCGTCCGTTCGGAGGTCCGTCGCAAGCGCGGCGGCGTCCGGGTGCTCTCGCATCTCGACTCGGCGCTCGCCGCCGCGTACGCGTCGGCGGTCGCCGGGGTCGTCCCCGCCGTCGAGGGACGCCTCCGGCCCGAGGTCGTCGCCGACCGCATCCGGTCCGCCAGCGAGGTGCCGCCGGCGATCGTGCTCGGCGACTGGCGCGCGGCCGCGAGCCGCTTCCACGCCGCGGCCTCGGCGTTCGACGGACCGGTCCTTCGTACCGACGTCGCCGAGTGCTACGCGTCCATCTCGGCCGATGTCGTCGCCGACGCGCTCGACCGCGCGGGCGCCTCGCGTGACGCGATCCGGCGATGCGCCCGGACGATGCGCGAGCTCGCCGACGAGGGCGTCGCGGGTCTCCCGATCGGCCCGCCGGCTTCCGCGGTGCTCGCCAACGCGGTCCTGCTCGCCGGTGACGAGGTGCTCGCGCGCTCGGGTGCGCCGTTCCTGCGCTGGGTCGACGACTGGTGCATCCGCGTGGGGTCCGAGGATCACGCGTGCGACGTCCTCGGCCGGCTGGGCGGCGCGCTGTCCTCGGCCGGCCTGCGCCTGAACGACGCGAAGACCGTCGTGACGGACGGATGGGACGCCGGCGGGTGGCCGGGAAGCTCGGAGTATCATCGCCCGGCCCATGCGCACCCTCTATCGTTCGTCGCTCGTGCGGACGCTGTCGTTCCCCGCCACCGCGGAGTGGGTGCTGGTGGATGGGCGGCACGTGGAGCGGGCGGGGAGCGGTGAGCCGCCGCATGCGGACCGCACCGTCGATCTCCCCGGGACGACCCTCACGCCCGGATTCGTCGACGCGCACGTGCACCTCACCGGCACCGGCATCCACCATCGGGCGCCCGAGGTCCACGAGACCTCATCGGCGGCCGAGCTCCTCGCGACGCTCGGGAGCATCGCCGAGGCGCGCCCGGGGCCGGTGCTCGTCCACGGCTGGGACGAGACCAGGTGGTCGTCGCCCGGGCTGCCGCGGATTGAGGACCTCGACCGCGTCGTCGACCGGCCGTTGATGGCGATGCGCGCAGACGGACACATCGCGCTGGCGAACCACGCGGCGATCTCGGCGGCCGGGCTCGACGATGTCGAGGGCGTCGAGCGTGACGCCGACGGCTCGCCCACGGGGCGCGTCTCGCGCCGCGCCAACACCGTCCTGCGCGCCTGGATCGAGCAGCACCTGGACCCCCGCGAGGTCGAACAGCTCCAGCTCGAGGCGGCGAGCCTCGCCGTGGCTCGCGGGATCACCTGCGTCCACGAGATGTCGCTGCCCGAGGACCGGGGGACGCGGGATCTCGAGATCCTCCTCGGGCACCGTGGCCGGCTTCCCGTCGACGTCGTCCCGTACGTCGGGACGACGGACGTCGCGAGCGTGATCGCCCTCGGCGTCTCGACGATCGGCGGGGACGTCTCGATGGACGGCTCGGTCGGCGCCCGCACCGCGTGGATGCGGGATCCCTACGCCGACGGTTCGGGCACCGGGACCTCGTACTACACCGACGACGCGGTCGCCGAGTTCTTCCACGCCGGCCACCTCGCGGGGCTGCAGGTGGCGGTGCACGCGATCGGCGACGCCGCGATCCAGCAGGTGGTCGACGCCTGGGAGCGCGTGTACGCCTCGCTCGACTCGCGCGGCCGGCGGCATTTCCGCGCCCGGCGGCACCGGATCGAGCACTTCGAGCTCGTCGACCCGCAGACGATCGAGCGAGCCGCCGCGCTCGGTCTCGCCGTGTCGGTCCAGCCGGGGTTCGACGCCGAGTGGGGACACCAGGGCGGGCTCTACGAGCTCGCGCTGGGGGAGGAGAGGGCCGCGCGGATGAACCCCTTCCGCTCGATGGTCGGACGCGGGATCGAGGTCGGTGCCGGCTCCGACTCGCCGGTCACGTCGCTCGACCCGCTGGTCGGCGTCGCCGCGCTCCAGGACCATCACGACCCGACCGAGTCGATGAGCCGCGACGAGGCCATCCGGCTGTTCACGGTCGGATCGGCTCGCCTGGCCCATCACGACGAGAAGAAGGGGACGCTCGCCCACGGCGCGCACGCCGACCTCGTCGCGTGGGACGCGGACCCGTTCCGGAGCGAGGACCTCGGCAACGTTCGGCCCGTCCTCACCGTTTCGCTCGGCCGCGAGGTGTTCGCCGCGTGAAGCCCGCCGCGGAACGCCGGGCCGTTTGACACGCGCGCGGCGCCGGCCCTAGAGTCGGCTCGCGCGACCGCTCCGGCGGACGCGCGGGAGGACCCAAGAGGCTGAGTAGAGAACGCGGCGCCCCGGCGTCGCGGCCCCAAAGGTCTCTTGGGTCCTCGTCTTTTCCGCCTGATCCCCTCGGCGGCTCCTCTGGCCGCGACTCCTCTGGCCGCGGCTCCTTTCGGCGGCTCCTCTGGCCGGCCTTGCCTCGTTTCTTCTGCCCCGGATGGGAACAAGGACGGGCGGCCGCGCGTTCCAGTTGCGGAATCGCTTGCCGGGTCGTTCCTCGGCAGTACAATCCCCCGGCCGAAAAGAGGGAACCATCGATGGAAGACAGAGAAGAGATCCTCGAAGACGACGAGATCGACGACGAGGACGAGGCTCCGGACCTCGAGGCGGACGACTCCGGCCCGCCCCCGGCGGCCGACGGAGAGGAGGTCGAGTCGATCCAGGACCTGCTCGTCAAGCAGGAGGCGCGCGAGGAGGAAGAGGAGGCGGAGGACGACTCCGTGCTCGCCCTGTCCCGCGAGGAGCGGCTCGAGCCGCTGGCGGTGAAGGTGGTGCCGCCCCAGCCCACCGAGTTCATATGCAAGTCCTGCTTCCTGGTGAAGCATCGCAGCCAGCTGAAGGACAAGACGCGCCAGCTCTGTCGCGACTGCGCCTGAGCGCCCCGCCCAGGC
>JBKOXF010000070.1:0-5150 GCA_046724795.1 Actinomycetota bacterium | reverse complement strand
GATCGCGACCGCGGCGTCCTCGCCGAGCTCCTTCGCCACGATCGCCGCGTCGTCGTCCAGGACGTCGGCGACCCCGACCCGGCCGCCCTCGGCGGCGATCACACGCGCCGTCGCGGCACCGATCCCCCGGGCCGCCCCGGTGATCAGCGCAACCTTCCCGTCCAGCCGGCCCATCGCCCTAGATCCCCAGGCGATCCGCGAGGCGGGTGCGATGGTATGCGGCGTCGCCGAACAGCAGCTCGGAGGATTTCGCGCGCCGGAAGTACAGGTGCGCGTCGTGCTCCCACGTGAACCCGATCCCGCCGTGCACCTGGATGTTGTCGCTGGCGCAGGTGAAGTACGCCTCGGAGCAGAACGCCTTCGCCAGCGGCGCCACGAGTGAGAGCTCCTCGTCGTCCCCGGCCGCCGTCCACAGCGCGTAGTACGAGGCCGTCCGGGCCGACTCAACCTGCAGCAGCATGTTCGCGCAGCGGTGCTTCACGGCCTGGAACTGTCCGATGGGCCGCCCGAACTGCACCCGCTCCTTCGCGTACTGGACCGCCATCTCCAGGCACCGGTCCGCGCCGCCCACCATCTCCGCGGACAGACACACCGCGATCTGGTCCAGGGTCTTCGCCAGGGCCGGCCACGCGCCTCCGACGTCACCGACGCCACGGGCACGAACGCCGTCGAACTCCAGCTTCGCCTGCTTCCGGGTCGTGTCGATCGTGTCGAGCGCGGTCCGGGTGAGACCGTCCGCGTCGCCCTCGACGGCGAACAGCCCGATGCCCTCCTCTCCCGACGTCCCGGCCAGCCGGGCCGCCACCAGGATCAACGACGCGGTTGCGCCGTCCGTCACGTAGGACTTCGTGCCGGTCAGCGTGTAGGTGTCGCCATCCGGCGTGGCCTCCGTCGCGATCGCCTCGGCCTCCCACGTCCCGCTCGGCTCGGCCAAGGCGAGCGTGGCGATGCGATCCCCGCCCGCGATCCCGGGCAACAGCTCCTTCTTGTCGTCCTCAGAGCCGGCGTTCAACACCGCGTTCGCCGCGAGCGCCACGCTCGAGAAGTACGGCGTGGGGAACAGCGCCCGGCCGAACTCCTCCAGCACGATCCCGAGCTCCACGAAGGTGAACCCCTGCCCGCCGTACTCCTCGGGGACGTGGATCCCCTGGAGCGCGAGCTCCTCGGCCATCTGTTTCCACACGACCTCGTCGTAGCCCTCAGGCGTCGCCATGAGCCGACGCACCTCGGTCGAAGGCGAGCGCTCCTCGCAGAACCGCCGGATGGTCCGGCGGAGCTCCTCCTGTTCGTCGCTGAACGCGAAGTTCACGGCTTCTCACTCCCCACGACCCACATCGCGAAGAACTGCGATCCGCCGCCGTACGCGTGCCCCAGCCCGATCCGCGCGCCGTCCACCTGGTGCTCGCCGGCCTGGCGACGCACCTGCATGGCGGCCTCTGCGAACCGCAGCATCCCGGACGCGCCGATCGGATTCGACGACAGCACGCCGCCCGAGCAGTCGATCGGCATGTCCCCCTCCAACGTCGTCACGTCGTTGTCGACCATCTTCCACCCCTCGCCCTCGGCCGCAAAGCCCAGGTTCTCCAGCCACATCGGCTCGTACCAGCTGAACGGGACGTACATCTCGGCGACGTCGATCTCCCTGAACGGATCGGCGATGCCCGCCTGCGCGTACACGTCCTTCGCGCACAGACGGCCCGCCCGCGGATCCACCTCGTCGCGGCCGGCCATCCCGAGCGGCTCGCTTCGTACCGCGGTGCCGAGCACCCACGCCGGCGATATCGGCGCCCTCGCCGCGCGCTCCGACGCGAGCACCATGGCGCAGGCGCCGTCGGATGCCGGACAGCTCTCCAGATACCGGATGGGATCCCACAGCATCATCGACGTGCGGACCATCTCCTCGTCGATCCCCGGCATGTGCAGATGGGCGTACGGGTTCTTCAGCGCGTTCAGCCGATCCTTCACGGCGACCTTGATCCCGATGTGGTCGGGCGCGCTCGTGCGACGCATGTACTCGCGGATGGTCGGCGCGAAGTAGCCCCCAGCCCCGGCCACCAGCTTCTGCTGGAACGGGATGTTCGGCGCCAGGGCCCACATCGTGTTGCTCTCCGACTGCTTCTCGAACGCCACGGTCAGGACGCGGTCGTGGATGCCCGCTTGCACCAGCGACGCGGCCACGATGGCGGTCGACCCGCCCACGCTCCCCGCCGTGTGGACGCGGATCATCGGCTTGCCGGCGGCGCCCAGCGCGTCGGCCAGGTACAGCTCCGGCATCATCACGCCCTCGAACATGTCGGGCGCTTTGCCGACGACCAGCGCGTCGACGTCCTTCCACGTGAGGTCGGCGTCCTCGAGCGCTCGGCTGGCAGCCTGCCGCACCAGGCCCGCCATCGAGACGTCCTGCCGGGCGGTGTCGTGCTTCGTCTGCCCGATCCCGACGACGGCGCACGCGTTCGCCATCAGTCGCCCTCCAGCATGCAGACCAGGTTCTGTTGGAGACACGGTCCCGAGGTCGCGTGGGCGAGGGCCCGGTCCGCGTCGCCGGAGGTGATGCGGGACGCGGCCTCGCCGATCCGGATGAGTCCCGCGGCCATCATGGGGTGCGCGCCGAGCGCCCCGCCCGACGGGTTGATGCGCGTGTCGCCGTTCAGCCTGAGGGCGTCGCGAAGGATCAGCTCCTGATGCGTGAACGGCGCGTGCAGCTCCGCCACGTCGACGGGCGCACCGTTCAGGCCGGCCTTGCGTCCAGCGATCTCCGTCGACGACGACCGCGTGAGATCGCGGGCACCGAGCGAATGCGGCTCGACCCTGTGGTCGATCCCTCGGATCCACGCCGGTCGCTGGGAGACTTCTCGAGCCAGATCTCCCACCGCAAGCACGACTGCGGCTGCGCCATCGCTGACCGGGGCGCAATCGTGATCTCGGAGCGGGGACACGACCATGTCTTCAGAGAGCAGCGCGTCCACGTCGGCCTCGCCTTTCACGTGCGCGTGCGGGTTCGAGGTCGCGTCGCGCCTGCTGCGCGCCGCGACCTCGGCCATCTGACGCTCCGTGTGCTCGGTCCCCTCGAGGACGGCGCGCGCCTGCAGCGCCGCCAGCGAGACCGCGTCGGGCCACAGCGGCGAGAGGTAATACGGATCGAGCTGCACGCAGAGCACGTCGCGCAGCGACCCCATCGACGACTTCCCGAAGCCGTAGACCAGCGCGGAGTCCACGTCGCCGTGTTGAAGGCGGACCCACGCCTCGTACAGGGCCCACGCCCCGTCCGCCTCGACGTGCGATTCGCGGATCGGCGGCCACGCCCCGATGGCCTCCAGCCCGTTCACGAACGCGAACGGCTGCCCAGCCAAGAAGTCCGCGCTCCCCGAGCACGTGAACCCGATCTCGTCTTTCGGGATCCCCGACGTGGCGCGAGCCTCCTCGACCACCGGCATGAGGATCTCCACCTCGTTGCGCTCCGGCTCCTCCGGTGCGATCGACTGCGCGAACGCCACGACGGCAACGTCACGCATTCAGCAACGCCTCCAGCACCTGATCGATCGGAACATCGGGCTCTCCGGTTGGCTTGAAGTACCTGATGCTGTGATCGATGGACGTCGTCCGCTCCTCCACGGTCGACCACTCCGCCTTCACACGCATGCCCATGCGAACGTCGCCCGTCTCCACTTCCTGCAACAGGTACGTGATGGGGATGTCGGCGCCGTCGAGCAGGATCGCTGCTGCGACGTACGGGAGCGGCAGCGATCCGGCGAACGGCACGTTCACCACGCAGAACGTCGTCACCGTGCCGACGTCCGCCACCGGCACCTCTTCTTCCGTGGGCACGCCGCACCGGGGACAGGCCCCGGATAGGGGCGGCACGTACACCTTCGAGCAGCGCGGGCACCGCTGCCCGACGATGTCGCCCTCGGCGATGTGTCGGAGGAACCGCGACATCGCCACGCCCGGCGTGTACCGGTACTCCAAGCGGACGGGCGACGTGATCATCGTGATCGGTTCAGTCACGACTCCGCCTCGAACGCCTCGATGTCGGTGATCACGCCTTCGCGCTCCTCCCGGAAGCGCGCCCGCACTCGCATGCCGGTGCGCACGGCCGACTCGTCCCCGGCGTCCACCACATGCAGCAGCGCGGTGTCGGCGCCGTCGAGCTTGATCAGGGCCCACGCGAACGCGCGATCGAGCGGGTTGTTCGACCTCGGCTCGGCGAGCCACGCCCACGTGGTGACCTCACCGACCGGTCCGACCTCCACCCACTCGTCGGTCACGGCCTCGCCGGTGTCCGGGTCGTATTCCGTCGGCGGGACCAGCACCCGTCCATCTGCGGCCCGGACCCCTTCGATCCGGCCCTCCTTCAGTCCGGCCAGGAACCGCCCGATCACGGGCCCCACGCTGCGCGTGTAGGGGTACTCGAGGACGTGCGTGGCGACGAGGGGCGGGGCGTTGGTGGTCACGGGAGCGAAATTAGAACACGTTCCATTTCGTGCGTGCAACCACGGGTCAGATGGCCCGGGAGCGGCCCTCCCAGTACGGATCGCGCAGTTTGCGCTTGTACAGCTTGCCGTTCGGATCCCGTGGCAGCTCGTCCACGAAGTCGACGGTCCGAGGGCACTTGTACGCGGCCAGCCGCTCCTTCGCCCAGGCCTGGATCTCGGCCTCGAGCTCCGGCCCGGGCGTCACGCCTTCCGCGGGCTGGACGACCGCTTTGACCTCCTCGCCCCAGTCGTCGTTGGGGATCCCGAACACCGCCACGTCGGCGACGTTCGGGTGCAGGATCAGCTGGCCCTCCACCTCGGCCGGGTAGATGTTCACGCCGCCCGAGATGATCATGTCGGCCTTGCGGTCGTTCAGGAACAGGTACCCGTCGCCGTCGAGATAGCCGATATCGCCGACCGTGAAGAACCCCTCCCGCCACGACTGCTCCGTCTTGGCCTTGTCCTTGTGGTACTCGAACGTGTACTCGCCCATCCGGATCCACACGGTCCCCGGCTCCCCCGCCGGGACGGGCTGGCCGTCGTCGTCGAGGATCCGGATCTCCGACATCGGCCAGGGCTTGCCCACCGTTCCCGGGCGCTTCAGCCACTCCTCGGGGGTGGCGAGCGTGCCGCCACCCTCGGTCGCCGCGTAGTACTCGTAGATCACCGGGCCCCACC
>JBKOXF010000076.1:0-11308 GCA_046724795.1 Actinomycetota bacterium | reverse complement strand
CGTCGCGAACATCTGGAACACCAACATCCACCCGCCCGGGCGCAGCACCCGACGGCACTCGCGGAACGCAGCGACGAGGTCGGGAACATGGATCAGCATGTCGCGGCTCCAGACGGCATCGACGCTCCCGTCCGCGAGCGGAAGCCGCTGGACGTCCCCCTGCGCGAACCGCATCCGCGTCGCTGCCACACCGTTCTCCTCGGCCGACAGGACCTCGTGACGCCGTCTGAGGTTCGCCATGACGTAGTCGACTCCGACCGCATCGCAGCCGGTTCGCCGAACCAGCTGCGCTGTCCTGCTCCCATCGCCGCACCCCACGTCGAGCGCCACGTCACCCTCGCTGAGCCCGAGCTCGGCCGCCAGGTCGAACAACATGTCGGGTCCGCGGGGTGAAAGGGTCTCGTCGAGGAGGTCGTCGACGGCTCCGTGGGAGAGCGCGCCTTCCCCGTACATCTCCTCGAGCGTGTTCTCGTGCGGTCGCTCGTCCATCCGCGCCAACATATCTAGAACCCCCGGTGCTTTTCGAAACCTACCCGCCCTGGTTCGACGACACGCCGTCGGCTAGCCTTGCTCGGCCGTGATCCTCACCGACCTCGTGGTGGACCCGAAGGAGTTCGAGCGACGCACGGGGTGGGCCATCAAGCCACAGGGCGCGTGCAAGGACGTCCGGTGCGTGCCGCTGCCGGACCGCCTCCCCGACGGCCGCATCGACGCCCGCGTCCTCTCCGAGCGACTCGGGATGCCGCTCGTCGAGGACGAGGCCACCCACCTGTTCGCGCTCGGCCCTGAGTCCGGAGGGCGCGCGCTCGCTTCGGCGGAGGCCCCGGACCTCACGCTCCCGGACTGGCACAACGAGGAGTTCCGCCTCAGCGCCCTGCGAGGGCAGAAGGTCCTGCTGGTCTGCTGGGCCTCGTGGTGAGGATGCCGCTTCGACCTGCCCGGGTGGCAGGCCTTGCGGAAGGAGTTGCACCCCAAGGGTCTCGAGGTGGTCACGATCGCGCTCGACACCGAGGGACTGGCCGCGGCGCGGTATTTCATCGAACGGGCGGAGCCGGAACACCCGTCGCTCGTCGACCAGGGCCACCTCATGGACGAGCTGTTCGGAGTGGCGAACGTGCCGAGCGGGATCTGGATCGACGAGGAGGGGATGATCGTTCGCCCGCCGGAGCCGGCCTTCCCGGAGAAGATCGGGTTCCGAGTGCCCGCAGGTGCGGCCGACCTCGACCCGTACATCGCGGGGATGCTCGAGGAGACCAAGAGGATCCGTCGCGACGACCGCTACGTCATGGCCCTTCGCGACTGGGTGGAGAACGGTGGCGAGAGCCGGTACGCGCTCACGCCGGACGAGGTCGTGGAGCGGTCCCGGCCGCGCCCGCCGGACGTCGGACTGGCAGCAGCGCACTTCGAGCTCGGGCAGCACCTGTGGCGTGAGGGCAAGCGCGACGATGCGATCCGTCACCTCCGAGAGGCGCACCGACTGCAGCCGGACAACTGGACGTACAAGCGGCAGGCCTGGTCGTTCGTGAACCCGGTGCAGGCGCCGAGCGCCGAGTTCGAGGGCGACTGGTTGGGCGACGTTCGCAAGATCGGCGCGGAGAACTACTACCCGGAACTGGACCTGTAGTCGCAGGTCACGTCCGGTCGGTCCGCTCCAGCGTCCGGCGCTCGCCCTCGCCGAACAGCACGAGCAGGTCGCCCGCGTTCACGCGGTCCGTGGCTTGTGGGTTGGGGACGGTCCCGCCTTCGGAGCGACGGAGCAACAGCGGCAACGCACCACCGGCCGCCTCGGCGACCGTCCGGCCCTGGAGCGGCGATCCGGCGTCGATCATGACCTCTTCGAGCCGCGCGCGCGGATCTCTCGACGTCGCGATCTCCACGTAGTCGAGCACCCGAGGCCGAAGTCCCAGTGCGACCATGTGCCGTCCGCTCGTGACGTACGGGGAGATGACGCGGTCCGCGCCCGCCCGCATCAGCCGCCCCGGCGAATCGGGCTCGCCGGCCCTGGCCACGATGAACAGTTTGGCGTTGAGCGAGCGTGCGGTCAGGGTGATGTAGACGCTGTCGGCGTCGGAGTCGACCGCACACAGGAGGGCTTTGGCCCGTTCGATGCCTGCGTGCAGCAACACGCTCTCGTGGGTTGGGTCGCCGATCAGGTACAGCATGCCGTCGGACCTGAGAAGCTCCTCGAGCTCCTCCTTGCGGTCGATCACGACGAAGGGCATCCCTTCGGCCTCGAGCTCTCGCGCCGCGGCCCGCCCCACCCGGCCGTAGGCACACAGGATGAAGTGATCCCGGAGGTCCTCGATGCGTCGTTCCATCCGTCTCCTCCTCCTGCCAACCCCCAGCCGTCCCTCCACGATCTCGCCCGACAGCACCGCCAGGAAGGCCAGGAACGCGCTCACTCCTCCGAGCGCGATGCCCACCGTGAACAGCTTCTCGCCGGAGGTGAGGGCCCGGCCTACGGAGAACCCGACCGTCGTCATCGTGAGCGAGGTCGCCGTGAGCGCGTCAACGAAGTTCACCCCGAACGCCAGCCACCCGACTACGCCGGCGACGTAGACCAGCAGCATGGCCGCGAGGGGAGGAGCGAGTCTGCGGGTCAGCCGATCGGGAGGTGGCGTCACGGCACAGCAATCGTATCGGTAGCATGCGCCGCACATGAAGGGCCGACTCGGGCTGACGCCGCCCATCGAGGTGGCCGGTTTCCCCGCGGCGGTGGAGCTCTGCGCACGCGGTGAGGAACTCGGCTACACCGACGTGTGGTCGGCGGAGGTCGGCGCCGTCGACGCGTTCACGCCGCTCGCGGCCATCGCCACGAAGACGAAGCAGGTCCGCCTCGGTACCGCCCTCGTCCCGGTGTTCAACCGACCGCCGGCGCTGACGGCGATGAGCGCGGCCGGATTGCAGCAGCTCTCCGGCGGCCGGTTCGTGCTCGGCATCGGGCTGTCGTCGCCGGCCATCGTCGGTTCGTGGATGGGGCTCGAGTTCGATGGCCGCGTCAAACGCATCGAGGAGTACGTCGAGGTGCTGCGCGAAGCGCTCGCCGGCAAGAAGGTGACCTATCACGGGTGGACGGTGCGCGTGGAGAACTTCCGGCTTCAGGTCGATCCGGGCGCGCCCGTCCCCATCTACGTCGGCGCCCTCGGGCCCGAGATGTGCCGGCTGGCAGGACGGATCGCCGACGGTGTCCTGCTGTATTTCTTCACCCCGGACGGCGTCCGGAAGGCCCTGCGGTATGTCCACGAAGGTGCCCGCGATGCGGGCCGCGATCCGGACGAGCTCGACGTCTTCCTCCGGCTCCCAGTGGCGGTGGAGGAGCCACCGGACACCGCGCGGTTCATGGGGCGGCGCATGCTCACCGGCTACGCCATCGTGCCGGCGTACAACGCGTCGCTGCGGCGACAGGGGTTCGAAGACGAGGCCCTCGCGATCGCCGAGGCGTGGGCCAGCGGCGATCGCGATCGCGCCACGGAGCTGTTCTCCGATCGGATGCTCGACGAGCTGTTCGTCACGGGCGACGCCGAGACGTGCCGTGCTCGGATCGAGGAGTTCCGCGCGGCCGGCGTGACCACGCCGGTGATCATGCCGCTGTCCTTCGCCGGCTCGACAGAGGAACGAGCCGAGCGAGTGGTCAAGGCCGTGGAGGCCCTCGCCCCGCCGCGGTGAGGACTATGCTCGCGACGTCGTGAGCGAGGAGCACCAGCACCGCCACCGCCCTCTCCGGGGATCGCCGGCCGAGCTCATCTCGAACTGGCGAGAGTACGACGGGCCGGCCGGGAAGAAGTTCGGTCTCGCCGCTCGCAACATCCTGCTGCGCGTGAAGATGCAGGGGTGCTGCGGACACCCTGGCGAACCCGGCTGTTGACAGGTCGAACGTGAGGAGCCCGGTCGGGCTTCGGAGCCGGATGGGGAGTCGTAGCGAATCGGTTGCGGTTCAGTGACGAACCGATGGAAGTCCTTCCCTCGGTAGCGTTGAGCCACTACCGTCGTGCCGTGGCTCGCGCCCGGATGGTCACCGTGCTGTCGATCGCGTCAGCCGCGATCGTCGCGTCCATCGGAGTGGCCTATCTGGCCGACTCGAAGCTCGACCCGCCAGCGGCCCGGGCCTACCTCGCGACCCTTGCCTTCCTGGGAGGAACCGGGCTGGTCGCGCTGGCCGTTTGGCAGGAGGGGGCGGTCGCACGAACGCGGGTCATCGTGCTCCTGATCCTCGACGCCGCTGCGGCGATCCTGGTCGCCGCGAACGCCCTCGCGCTTGCCGCGGCGGCGCCCTATCCGGGGCGGCCCGCGGAGGCAGGGCTCCTGGGCGCCCCGAACGCGTTGCATTGGGCAGGCCTCGCCGCGGGGGCAGTGCTCTACCTCGCAGCCCTGGTGGAGACCACGGCGGCCGTACAGGAGGAGCGGCGAGCGCGAAAGACCCTCAGTCCAGCCTGACGTCCCCCCGGCCGGTTACGAGCTCGAGGGAGCCTCGTCGGCCGTCGCTGCCCGCTCCGCCGGCGTGGCCGGCGCACTCTCGGCCTGGACCGCGCCCTCGAACTTCTGTTGGGCTTCCGCGGTCTCCTCGATCTGGGCTCGGAACTCCATGATCTCGGCCACGAGCCGGTCGATCTCTCCGGCGGGCGGGGCCCGTCCCTCCGTCTTCTCCGTCACGATCAGATAGCCGATCCGTTTCGCGTTCTCGTCGGCCTTCTGCAGCTGGGCGACGCCGACCTTGTCCTTGACCTGCGCGGCGCCCTTCTTCACACCCTCCCCAGCCTTCGCCGCCGTCTCCTTCACCTTGTCCAGGAAGCTCATGCGAACCTCCGTATCTGCCCGAACCGGGCCGCTCAGTTCTAGGTCATTCCCGGCCCGAGAGCGAACCAGGCTGCCCCCGTCCTCCCCCGCGGCGGTGCAAGGGGAGGACCAAAGGACCTATCAATGGTGGTCCCGTCCGGTGCCGATACCTGAGTGGGAGACGTACCGGGTACGGCATCCCTCTAGCCCCCCCGGCTATCGAAAGAGCCCGGTCACACGGCAGACCGGGCTCTTTCATTTCTCGCTTCCTCCGTGATTCTGGCTACGCTGTGGACGTGGCCACCGAAGCCCAGCCCCGAGGCATGGACAGGCTCCTCGACCTCCAGGAGCTCGATATCGGCATCGACCGCCTCACCGCGCGCCGCGAGGAGCTGGAGTCGGGGGAGGAGGTGCGCGCAGCCCGGGCCGACCTGGAGCGGGCGGAGGGCCTGCTCGGGGAGCTCCGGCTCGCCCTCGACTCGCTCGATCGCGAGCAGCGCCGCCTCGAAGGGGACATCGACTCGCTCTCACGCAAGGCCGAGGATGAACAGAAGCGGATGTACGACGGATCCGTGGCGAACCCCAAGGAGCTGGAGGCGATCCAGCACGAGGTGGAGAGCTTGCGGGCGCGCCGGGGCCGCATCGAGGACGAGCTCCTCGAGCAGATGGAGCGACGGGAGGACCTCGACGGCCGGATCTCCCGGGCCCAGGCCGATGCCACCGCCGCCCGGGAACGGCTGAGCGAGGTCTCGGGGGAGTCCGCCCACGAGCTCGAGGACATCTCGAAGCAGCTGGCGGAACGCGGCGCCGAGCGGGAGGGGTTGCTTCCGGCGTTCGACGAGGACCTGCTCGACCTGTACGGGGACCTTCGTCGACAGAAGCGTGGGGTCGGCGCGGCGGCGCTGATCGACGGCGTCTGCCAGGGGTGTCACCAGAAGCTCTCGGCCGTCGAGCTGTCGCGTCTCAAGAAGGCGCAGGGCGTGAAGCGGTGCGAGTACTGCCGCCGGATCTTGGTGGGATGAGAGTCGTCGTGTCGTGTGACGGCGCCGCGCGGGGGAACCCCGGGCCGGCGGGGATCGGGGCGGTCGTCGCCGGCGAGGACGAAGAGGTCCTCGCCGAGGTCGCGGAGGGGATCGGGGTTGCCACGAACAACGTGGCCGAGTACCGAGCCGCCCTAGCCGGGCTGGAGCGAGCTCGGGCGCTCGGCGCCACCGACGTCCTGCTCCGTTCGGACAGCCGGTTGCTGATCGAGCAGCTCGCCGGCCGGTTCCGCGTGAAGAACCCCTCGCTGCAGCGGCTCCACCGCGAGGTCCGGGAGGTGCTGTCGATGTTCGAGTCGTTCCATCTGCAGCACGTCCCTCGCGAGCAGAACAAGGATGCCGATCGCCTGGCCAACATCGGCGTCGACGACTGGCTGGCCACCGAGGGCGCCGGCTACGTCCTCCCCGGCCCTCCCGCCAGGCTGTTCGACGGAGAGCTCGAGGGGGGAGCTCGGGGGAGTGGAGGACAGGAGGAGCCGTTCGACCAGCGGACCCCTCGATCGAAGAGGGGCCCCTGAGCGGCGCCTATACTTGGTTCGAAGTCGAGGAGCCGGCCGGGCGGCCGCGGGATGCAACGCTTCGGTGGCGCGTCTCGAGGAAAGTCCGGACTCCACAGGGCAAGGGTGCTGGGTAACTCCCAGGCGGGGCGACCCGCGGAAAGTGCCACAGAGAACAGACCGCCTCCGGCTCGCCGGGGGTAAGGGTGAAACGGTGAGGTAAGAGCTCACCAGCGGACCGGGCGACCGATCCGGCTCGGCAAACCCCACCCGGAGCAAGGCCAAGCAGGGAGCTGGGCGGCCCGTCCGATGCTCCCGGGTAGGCCGCACGAGGGCGTGAGCCCCGGGGGACTGGCGGAGGTCCCCAGAGAGATGGCCGCCGAGCGAGCTTCGGCTCGTTACAGAATCCGGCTTACAGGCCGGCTCCTCCTTCCTTCCACCTCCTCGCTTGCTACGGTCGGCGGATGCGCAAGCGCCTCGTGATCGGGGGGGTCGTGCTGGTCGCGGCCGGCGGGTTGACCCTGGGTCTGCTGCTTGCGGGCGACGGAGCCGCAACCCAACAGCCGGGCGTCGTCGCGACGTCGGCGCCGCTTCCCGATGTCCGCGGCACGACGCTGGCCGGGATGCCGTTCTCCACGTCCGATTACCACGGCCGCATCCTGGTCCTCAACTTCTGGAACCCGTACTGCGCGCCGTGTCGCAAGGAAGCGACCGTCCTCGATCTCGCGCAGGGCGGGCTGGGGCCGAAAGGCGTGGTGATCGCGGGCGTGCTGTTCTCGAATACCAACTTCCCGCACGACGTGCCGGCGGCTCGGCGATTCGCTCGCGAGCTGGGGGAGCGATATCCGACGATGGACGATCCGGGCGGCGACATCGCGTCGGCGTTCGGGGTCCCCGGGATCCCGACGACCATCGTCGCCGACGCAACCGGACGCATCCGGTACAAGGTGTTCGGTCCGTTGAAGAAGGGCGAGCTGGAGAGCCTGATCAGGCGGTTGCAGCAGCGCTGAGCGCGCGCTGGAGCTGTTTCCCGGCGTGATAGCTCGACCGCACGAGCGGTCCGGCCTCGACGTGAGTGATGCCGATCGACTCGCCGACGCGCTTGTGCTCGGCGAACTCATCCGGCGGGACCCACCGGTCCACCGGGAGATGGAACTCGGTTGGCTGCAGGTACTGGCCGATCGTGACGATGTCGCATCCGGCGTCGGCGAGATCCTTCAGCGCGCCAGCCACCTCGTCCGGGCGCTCGCCCATCCCCAGGATGAGGTTCGACTTCGTCACCTGCCCGGGCCGCAGGCGCTTCGCCATCCGCAGGACGTCGAGCGACCGGTCGTAGCCGAACGCAGGGCGGATCCGAGGGTGGAGCCGTCGAACCGTTTCCAGGTTGTGAGCGAACACATCGGGCTCGGCCGCGATCACGGTTGCGATATCCGGCTCACCGCCCTTGAAGTCCGACGGGAGCACCTCGACGCCGCAGCCGGGGACGGCCTGGCGAACCGCGCGGACGCACGCCGCCCAGATCCGCGCGCCACCGTCGGGGAGGTCGTCGCGCGCGACGCCGGTCAACACGACGTACCGGAGGCCCATATCGGCGACCGCCTGTGCGATCCGTGCCGGCTCCTCTTCATCGACTTCGAAGGGCTTCGCCGTCATCACGTCGCAGAACCCGCAACGACGGGTGCACCGGTCGCCGAGGATGAGGAACGTCGCCTCGCGCTCCTCCCAGCACTCGAAGATGTTGGGGCAGCCCGCCTCCTCGCAGACGGTGTGGAGGCCGTTCCCCCGCATGATCTTCTTGAGCTCGGCGTAGTTCGGCCCGAACGAGGCCTTCACCTTCAGCCACTCGGGCCGGCGCTCACGCGAACCGATCGAGCTGGTGGAGACGATCGGCAGGTACAGGCGGCGGCGGTGCGGGTTGTGTTCGCGAACGGCCATCCCATCCAGTCTAGACGGCGGACGGCGGTTCACCGTTTGAACCCCCGGTCCGGAGGAGAACTTTGAATACGCATGCGCGAGATCCGCGGTCCCGAAATTCCCAACTCGGTCCCCGACGACCTCGTGGCGAAGTACGGGGCGGAGGCGCGGTCCGCGGTTCGATCCCGCAGGTCGTGGAAGTTCCGGGCCTCAGCCGGCATCCGCAGGTGGCTGGCCGCGAACGACATCTGGCAGATCCTCACCCTGGGGCTGCTCTGGGCCGTCATCCTCGGGGCGTTCGGCGGCACCATCGCCGTCTCGGCGATCCACTGGCCCCGCCAGACGATCGAGGCGGGCATCCTGATCGCCGTGGCCGCGGTTTCGTCCCTCGTCACGATCCTCGTACTGACCCACCGCACGCCTCACCGCCGCTGAGTCCCGTCAGAACGTGTGCCCGGTGAGGGCGAACCCGATCGTGCACGCCGCGCCCTCGACCAGGCAGAACACGGCGAACGGAACCAGGGTCCGCGTTTCGAAGTACTTCATCAGGAACCGCACCGACAGATATGCGGCGATCCCCGCGGCGATCGATCCGACCAGGACCTGTCCCCGGATGCCGTTCCCGAGCGACCCGAACAGGTCGGGGAGCTTGTACACGCCGGCCGCGAGGATGATCGGCGTCGCCAGCAGGAACGAGAACCGGGCGGCGTCCTCGTGGGAGAGACCTCGGACCAGCCCGGCCACCATCGTGATGCCCGAGCGGCTGATGCCAGCGATCAGCGCGAAGATCTGGGCGACTCCGATCACGACCGCCTCCCGGAACTCCAGGGTCTCCAGACGGCGGAACTCCGTCCCCTCGTAGGTGCCGTGTTTCAGGGCCACCGCTCGCACCTCGGCTCGGCGCCGGTAGATCTCGCCCACGAACAGGATCACGCCATTCACCATGAGGAACACGGCGGCGAACAGCGGCTTCGAGAACGTCACCCGAAACACGTGCTCGAGGGCCACGCCGCTGATCCCCGCGGGGATCGTGGCCACCACCAGCAGCCACGCCATGCGTTCGTCGGGCGTGCGGATGGCCGACCAGGGGGCCTTCCGGGTCCGGGCCCCCTCCCCGAGGGTGCGAAAGAACCCCGCGATGATCCGCCGCCACTCACTCCAGAAATAGATGAGGAGCGCCGTCGCGGTGGCGACGTGCAAACCGACCAGGAATGCCAGGAAGAACGACTCCGGCTTGGCCTGGACGTTCGAGAGGTTGTCCCAGCCGAAGACGGTGGGCAGGACAACCGCCTGACCGAGGCTCGAGACGGGGAACAGCTCGGTGATCCCCTGGATCACCCCCATCACGATCGCCTGGAGATAGGTGAGCACGCGCGCCCCTCACGTCGAAGCTGACGGAGGATATCGTTCGGTCATGAGAAGAGCGGACGGCCGCGCCGAGGAGGGTGGGCCATGACCCAGACCTACGTGTGGGAGCTCCGGAACCCCGACGGCGGGGCCATGGGGCTGGAGTTTGCCCGGGGCACGTCCTCCCCGACCGACGTGATCCTCGTGCACGCCGCACCGAGCCGTCTCAACGTCGAGGTGTGGACGTGGGAGCGGGAGCTCGTGGCCAAGGGGCGGAACCTGGAGCACGACGAGATCGCGCCGATGTCGAAGCTCACGATCGAGGGCTCGAAGGTCGTGCGGGTGAACCTGTGGCCGGAAAAGGAGGACGTCGGACGGCCTGTGATCCTGCCGGGGGGTGAGGTCGGCATCCTCAAGGCCTGGTGGAACGACGACGTGGGTCAGGAATGGCACTGGTCGGTCGAGTTCGCCAACCGCGCGCGCAAACCGTTGAAGCCGAAGGCCTGACGGCGATCGTCAGGCAGCCCGGACCGCAGGGATCACCTCGCGGGCGAGTAGTTCGCGCTGTCCTCGGGGGTTGGGTCCGGACGGCACGAAGTTGAACCCGGTGAACCCGAGCCGCACGAACTCTCTCAGCCTGTCCACGACCTGCATCGGCGAGCCCGAGACGACGCCCGGATCCTCGTCCTCACCGATGCGAACCTCGACGTTGTAGACGAACCGGATGGCGTCGGGGTGCCGCCCGGCGCGGCGGGCCGTTGCCACGATCCGCTCGCGCATGGCGGCCGCCTCCCGAGGCGGGGCGAATCCATATGAAGGGATCCAGCCGTCGGCGAGGCGCCCGGTCAGCTCGAGCGCGTGCGGTCCGTACGTGCCGAGCCAGATCGGGATGGGCCGTCCGGGCTTCGGCTCGATGTTGGCGCGGTCGGTCTGGTACCGCGAGCCCTCGAATGTGAAGTCGTGCTGCGACCAGAGGCCCCGCGCGATCCGGATCGTGTCGTCCAATCCGGCTACTTTCTCTCGAGGGCTGGGCACACCAAGCCCGAACGCGCGGAACTCGTCATCCGAGTACCCACCGCCGAGTCCGAGGACGAGACGACCGCCGGACAGGTGATCGAGCGTGGCCGCCATCTTGGCCACCATGGCTGGGGGACGGTAAGGGACGCCCAGGACGCGCGTGGCGATGCCGACACGCGAGGTCCGCGCGGCGATCCACGTCAACATCGTCCACACCTCGTGCGTCGGTTCAGTGCCGCACGGGTGGTCGTTCGCGGAGATGAAGTCGAACCCGAGTTCCTCGGCATGGATGGCGTCGCCGACCGGGTCTGTGCCAGGCGCGGCCGACGTCGACACGTTCACCCCGAACCGAAGATCAGTCATGCCATTCCTCCTCGTCTCATGGAGCCGCTCCTCGGATGAGCAGCCACACGCCGAGCGCGGCGAGGATCGCCGCAAGGGCCACTCGAACCAGGCGGCCGATACCAGCGCCGGCACGTCGGAGCCCGAGACCCCCGGCGAATGCCAGTGCGACATCCCCGAGCGCCGCGCCGAGGACCAGAGCCAACGCCGCGAGAAGCGCGGTCTCGGTGCCGGAGCGTTGGCTCGCCGTGGCCAGCAACGGGGACGCCACCGCTCCCAGGAACAACCACCCGCCGGGGTTCAGGAGGATGGCCAGCATCCCTCGGATGGCAGGAGGCAGGCGGTGGCGTCCGCCCGGGTCATCGTCGGTGCGTTCGG
>JBKOXF010000114.1:0-19084 GCA_046724795.1 Actinomycetota bacterium | reverse complement strand
GCCCGATCGCGAGCACCGGCCGCACGCCGATCCTCGTCACGAGGGCCTGCGAGATGGTCGACGTGATGATCACGGTAACGGCGATGGCCAGGTATCCCACGCCGGTGGTCATGGCAGAGAATCCCAGGACCTGCTGCATGTACAGCGACAGCATGAAGAACACGCCGAACGCGGCCGTCCCGAGCCCAAACCCGATCAGGTTCGCCCCGGCCAACGTCCGCCGGCGGAAGATCCCGAGGGGGACGAGCGGAGACCGCGAGCGCAACTCGATCCGCAGGAACGCCGCCATCAGCACGGCCGATCCTACGAGCGATCCGATGGTCTGCGGCGACGTCCAGCCCTCGCTGATCGAACGGGTCAGCCCGAACACCAGCAGCATGAGGCTTCCGGTCACCGTGACCGCGCCGGTCGCGTCGAAGTGACGCGCCAGGCCGTCGGCCTTGCTCTCCCGGACCACGGCGGGCACCAGGAACAACGTGATCAGCCCGATCGGCACGTTCACGAAGAAGATCCACTGCCAACCCAGGTACTCGGTGAGCACGCCGCCGAGCAGCACGCCGATGGCGGCGCCGGATCCGGCGATCGCGCCGAGGATCCCGAGGGCCGTGTTCCGCTCCTTGCCCTCGCGGAACGTGACCGACGTGATCGAGAACACCGACGGAGCGAGGATCGCGCCGGCCGCGCCCTGCGCGATGCGCACGGCGATCAACATCCCCGCCGACACCGAGAGCCCGGCCAGCAGGGAGGTCAGCGCGAACAACCCCAGACCGATCATGAACACCCGGCGCCGTCCAAGGAGGTCGCCGAGGCGGCCGCCGAGGAGCAGGAGCCCCCCGAACGTGAGTGCGTAGCCGCTCACCACCCATTGCAGCGAGTCGATGGAGAAGCCGAGATCGCGCTGGATCGACGGGAGGGCGACGTTCGTGATGGCGACGTCGAGCACCACCATCAGGTACGCGATCCCGAGAACGGCCAGCGCCCGCCAGCGGTTCGGATCGGCCTCTTGGGCAAACGGCCGATCCACGTCGGTGCGTGTGCTGGCGCTCATCACGCCGCCTCCGAGGTGCGGGCGTCACCCAGGGGCGCGGGCAGCACCTGGGTGACACCGGGGATCTCGCGGATCTGCGGGAGGACCCGGTCGTACAGATCGCGGGACGTACCCGCCTCCGCCACGGCGATCGCGTCGTAGGCGCCCGTGATGTCCTCGGCCTCCACGATGCCCCGCACGGCCCGGATGGTCCTCGCCACCGGCTGGCTGTCAGGTCGTTTCTGGATCAAGACGTATGCGGTCATCAGTCCACTCCCCTCTCTCAGACCGCTCTGCGGTACAGACGAACGGCGATCGGCGCGAAGACGACGAGGATGCCGACCAGCCACAGCGCGGCTGTGAAGACGTCGTGCGCTGCCGGCTGACCCAGCGTGAGGTCCCGGACGGCCGTTGCGGTCGCCGACACCGGCTGGTTGTTCGCGAACCCCTGCAACCACCCGGGCATGCTGCTCACCGCGACGAACGCCGAGGACGCGAACACCAGCGGCGCGAGTACGGGAAACGCTGCGGCCTGGGCTGTCTCCGGATCCTTCACCGCCAACCCCACGGTGGCGAACACCCATGCCATGACGTAGCCGAACATCAGCACCAGCCCGATGCCGAGCAACAGCGCCGGCACGCCGCCGTGGATCCGGAACCCCACGGCATAGCCAACACCCAGCATCAGCGCGACCACGAACACGTTGCGGACGAGATCCGCCAGTGTCCGCCCCGCCAGCACTGCCCATCTCGACATCGGCAGCGAGTGGAACCTCTCGAGCAGCCCGCTCTTCACGTCGGTGGCCAGCCCGACCGCCGTGGCCATGGACCCGAACACCACGGTCTGCACGAAGATCCCCGGCATGAGGTAGTCGACGTACGGGACGCCCGGCACCCGGATGGCCCCACCGAACACGTACCGGAACATCAGCACGAAGATCACGGGCTGGATCGTGGAGAACACGAGCAGCTGCGGGACGCGCTTGTAATGAATGAGGTCGCGGATCGTGACCGCCGCTGTGTCGCGGATGGTCCCGACCAGGCGGCCCATGCCACCGCGTGTTCGGACCTGCGGGAGCGTGATCGCGGTTGCGCTCATGCCACACCTGCCTTCTCGAGTTCGTCGTCGTTCGGTTCCGGGGCCCCTTCCACATGACGGCCCGTCAAGCTGAGAAACACATCGTCCAAACTCGGCTCTCGCACGGTCAGCCCCGCCGGGGTCAGACCGCGCGAGTCCAGCTCACGGAGGACGTCGATCAGAACGCGGGCGGCGTCTTGGGAGGTGATACGGACGACGGTTCCGTCCAGCTCAACGCGGACGCCGTCGACCTCTCCGATCAACAGGTCTGCTGCAGCCGCCTCGGAGTCGTTCCCGAACCGCAGCTCGGTGACGGTGCTTCCCATCCGCCCCTTCAACGCGGCCGGCGTGTCGTCGGCGATGACCCTGCCCTCGTCGATCACGACCACCCGGTCGGCCAACCGGTCAGCCTCCTCGAGGTACTGCGTGGTGAGCAGGACCGTCGTCCCGTCATTGACGAGCTCGCGGATCACGTCCCAGAGCTCGTTGCGTCCCTCGGGGTCGAGGCCGGTGGTCGGCTCGTCGAAGAACAGCACCGGGGGGCGGTGGACCAGAGCGGCGCCGACGTCCAGACGCCGGCGCATGCCGCCGGAATACGTCCGGACCGGACGATCGGCCGCGTCGCTCAGCCCGAATCGCTCCAGCAGCTCGCCCGCTCGCCCGTCCACGCTCCTCCATGGGAGCTGGGTGAGCCTCCCGATCAGGCGGAGGTTCTCCCGTCCGGTGAGGTTGGGATCCACCGCGGCGAACTGCCCGGCCAGGCCGATGAGCTGCCGGACGGTGTCGGCACGCTTCACGACGTCCTGACCGAGGACCTCGGCCCGGCCTCCGTCCGGCGGGATCACGGTGGAGAGGACGCGGACGGCGGTGGTCTTGCCGGCGCCGTTCGGACCGAGCAGGCCGAACACGGTGCCCGCAGGAACGTCGAAGTCGATGCCCCCGAGCGCCGTGACGTCGCCGAACCGCTTGCTCAGTCCCTCTACGAGAATCGCGGATTCGCTCATCGCCTCTCTCCCTGTCGATCGATTCGCGGTATCTTGCCACCGATACTTTGAAGATGTCCAACTTCGGGACGCATAGAACATCGGAAACTTGAAAAATTTGACCGCTGGGGGTATCCTGCAGATATGACGGCGCAGTCACCGAAGAGGGAAGTCGCCGCCGACGTCTGGCGGCTCATGCTCGAAACGGCCATGTCGCAGTTCGGGCAGGCCTCGGGTGTCCTGCAGCAGTACGGGCTCACCCCGGGTCACCTCAAGCTCCTCATCCATCTCGACGAGGACGAGAACCGCCCCATGGGCGCGCTCGCACAGACGTTTCAGTGCGACGCGTCGACCATGACGTGGCTCGTGGATCGCCTCGAGGAACGGGGGTTCGTGGAACGGCGGATGCTTCCGAACGACCGACGGGTCAAGGCCGTGGGCCTGACCCCCCTCGGCGTCGAGACCAAGGAGCGGCTCCTCGAGCACCTCTACCAACCGCCCGCGGAGCTTGTGGGGCTGGATCGGGAGTCGCTGGAGAGGTTGCGAGAGGTGCTCCAGAAGATCCGAGGGTCTGCGCCAGCACCGTTCGGAGCAAGCCCCCACCCAAGCGCTACGGCGACTGCCTAGATCCGCTCCCCTCCAACAGTTCTTACCCGACGATGATCACTCGACGAGGACGCAGCGCGTCCCCGAGTAGATCGTGGCCATGCACTTGTTGCAGTGGATGCACGTACCTTCGGTCGCGGCGCCCGATCGCATCCGCTCCACAAGATCGGGCTCCATCAGGAGCGCTCGTCCCATCGCCACGAACTCGAACCCTTCGCGCATCGCGAGGTGGATCGTGTCGAGACGGTTGATGCCGCCCAGCAGGATCAACGGCATGGACACCGCTGCGCGGATGCGCTTCGCCGTCGGAAGCAGGAACGCCTCCTCGAACGGGTACGCGCGCAGGAACCGGCGCCCCGCGATCCGGGTCCCGACGCCGAGCAGGCGGGGCATCGTCGCGGCGAGCTCGCGAACGGGCGCGTCGCCCCGGAACAGATACATCGGGTTCTGGAAGGAGCTGCCGGCGGTGAGCTCCAGCGCGTCCAGTGTTCCGTCGGATTCGAGGAGGCGGGCCACCTCGACGCTCTCGTCGGGACGCAAGCCGCCCCGCACGCCGTCGTCCATGTTGAGCTTCGCGGTGACCGCGACTCGGTCACCGGCCGCGTCGCGAACCCCTCGCACCACATCGCGCGGGAACCGCGTCCGGTTCTCGACGCTCCCCCCGCAGTCGTGGCGTCTCCGGTTCAGCCGCGGGCTGAGGAACGCGCTGAGCAGGTAGCCGTGCCCGAGGTGGACCTCGATCGCGTCGAATCCTGCATCGGCGACGAGACGAGCCCCCTCGGCGAACTCGTTCCGGACACGGGCGAGATCGCCGTCCGTCGCGCCCCGCATGAACCGGAAGGCCACCGGGCTGAACACACGTGACGGTGCGAGGCCGCGTTGACCGGCACCGGCCACCGGTCCCGCATGCCCGATCTGCGCCGAGATCGCCGCGCCTTCCTGTGAACGGCATCGGCGAGCCAGCTGAGACCGCGGGCGGCCTGGGGGCGGAGCACGATCTCCCCCGGCGCGGATCGCCCTTCGCGGGACACCGCGAGGTAGGCCACCGTGGTCAGGCCGACCCCGCCCGCAGCGACCCGGCGGTGGAACTCGATCAGCTCGTCGGTGACCAGGCCGCGCGGGCTCCTGCCCTCGAACGTCGCGGCCTTGACTATGCGGTTCCGCAGCGCGACAGGCCCCGGCGAGGCCGGCGCGAACGGATCCACCCCCCTCTCCCCCAGCATGGCGCGCGAACTCTATCGCCCGGAGGACCTCCGGCCGGCACCGCCCGAACGGCCCTTCACCGCGGCCGGGTTACGCTCCCGGCAGAGGGGCCGAGATGCAGGAGGTGAGCACGTGGCGGAACCCGTCGTCGATCGCGTACTGAAGGACCAGAAGTGGCTGGACAAGCCCGCCGGCTGGACCCAGAACTTCGTGCAGGGGATTTTCAAGGCCCTTGGCCCGGCCGGGCGGCCGTTGAAGGACCTCCTCCACGGCCAGAAGCTCCTGCATCATCCACTGCACCCGGCACTGACGGATGTGCCCCTCGGTGCGTGGACCACCGGGGTGATCGCGGACTATATGGCCATCACGACGAACCTCCTGCCCCGGAACGCCGGCACCGTGGCGCTCGCCGTCGGCGTGGTCGTCTCGTTCGGCGCCGCCGCCTCCGGCTACACCGACTTCACCGAGACGTACGGGCTGGAGATGCGAACGGCGTTCGTCCACGGGCTGACGATGACGCTGACCGTCACCCTCATGACGCTCTCGCTGGTGTTCCGGCTCGTCGGCGTGGACGCGCTGTACGGCCCCGCGGTGGGCCTGGCCACCGCCGGGCTCTTCATCGCCGGATTCGGCATGTACCTCGGCGGGCACGTCGTGTACCGGTTCGGGTCGCAGATCGACCGGATCGCGTTCGTGGAGGGCGGGCCGACGAGATCGTTCGAAGCGGTGGGCGCGCCGAGCGACTTCCCTGAGGGCGAGATGAAGATGGTCGAGGCCAAGGGCATGCCGGTCCTGGTGGTGCGGCTGAACGGGCGGCTGTACTCGATCGTCAACACGTGCTCGCACGCCGGCGGCCCCCTGGCGAAGGGCGAGCTCCAGGGCGAGATCGTGCAGTGCCCGTGGCACGGATCGCGGTTCTCGGTGGTCACCGGCGACTGCCACGGCGGCCCGGCCACGTTCCCCCAGCCGAGGCTCGACGTCGAGGAGGAGGACGGCGTCGTGCGAGTGAAGCTCGCCGACGTGTTGCACTAACGGCGATCAGCCGGTCATCGAGTCGATCTCGCGGAGGTCGTCATCGGTGAGCGGCCAGGCCGTGAGCGCCGCGGTGTTCGCGCGCACCTGATCCGGTGAGGTGGCGCCGGCGATCACGGTCGCCACCGGGGTTCGCGACGCCACCCATGACATCGCCAGCTCGAGGATTGTGTGGCCCCGCGACTCGGCGAACGCGATGAGCCGCTCCACCGCGTCGATCCGCTCGGGCTGGATGACGTCCTCGGCGGGCTTCCCGCCCTCCCGGCCGAGGCGGGTCCCCCCGGGCGCGGGCTGACCGCGTCGGTACTTGCCGGTGAGCGCGCCGGAGGCGAGCGGGAAGTACGGCATGAAGCTCATGCCGAGCCGTTCGGCGGCTTCGAGAACGCCGGTCGTCTCGGGTGCCCGATGGACGAGGCTGTACTCGTTCTGCACCGTGGCGAACGGCCGGAGCCCTTCGCTCTGCGCGAACGCGGTGGCCTCGTCGAGCTGCTCCGCAGTGAAGTTGGAACACCCGATCTCGCGGACCTTCCCCTCGGCCGCGAGCTCGTTCATCGCCGTGAGTGTCTCCCCCACCGGCGTGGTCGAGTCCGGGAAGTGCAGGAGGTAGACGTCGATGCGATCGGTGCCGAGCCGGTCCAAGCTCGCGTCGCACGCCTTCCGGACGTACTGGGGACGGCCGCCGCCCTGCATCCCGCCACCGAACTTCGTCACGATCACGACGCCATCGCGACGAGCCCCCAGCGCGCGGCCCAGGAACTCCTCGGACTTGCCGTCCCCGTAGATGTCCGCGGTGTCGAACGTGGTCACGCCGGCGTCGAGCGCGGCGTCGACCACCTCCTTCGTGCGCGTCTGGTCGATGCGGCGACCGAAGTTGTTGCAGCCGAGGCCGGCCGGGGAGACCTCGAGGGACCCGATCCGACCCATCAGTTTGCGCACGCGCAGCCGGCGCCGCACCCCCCGCAGCCGGCGGACGCGGATCCAGCTTCGGTCGAATCCGAGGCCCCAAGCCCGCCGATCACGGAGATGAGCCGGCGCACGTCCTCGCCCCCGCATGCCGGGCACTCGGGCGAAGCGGCGTCGTATGCCACCAGGCGATCGAAGAACTGCTCGCAGCTGGCGCAGCGGTACTCGTACAGCGGCATGGCGGAATGGTACGCGAACCGACTAGGCCGGGGCGTCCACGGCGTCGAGGAACGCCCACCACGCGTCGAGCGCCCGCCGCGTGCCGTCGAAGACCCGATCCCGGTCCGATGCATCGAGGATCTCCCGCTCCGCGTCGGCGTGTTCGACGTCCAGACCCTCGTGCACCTTCCAGAACGCGAGGGTGCGGTCATCGTCGATCCCGTAGTGCTCGCCGAGGCCGGCGATCTTCGCCGCGGCGACCGCGGGCACCTGCCGCTCGTACGCGTGGACCGCCGCGACGCCAGCGGACGGGTCCTCGCACGCCGAGGTGTAGGTGTCCACGAGCGCGCGGGTGGCCTCGTTGCGGTCCGCGTTCTCCACGTCCTCGCGAGCGACGCCCATCCCCTCCGCGAAGCGGAGCCACAGCTCCCGGTGGTTCTCGGCGCCGCGCTCCTCGTCCCAGAGATTCTCGAGCAGGTGCTGCCGCGCCGCCGGATCCTCGGTCCTCGAATGGATCGCGGAGAGGAACCGCGGGAAGCTCGACTCGAACGCGAAGTACTGCCGGCAGTACTCCTGAATGGCCTCCTTCGGCAGCGTTCCGGACACCCATTTCGTGTAGAAGGGGTGGTCCAGCAGGCGGCGGCTGTCGATCAGGGCGTCGACGTCGTCGAGCAAGGACATTGGGGCTTCCTCCTCCGGTCCGGGTGCCCGGAGCCTAGCCGATGCGGCCCGACCGCTGTGTAGATTCCGTCCGTGACAGCCGACACACCCGCACTCGAAGCGCTCGAAGGGTCCGGGCTCGCCTTCGAAGTCGTCCGGACCGAGCCGGCGTCAAGCGCCGAGGAGAGCGCGGAATGGCAGGGCATCCCGGTGGAGCGTCTCCTCCGCACGATCGTGGTCCGCCGGGGAGCCGACGACTATGTGTTCGTCCTCGTGCCGGGCGGGAAGCAGATCGACTGGCCGAAGCTCCGGGCCCATCTGGGTGTGAGCCGCGTCTCCCTCCCCGACCAGGACGAGGCCCGGGAGGCGACGGGCTACGAGCGCGGCGCTATCACGCCGCTCGGTTCCGCCCGCGCGTGGCCGGTGATCGCCGATCCCGTGATCCCCTCGCTCGACCGCGTGGCTATCGGGGGCGGCAAGCGCGGCGTCAACCTCCACGTCGGGGGGTCGGATCTGGTCCGGCACCTCGGCGCCGAGGTCGCAGACGTCACGCGCCCGGCAGGCTGAGGCTCGACTCTTAAGGGGATCCTCATCTTGTCACTGTTGCCGTTCGTCGCGGGTGCTGCATAGGGTGGGGATCCGAAAACGCGACCCTGGGGGGGTGAGCCCATGGATCTGCGGAACGGTCCGACCGACCCCGAGGACATCTTCGAAGTTCTGCTGCTCGAATATCCGGGCGCCACGAGCAAGAGTGCTGCGCTGTGCATGGAGTGCCTGATCCCGCTGGACGAGACCGATCCCGACGACGCGCACTGCCCGTTCTGTGGCGCGCGCAACACCGACCCGCTGCAGGCGCTGACGTGGGCAGAGCTCGAGGCCATCGAGCAGGCCTGGCCGGAGGCGCTGGAGCCCGAGACCGCCGCCTGAGCCGCTACCAGGAATCGAAGCCCGACGGGTGGTGCGGCCCGAACACCATGTACTCGAACAGGCCGTGGCCCACCGTGCCGTCCTCGAGCTCGAACCGGGCCGCGGCGTCGCACAGGCCCCAGAGCGACTTGCGGCCCTCGTCGGTGGCGAGGTTCCACTCGCGGCCCTCCACCTTCAGCGCTCCCTGATACATGCCGTGGCGCCAGTCCTGATCGAACCCGTAACCCGTGCCGATGCCGACGTAGAGCGGAAGGATCGGCGTGACCTGCACCTGAGCTTGCCCGAGATGGAGCACCGCGCGCTCCACCTCGCGGGTTCCCTCGACGAACGTGAGCTCGTGTCGAGGAACGCCGAGCCGCGCGGCATCTCCCCCACCTGAGCCGAACGACCGGACCGCCGAGGCCTCTTCCAGGATCCGCGACCCGTCGGGCCGCTCCTGCGCGACGAAGAACAGCGACCGGTCGGCGAACTGCATCGGCGCGTAGATCCAGAAGAACCCGGGGAGTGCTTGGGGGCCGGTCGCGCCGGGCGGCTCGGGTTCGCCGACCGGTCGCACCCCCCACGAGCGGTCGCGCGTACCGAGCCACTGGTCCGGCGTGACGTCGACGGCGGCATCGCCCACGCGGATCGTGCCGGTCCATCGGCCGGTCTGCGCGAAGCGCATCGAGTCGATGAGCACTCTCCCGGTGTCGGTCCGGTCGAAGTGGCGCGGCTCCTGGTGCGCGGGCTCGTGCCCCTCCCATGTGAGATCGAAGTCGAGGCCGTGCTCGTTCTCTCCGAGCACCACACGGAGCCTTCGGAGTCCCTCGACGACCTCGATCCGGAACGGCCCGACCGTTGTGTCGGCGCGGTCGGCGCCGAGCTCGCGCGACGCGCGAACCACCCGGTGCACGGAGCCGTCGTTGACCACGGCGAACGCGTCGGTCACGCCGAGGCTCGGATACACGCCCATCCCCACGATCAGCATCAGCCCAGCGTCCGGCGCGAAGCAGTTGAAGTAGTACCGGTCGTAGAAGTTGCGGTCGCTGGTGGCGACGTAGCGGACGGGTTCCGCGATCTGGTGGATCGGCAGGTCGTCGTAGCGAGACAGCACGATCAGCCTCGCACCGAGTAGAGCGCCACGCCGGCCAGCGCCGAGAGGACCACCAGGATCGGCTCCTTGTTCTTGAACAGCAGCACGAAGGCCAGAGCTCCTAGCGCGATGGCGGCGGTCGCCCAGTCGACGACGGCGCCCTTCGTCAGGACGATCGTGGCACCGGCGATGGCGCCGGCAGCTGCCGCGGTCGCGCCCTTCACGAACGCCCGGAGCGCCGGGTGATCGCGGTGACGAACGAACCACCGCCCGGGGACGACGACCCCCAAGTAGATCGGCACGAAGATCGCGGCGGTGGCGAGAAAAGCACCGGCGACGCCGCTCACCAGGTACCCGATGAACGTCGCGGTGATCACGACCGGCCCCGGCGTGATGAGCCCCATGGCAACGGCGTCGAGGAACTGCCGCTGGGTCAGCCAGTGGTGCTGCTCAACCACTCCGGCCTGCAGGAACGGCACGATTGCCAGGCCGCTTCCGAAGATGAGCGCGCCCGCCTTGAGGAAGAACAATCCGAGGGCCGTCAGCGTCGAACCGGATGTGTCGGTGCTGAGGGCCGCGAGGAGCGGGAACGGGAGCAGGATGTTGCTGCGAGCCCAGGGAACGAAGCGCGGCGGGGCGTCCCACAGCACCATGAGCAACCCGGCGCCGACGAACATGAGCGCGATCTCCGCACCGGTGACCGCGGTCACGACGCACACGGCGATCGAGATGACCCACAGACGCGCGTCGGTGCGATTCGTGAGGCGGGCCAGCTTCACCGCCGCGACCGCGATGATCGCCATCACTCCCGGCGCGATCCCGTAGAACAGCGCCTGCACGACCTCCAGTCCGTTGAAGTGCACGTACAGTGCGGCCACGCCGAACACAAGCAGGAAGCTCGGCAGGATGAACGCGGCGGCCGTGCCGAGGGCCCCCAACGGCCCCGCCTCCAGGTAGCCCACCCACATCACGACCTGCGCGGCGAGCGGCCCCGGCATGGTCTGTCCGAGCGCAACGCCGTTCAGGAAGTCGCGCTCGGACACCCACGATCGCGTCGTCACCAGGTCGCGTTGCATATATCCGACCGTTGCGATCGGGCCGCCGAACCCCCACGTGCCGAGGCCGAGAAAGTAGCGCAGCGTGTCCGTGAAGGAATGCCCGGTCTGGGATGGTGCCGCGCGCTCCGCCACCGGCTCTCCGGTCACGCCCCGACGCCTCCATCCGCGAGGATCGAACGGAGCAGCTTCGTCGACGTGTTGTCGAAGGCCATGCCGCGCGCGCCCGGCAGGAGGCCGGTGTCCTCCAGCAGGTCCATCACCCGCGTGAGGATGACGGCGTAGCGCGCGGCGCCGAGCGTGAGCCACCATCGGAGGTCGTTGGTGTCGCGGCCGGTGAGCTCCGCCCATCTGGCCACGGTGTCCTCGTGAGACGGGAATCCGTCGAGCCGCGGGGCGTCGCACGACTCGCTGTGGTGCCGATCGAGCAGCAGGAACCATGCGAGGTCGCCGAGGGGGTTCCCGACGTGCACCATCTCCCAGTCCAGGACGGCGAGGGCTTCGCCGGCATCGTCGTAGAGGATGTTGCCGATTCGCGAGTCGCCCCAGCACTGCGCGGCGGGCGCCTCGGTGGTCGGCATGGTGCGCTCCAGCTCGTCCATGGTCTGCGCGACGATCGGGTACTCGCGGTCGCCGAGCACCCACGCCGCGTATTCACGATCCAGGACGAGCTGCTCCTTCGCCGTTCGCGGCGGGAGGAAGTCGAACGGTTCGAGTCGATGCACCGCCGCCATCTGCTCGAGCCCGTTCCACCAGATCCTCGCCCGGATCTCCGGCGAAACCTCGTGCAGCCAGCCGGCCACGTGGTACGGCGGGTTGTCCGGCGGCGCCCGTCCGTCCACCCGCTCCATCACGAAGAACGCCCCGCCGAGCACGGACGGGTCGGGGTGGGGCTCGTCCCACAGGATCCGCGGGGCGCGCACGCCGGTCCGCTCCAGCGAGCGGATCACTCGAACCTGCGTGGAGAACGCGGCGTCGGGGAACACCTGGTGACCGGAGGGCTCGAGCCGAACAGCCATCCCGAGTTTCCTCGCATCCCACGTGGCGTCGAACAGCAGCGTCTCGTTCGAGAACCCGGAGAAAGCCGGCCCGGGCAGCGCGGTGAGCGAAACCTCATACCCGAGCTTCGCTGAGAGCCACCGTGCGAGCCGTGCTCGGACTTCTTCTTGATCCAGCTCGCTTCGAACCGGCACTCCCCCACTCCCGCTTGATTTGCGCTGGATTCTTCCACGGGGCGAAGCTGCCACGCGATGTTCGCCCTGAGCCGCCCCATCACCATCAACGGGTGCACGATCCGGAACCGGCTGTACCGAGCGCCGGTGCTCGAGGGCGCCGGCAGCGGTCCCAACGCACCGGCCGTGTACCGCGAAGCGTTCGAGACGAACGCCCGGGCCGGGGTCGGCCTGATCATCCAGGGGAACTCGTGCATCACCGAGGAAGGGCGGAGCTCGCCCGGCATGACCCTCGTGAACACGCGCGAGCGGATGGTGGCGCTGAAGCCCGTCACCGACGCGGTGCACGCACACGGCGCCCGGATCTTCCTGCAGATCGGCCACGCCGGCATCTATTCCATGGAGGCGTGGCACGCGACGTACGCCCGCCAGCGCAAGGGTCCGGTGCTCGCGGTCTCCAAGCCGCCGATCCACGTGCGAGCCGCCACGCGAGGCGTTCCCCTCAAGATCCTCACCACGGACGAAGTCCACGAGTACGCGCGCCTCTTCGGCGAAGCCACCGCGTGGGCCCGGGAGGCCGGCTACGACGGCATCCAGCTCCCGTCCTCCAACGCGAAGTTCATCCACCAGTTCCTGTCGCCGTTCTACAACCGGCGCACCGATGAGTTCGGGGGCAGCGTCCGCAACCGCGCGCGGATCCTGGAGGTCATCGCGGCCGCCGTTCGCAGTGAGGCGGGCGTCGATTACCCGCTCACGGTGAAGATCCCCATCGGTGAGGACGCCCCACCGCTCTCGCCGCACACGACGTTCGACGAGGGCATCGAGCTCTGCAAGCTCGCCGAGGCGTTCGGCTACGACGCGGTCACCCCGGTCGGCCTCAGCGTGTTCCCGCACGGGTCGCTGTGTCGCGGCGGGTACCCGAACAGCATCACCGACACGAAGGCCATCAAGGAGCGCTTCGACGAGGCCCTGGACCGCTCGAAGCTGAAGTGGGCGGTGCTGAAGTGGGGATACCGGCGGGCCGCGAAGCAGTATCCGTTCGAACCGGTGTGGAACCGCGCGTACTTCACGGCGGCGAAGCGCGCAGTGACCATCCCGGTGTTCGCGGTCGGCGGGATCCGCACGTTCGAAGAGTGCGAGGGGATCCTGGAACGCGGTGAGGCCGACATGGTCGGCATGGGCCGCCCCTTCTACGCTGATCCCGACCTCCCGGCACGCCTCCTGGCGGGCGACCCGGAGCCGATGCTCTGCCGGTCGTCGAACCGGTGCCTTCCCGCCCAGCAACTGGGAATGAAAGCTGCGTGCTACAACCCCGAGGTCCAGCGGATGCGCGCGGATCGCCGCCGGATCAGCGCTGAGCAGCGATGATTCCGGCGGCCCGGCGAACGATCGCGTTCACCACGAGCTTCGCCCCGGCTGCCGTGTAGTGCGTTCCGTCGTACCGGGCGGGCGTCCCATTGAGCCGGTCATCGCAGGGTGCCGTGTCGGTGCGGCACACGAGATCCGTCACGGACATGAACGTGGCGAGGTCCGGGTGCTCCGTCGCGTACTGCTCGAGGACGTTGTTCCAGCGCCGCCCGATGTCCGCGTAATGCTTGATCAGGTACCCCCGCCAGGCACACCACTCGGCGCACTCCACCTTCCACAGCAGCCCCGGCGGTTCCGTCGCGATGAAGAGCACACGCGCGCCGCCCGCGTCCAGCCGCCGGACGGCCCGATCGAGCCGGAGCTCGCGGAGGGCCCAGTAGAAGTGCGAGCCCGATCGGACGAGCTTCCCGCCGGGTCCCTCGAATGGCGACAGCGACCACCGGTCCCACCACACGACCACGTTCGGGTGATCCGCTCGGATGAGCTCGTCCTGCTCGGCGGGGACGTCGGGACACCCGCGGGCTGCGCTCTGCGGCTCGTTGCTCGGAGGTGGGGCCACGGCCACCTCGCCGGTCCCCGAACACGCGCCCTTCGCCGCCGACACCACGCGCCACCCCCGGGGTAGGGCGACCTGTTCGAAGACGGGTTGGAGCCGCGCGGGAACCGAATCGCCCACCAGCAGCAGCACCGGAGTGTCCTTCGACGGCGGCGGCACGGACGTCGACGCCATCGACACCCCGATCACCGACACCATCACCAGCGGGACCAGCCCCAGCACGATCAGCGGCCGCCGGAGGAACCCGGGCCGGAGATGAAGAGCGGGCCACGGAAGGCGCCAGCCGTGCGCGGTCCGGATGGGCCGTTCCAGCAGGTAGAACGACAACGTCGCGACGGCGAACGTCGCGGCGACCGCCCCCACCTTCGTCACCGTTCGGGCCCGGTCCGATCCGGCGTGCAACCACACCACGAACGGCCAGTGCCAGAGATAGAGGCCGTAGGAGATCAGTCCGATCCACGCGACCGGACCCCATTCCAGGATCCGCTTGATCGGACCGCCTCGTCCCACCCACAGCGCCGCCACCAGCATCACGGTGAACAGCGAGACGAGCTCGGCCCCGCCGCGGAAGTAGAAGGACGCGCCGGGCCGGATCCCGAACAACAGGCCGAACAGGCCGAGCGCGCCGATGATCACGAGGGGCGTTCCGTAGCGTTCCAGGAATCTCCGCCAGCCCGGCCTGACCACCAGCGCGGCAGCTGCCGCGCCGAGGAGCGGCTCGAAGATGCGAGCGTCGGTGCCCATGTACGCCCGATCAGTGGCGAACGGTTGGTACAGGAGCGCGAGGGCGATTGCCGACGCGGCCGCTCCGGCGAGGGCGAGAACGGCGACGCTGTGGCGGATCCGACCGATGACCACGGCCCCCAGCGCGAGCAGCAGCGGCCAGAACACGTAGAACTGCTCCTCGATCCCGAGCGACCACGTATGCGCCAGCGGGCTCGTGACGCCCGTCGAGTTGAAGTAGCCGCTCGTCGAGATGAAGTGCCAGTTCGCCGCGTAGAGCGTGGTGGAGACGAGATCGCCGCGCATGTGCGCGCGCTCGGAGAACGTGGCCGTTTTCATCGTGACGAGCGCCACCACCACGAGCATCAGCGCGAGGCCGGGCAGCAGCCGGCGGGCCCGCCTGGACCAGAACCCGGAGAGGCTGACTCCACCGCATCGCCTGTGCTCGGTCAGCAGCAAGCTGGTGATGAGGAACCCGGACAGCACGAAGAAGACGTCGACCCCGATGAACCCGGCCGCGAACCCGGCCACGTTCAGGTGGAACAGGAACACGAGCATGACGCCGAGAGCCCGGATGCCGTCGAGCGCCCGGACGTGCCCCGATGGCTGAGGCGACGGATGACCATCCGCCGACGCCGGGGGAACGAGCACCCGAGAGGGTTCCTCCGGCTCTTCGGGGCGCGTGACCGGTTCGACGGCGGCAGCGGCGGCGACGAGATCAGGCCTCGGCGGAGCTTCGACCACGACCGGGAGCTCCGGCGTGGCCTCGGGGGCGATCACGGGCTCGGCGGCAGGGAGCGGGATGTCGATCTCGCGCTGCTCTGGCCTGGGGCCCTCCCAGCGTGGCTCGAGGCGCTCGAGGACCTTGGCGGCGACCGCCGCCCCAAATGCCGTGGCGGCGCCGGCCAGCCACATCGTCCGCCTCTTGCTCATAGATGGACGCGGATCGAGATGGCGCGGTCGCGGACCCGCGCTTCGTGGGGGAAGAAAGCCCATGGGCTACGAGAGCCTAACCCGGACAGAGGGGCCCATAGCGGAACCGAACTCTGGATTTCGGCGCCCCGTCTACGCGGGCTGGAGCCCGGCGCGCCTGACCCGGATGAACTCCACGACCTCGTCGGCCATCGTGACGAGCTGGAACCGGGCCTTCTCGTCGGTGACGTCGCCGTCCGGTCCGAACACGGGAAGCGTCGAGTTGATGGCCACGCCCATCGGCGTGGGCCAGCCCCGAAGTGAATGCACGATGGAACGGAGCGCGTCGAGCGTGGTGACGGTCCCCTGCCATCCCGCCCCCGAGACGACGAGTCCCACCGGCATCCCGCTGAAGTAGCTTCGCGAGTCATCACGGAGATCCTCGGTGTAATCGAGCGCGTTCTTGACCAGACCCGAGACGCTACCGTGGTACCCGGGCGAGGCGATGATGAGGCCATCGGCGCGCCGGATCTCCTCGAGCAATCGAAGCGCTCCCTCCGTCCGATCGGGCAGCTCCGGCGCGTAGTGCGGGAGGCGGGCCAGCTCGGCGCCGGCGAAGACCGCCACGGTGGCGCCCTGCTCCTTGCACCGCGCGAGAGCGAACCGGAGCGCCTTCTCGCTGGAGGAGCCGGGGCGCGTGGTGCCCCCGATCCCGACGATCCGGGGAGCCTCGCTCATGCCGCGCCCTCCTTGCGCTGCCGGTATGCGATGAGGTCGGCGATCGTGATGAGGTACAGGCCCTGTAGCCTCGCGACGTCGACGAGATCGTCCAACCTGGCCATCGTTCCGTCGCTTGCCATGATCTCGCAGATGACACCGGCCGGCTCCCTGCCGGCCATCCGAGCCAGGTCGACCGCGGCTTCCGTGTGGCCCGCCCGCTCGAGCACCCCGCCGGGGCGAGCCACCAGCGGGAACACGTGGCCGGGTTGGCGGAACTCGAGCGCGGTGGCGTCGGGGTCGGCGGCGCGGCGCATGCAGTGCGCCCGATCCACGGCGGACGTACCCGTGTTCGGCGGTTCGGCGAGGTCGATTGAAGTGGTGAACGCGCAGCCGTCGTAGTCACCGCGCCGGGGAAGGAGGTTCAGTCCGAGCGCGCCTGCTCGCTCTGGGAGGACCGGCATGCACACGATCCCCCGCCCGTGGGTGGTCATGAAGTTCACGGCCGCCGGCGTGACGAGTTCGGCCGCCATCACGAAGTCGCCCTCGTTCTCCCTGCCGGGATCGTCGACCACGACCACGATCTCGCCGCGTCCGATGGCTTCGATGGCCTCGTCGATGGTGGAGAAGGGACCGGGTTCGAGCTCGACGAGCGGCTGCGCTCTGGTCGCGTCCTCCGCGATGATGGCCATCTCGCCTCCGGAGCTCCTCCGCCCTGCTGTTTGCAATGGCAAACGCTCGGTCGATATAGTGAATACCTCGTGGACGATAGGCCCAAACCACTGCTCAGTCAACTCCCGCCCGCCATTGCCCCCCGCGGGACCGTGTGCTTGCATCCCTGACCCGTGGATCCCGAGGAGCTCCGTCGTGTGTTCGGCCTGGAGGGCCGAGCGGCCGTCGTCACGGGCGGGGCCAGCGGGATCGGCCGGGCCACGTGTGAGGTCCTCGCCGCGGCCGGCGCCGGAGTCGTGGTCGGCGACGTCGACGAAGCCGGTGCCGAGAAGACCGTCAAGGACATCGAGGCCGCCAGCGGCCGGGCGGTCGCGCATCGCTGCGATATCACTTCGAAGGCCGACCTCGATTCTCTGATCGACCGGGCCGTCGCCGAGTTCGGCCGCCTCGACGCCATGTGCAACGTGGCGGGCGTGGCCGCCGACGGGGCGATCACGGACATCGCCGAGGACATGCTGGACCGCTCACTCGCGGTGAACCTCAAGGGCGTCGTGTTCGGGTGCCAGGCGGCGCTCCGCGTGATGATCCCGCAGGGGTCTGGCTCGATCGTGAACGTCTCCTCCACCGCCATCGACGCGCCGGCGCCTCGCTACGGCGTGTACTCGATGACGAAGGCCGCGGTGGCCATGCTTGGGATGACGCTGGCACAGGAAGTGGGACGGCACGGGATCCGCGTGAACACGATCGCGCCCGGCTTCACGGTCACGGCCTTCACTTCGCGTCACCTCTACGAGCCCGACGGCACGCTGAACCAGGAGAAGTACGAGGCCTTCATCGAGCAGATGAAGAAGCTGTCTCCCCTCAAGCTCGTCGGCGAGCCGGAGGATCAGGCCTATCTGATCCTGTACCTCGTCTCCGACGCGTCTCGCTTCGCCACGGGGCAGATCTGGCGCGCCAACGGCGGTCAGGCCATGGCCTGGTAGGTCACGAAGCTCCGGCGGCCTTCGTTCCGAGGAGCGACGCCACGTACGCGAGCTTCTCCGGGTTCCCCATGCCGTGGATCCTCGTGACGAGGCCGTCGCGGGTCTCGAACGCAATCACCGCGATGAGCGTGTCGTCGTGGAAGGCGACGATCCCCGGCTCGCCGTTCACCGGCATCGGGGCCAGGCGGATGCCGAAGGTCTCGACGAACCGGAGGAACTGCTTCGCAACGCGCTCCCTGCCGTGCACCGCTCGCCGCGGCGATCCGGGAAGTCCGCCTGTGTCCGTCCATCCTGAGACGTTCGGATCGAGCACGTCCATGAGCGCATCGAGATCGCCGTTCGAGGACGCCTCGATGAAGCGGTCCGCGATCCGGCGGAGCTCGGCAGGATCGACGGCGAACCGCGCTGGTTCGGTTTGCGCGTCGATCCTCTTGCGCGCCCGGGTTGCGAGCTGCCGTGTCGCTTCCGGCGTCCGCCCCAGGATCGTCCCGACGTCCTCGAACGAGAACCCGAACACGTCATGCAGCACAAACGCCCCTCGTTCGGCCGCCGACAGGCGCTCCAGGACGACGAGCAACGCGAGGCGCACGCTGTCGTCGAGTGTGATGCGGTCGGCCGGGTCGGGCTCGGCGCCTGGCGGTGAGATCACCGGCTCGGGCAGCCACGGCCCCACGTAGGCCTCCCGCTTCGCGCGGGCCGATCGGAGCTGGTCCAGGCACAGCCGCGTGACCACGACCACCAGCCAGCCCCGGACGTCGTCGATCGTGTCGAGGTCTTCCCGGACCAGCCTCGCGAACGCCTCCTGCACCATGTCCTCGGCGTCGGTGACGCTGCCGAGCATGCGGTACGCGATGTTCAACACGTAGCGGCGGTGCTCGCGCCATGCCTCGGCGAACTCCACGTTCTCCCGGTCCACGTCGCCTCCTCCGTTCGCAGCCTACCGATGAAGACGGGCGACGCCCGAGAAACGTGACATGTCACGTCCGGTCACGCTCCCCCGTCGTTGCTTGCGTCGGAACCGTACGAGGAGGTCCGCGATGCAACCGGCCATCGAAGTACGGAAGTTGACCAAGACCTACCCCGGCGGCGTGGAGGCGGTGAAGTCCATCGACTTCGACGTCGAACCGGGCGAGGTGTTCGGACTGCTCGGACCGAACGGCGCGGGGAAGTCCACGACCATCGGCATGTTGACCACGACCATCGCGCCGACCGCCGG
>JBKOXF010000098.1:0-6431 GCA_046724795.1 Actinomycetota bacterium | reverse complement strand
AGTGCGAAGCTCGCCCCAAGATGAGATCTCCCACGGGGATGACCCGGTAAGGCCCCTCGCAGACCACGAGGTTGATAGGCCGGAGGTGTACGCACGGCAACGTGTTGAGCCGACCGGTACTAATAGGCCGAGGACTTGGCTTTTGATCGCTCGCGCTCGCTATCGAGTTCATCAGGTGCGCCTGATGGCTCGCGCTTCGGCACCGTTTCGGTGGCTACAGCGGAGGAGAGACACCCGGTCCCATTCCGAACCCGGAAGTTAAGCCCTCCAGCGCCGATGGTACTGCCCTGGAGACGGGGTGGGAGAGTAGGTCGCCGCCGAGACTTCTTCAAGGAGCCGCCTTCGGGCGGCTCCATTGCCTTCGGGTAGCCTGCGTCGATGCCTCGACCGCAACGCGATGCGCCGACGAGACGACAGACACATGCGGGTTCCAATGCTGCGCCCGCTCGGATCGTGTCGGAGCTGCCTCGCGGACTGGTCGGCGAGATCCGGCAGGTCGCGAAGACGGGGCGGGCCGAGGACGTCGTTCGATACGTCGAGCGGGCGGTGCGGCTCATCGCGGAAGGTGCGCCTGAGGACGGGATCCGTCATGCCGAGCGGGCGAAGCACCTCGCGGGAAGGTCCGCGGGGATCAGGGAGATCCTGGCGCTCGCCTACTACGGGTCGGGCCGGTGGCGGGAGGCCCTCCGGGAGATGCAGGCGTACCGGCGCATGTCGGGGCGGCTCGACGAGAACCACGTCATCGCGGACTGCTACCGCGCGCTCGGCCGAGCGGACCGAGCGGTGGAAGAGGCCGAGGCGGGGCTGCACGCCGACATCCCCGAGGAGGTGCGCGCGGAGTGTGCCGTCGTGGGCGCCTCGGCGCTCGCCGACCAGGGCCGGTACGCCGATGCGCTCGCCTTCATCCGCCGCTTCCCCACGCGAGCCGCCGTGGGGCGCCAGTTCGACCTGCGCATCTGGTACGTGGCGGGCGACATCCTGTCCCGACTCCGGCGCCCTGCGGAGGCAGCGAAGGAGTTCGAACGCGTCGTTCGCCACGACCCGTCGGCGTTCGACGCCGCGGAGCGTCTCGCAGCGCTTGGCCCGGATCAGGCCTGACCGGTCAGCGACCCGGGTCCGCGGCCTCTTCGAGCTCGCGCTCCGATCGCTTGCGCCAATACCGGACGAGACCGGCCGCGTTGTTGCGCATGTCCGCCAGGATCTCGAAGCGATCGATCTCGTCGCGTGACCCCGGTGCGTCTTCGAACTCGTCGGCCGTCCGGGTTCGAAGGAGCTCTGCGATCCGGTCGAGGTCCTCGGTCTCGTCCATGGCGTCACGGACGATGCCGGCCCATCGCCTGAGTCGCGCGGCGGCGATGGTGCAGAGTTCCTCGACCTCGGTCACGGGTCCGAAGTGGCTGAACAGCAGGAGCGTCTCCGCGCGATCGCGGATGCGCTCGATGCTCTCCACCCCGAGCTCAACGTCGATGTCGGGGGGTGGCGTGGCGGGCTGCAGGACCCGCACGTCCGGTAGGTGTACACCCAGGGCATCGCCCGTGAACACCGCGCCGGTACCGGAGTCGACCAGGCTCACATGATGCGATGCGTGGCCCGGCGTGTACATCACGTCCAGCGTGCGGTCTCCGAGGGGGATGAGGTCGCCCTCGTCGACGGACCTGACTCGCTCCTCCGGTGTGGGATCGACCGGACCGAACATCCGCGACATGCGGTCCTCGCCGTAGACGCGCGCCGCGCTGGCCACGAGCTTCGTGGGATCGACGACGTGTGGGGCCCCTCGTTGATGCACCCACACCGTGGCTGAGGGAAATGCAGCAGCCAAGCGCCCGAGGCCTCCTGCGTGATCGAGATGGATGTGGGTCACCACGATGTGCGCCAGGTCCGCGGGGCCCAGATCGAGCGATGCCAGCCCGGCGAGCACGGCCTCGACCGAGGTTGTCGGCCCCGTCTCGACCAGCGCAGGCTCGCCGGCATGGATCAGGTACGCCGAAGTCACGACGGGACGCCCGGTCATCATCGTGTCGACCCCGGTGATGCCGGGGGCAGCCTCGAATGTCGCGTGAGCCGTCACGAGGCGAGTCTACGGCCGTCGCTCGCCACCTACGCCGAGGAGCCGCTGGTCAACGTGGTGGGTCCAGGAAATGTCAGTACCCGCCGCTACGGTGCCGCTGCGAAAGGGGGGAGCAGCATGGTGACGGTGAACGTCGTGGTCCTTGCCGGGACCGTGGCGGCGGAGCCCGTGGAGCGGCAGCTGCCGTCCGGCGACGAGGTCACCGAGCTCAAGCTCTCCGTTCCCGAGGCCGGCAAGCGCCTTCTCCCCCTCCCGGTGGCTGCCTGGCACAAGACCGTGGGGAAACGCGCGGTGAAAGACATCGCGAAGGGCGACGACGTCCTCATCCACGGCCAGCTCGCCAGGCGCTTCTACAGGAACGGAGGCGGAGCTCGGAGCGTGATGGAGGTGATCGCGTCAGGGATCAAGAAGCTCGAACAAGCAGAAGACGAATAGCCTCAGTCGAGCGGGCGGAGGACGAACCCCGTGCGCGGCTTCGGCCAGAAATATGTCGACTTCTGAGGTAGCCGTCGATCGTGGTCGATGACGGCACGGATGCGCTCGACCCTGGTCGGAGGAAGGAAGAAGGCCGCGACGGCCTCGCCGGAGCGGACCTCTTCCTCCGCGGCCACGGCGTCGGGCACGAAGCGAAGGCCGCCGTCCTGGTCGGCGAGGACGGACTCGTGCAACGCGCACACGGTGGGCGGGTCGCCCTGAGCCTTTGCGACCCGGTGGATGAGTCGACCGTCCTCCACCGCGGCTGTCCCGTAGGTGAGATCCTCATCGTGCAGTGAGCTGAGCACCTCCGCGAGGTCTCGGACCCGTCGCCCGGCGGTGGGTGCGGATCCCGAGTGCACCATGCGGTGGATGGGCAGCACCGGTGGGTCCTCCGCGCCGGCGTCCACGAGCAGCATCATCATCCGGTCCCACGGGCCTGGCCCGAGTTGGGCCCGCATCTCGTCCCGGTACATCAAGGCGACGGTGTAGCGGTGATGGCCGTCGGCGATCAGAAGGTCCTCGTCCGCGAGCCATGCGGTGATGTCGTCACCGCCCTCGTCCATCCACATCCGGTGCTCGACCCCGGCCTCGTCCGTCACCTCGCCGACGGACGCCCCGGAGGTGGTGACCTCGTCCAGCCACGTGGCGAGCTCACGGCTTGGACCGCGATACAGCGCGTAGATCGGGGAGAGGTTCGCTCGGACCGCTCGGAGCAACGCCAGGCGGTCTTCGACTGGCGCCGACATGGTTCGCTCGTGGGGATGGATCGATCCGCCCCATTCCTCGAGCTCCACCTCCGCGATGAGGCCTCTGACCCGCCGGGGTCGCCCGAGATGCGAGAACCGCATCTCATACGGATACCAGGCGGGTCGCCGAGTGGGACGAAGGACACCCTCCTCCTTCCACTGCCTGAGCATCTCGGAGGCCCGCGTATACTTGTTGCGCGTTCCGTCATCCTCGGCTTGTTCGCGGCCGAGGATGAGTCGCACGGCGTTGTACGGGGACAGCTCGTGGAGCCGTCGCTCCTGGTCCGGGGCGATCGTGTCGTACGGCGGCGACGTGACGTGACCCAGGGAGCCGACCCGAGCGGGGTCGAACAGAAGGCCGGTGAACGGTGAGATCCGAGGCACCGAGAAGCTATAGCACGCGTGACCCCGAGCGGTCGGCGTACAGCCTGTTCAGTCGGGGAAGCAGGTTCCTGGCCGAGGGACATCCCCATCAAGCCGCCATGCTGCTGTCCGAGGCTAAGCTCATGGAACCCGACAAGGCCTCGATCCGTGAAGCGCTGGGCCGCGCCCTGTACGAGACCGGCCGCGTCGCGCGAGCGAGGCGAGAGTTCGCCAAGGCCGTCCACATCGATCCCGTGAACGACTACGCCCATTTCGGGTTGGCGCTCGCCTGTGAGCGCACCGGACAACGGATCCGGGCTATCGCACACCTGAAGCTCGCGATCGCCATGCGTCCGGGCATCGGTCACTACGAGCGGGCCCTGGAGCGCCTGGCCGGGTAGCGGTGTCGCTGGCCGACCGGTACGACTCCATCCTGTTCGATCTGGATGGCGTTCTGTACCGAGGCGACCAGGCCGTCCCCGGCGCCGATGACACGATCCGGGATCTTCGGGCCCGGGGCACGGGCCTCGCGTTCGTGACGAACAATTCCAGCAGGACACCGGAACAGGTCGCGGCGAAGCTGGCCGGCCTCGGCATCGAGGTCAGCCCTTCGGAGATCGTGACGTCAGCAGTGGCGACCGCCGAGCTTCTTGCTCAGCGGGGCAGCGGACGGGCCTTCGTCATCGGGGAGGGCGGGATCCGGGAAGCGCTGCGCCATCGTGGGTTCGAGCTGGTGGACGACGCTCCGGAAGAGGCCGACGTCGTGGTGATCGGGTGGGACCGGTCGGTCGACTACGACAAGCTCAAGACGGCGTCGCTGCTCGTGCAACGGGGGGCCAACCTCGTCGCGACGAACGCCGACGCCTCATACCCGGCGCCCGAAGGGCTGTGGCCGGGCGCCGGGGCGATCCTCGCCGCGGTCACCACCACCACTGGGATCGCTGCGGAGGTGGTGGGAAAACCGCACCCCCCTCTGTTCCAGCTGGCCCGGGACCGTGCCGGCGGCGGGACCGCGATCTCCGTGGGCGACCGCCTCGACACTGACATCGCCGGAGCTCAGAAGCTCGGCTGGGACTCCCTCCTCGTGTTCACCGGCGTCACCCATCCGGCGAACCTCGTTCGGGCCGACGAGCTGCCCACGTTCGTCGGCCGCGACGCGTCGGATCTTCTTCGATCAGCTGCGTTCGTTCGGCTCGCCGAGTCCGACGATGACGCGACCATCGGTGACCTGCTGCGGGCTGCTGGGCTGAGGGACGGACCTCCTCCCGATGAGCGCATCGAACGGTGGGTGGCAACCGACGCCGAGGACGGCGCGGCCGTAGGCACCGTCGCCCTCGAGCTGGCCGGTACCTCGGCGCACGTGCGCTCCCTCACGGTGACAGAGGATCGTCGGGGAGCGAGACTCGGAACCCTCCTCACCGCGCACGCAGTGCGCGAGGCCCGGCGCTCCGGCGCGACCACGGTCTTCATCGCTACCGAATCGGCCGAGGGGTTCTTCTCGAGCGTGGGATTCTCACGAGCAGGAACCCTCGACGCGCTCCCGAATGTCTTCCGCGAGCACATGTCGTTCTGCGCCCAGACCGCCGCAGTGATGCGGCTCGATCTCCATCCGACGCCCGCCGGCGACGCATAGCGCGCTCGCTCTCACCACTCGAATTGCTGCGGCGCCCGTCTTCGGACTCGCTCCTTCGGGAAGAGCAGCTGCGCGGCGAGCATCCCGAACAGGAAGCCTCCGACGTGTGCGAAGTACGCCACCCCGGCGTTCACGTGCGTCGACAAACCTCCGGCGCCCTCGAAGAGCTGCAGGACGAACCACACTCCCAGCACGACGACCGCCGGCAGCCAGATCGGGACGAAGAAGAACAGAAGAACCAGCACCCGACGCCGGGGGAACATCACGAGGTACGCACCGAGGACCGCCGCGATGGCCCCCGACGCACCGAGATAGGGGGAAGCGGCATCCGCCGCCACGGCGATCTGCAGCGCCGACGCCGCGACTCCCCCCAGCAGGTAGAACAGGAGGTAGCCCGGCCGTCCGATCTTGTCCTCGACGTTGTTGCCGAAGATCCACAGGAAGAGCATGTTCCCGGCGAGGTGCAGCCACCCTCCGTGCAGGAACATCGCCACGAACACCGACTCCCACCACACCTTGTGCGGGCATGCTGGGAGGTCAACGCGCTCGCCATCGGGCAGCGTGCCGTGCGCCCCCTGAAGGAGCACACGCTGGACGCCCGCGGGGTCACCGATGCCCGAACGTCCGATGGCCGCACGAGCGGCGGCGCCGCCCTCGGCCAGGCTGGTCTGGTGCGTCACCTCCCACGGCACCTCGGCGTGGCACAGGAAGAAGAACTCCTGCTCGAGCTGTCCGGCTCGGCCTGCGGCGAACGTGGGCTCCCAGATCAGGAAGACGATGACGTTCGCAGCGATCAGGGCGATCGTGACCCACGCCGTCCTGCGGGTCGGATTGCTGTCCTTGATCGGGAGCACGGCGTCACCGGGGGCGGCGACGGTTGGCGATCACGCAAGCTTCCGGAGCGCCAGCAGATCGGAGAGCGAGGCGTCCACGCGAACCCGCCCCGACATGAAGGACGACATCAGGCCGAGCTCGCCGTCCACCATCGCCACGAGGTCGTCGCTCTTGGCGCGCATCCTGATGTCGACCTTCGGCGCCTCGCCCTCCCGCAGCTCGCTCATCGCGCCGGCGGTGAGCTCCGTCCAGTACGAGCACTCCAGGTCGGTGACGTCGATCTGGATCGTCTTGGTTCCGGGCAGCGCCC
>JBKOXF010000045.1:0-11096 GCA_046724795.1 Actinomycetota bacterium | reverse complement strand
CGCGTCTCGGGTCGAGGCGTCGAGCGAGGTCCAGGCTCCCAGCGAGGTCATCGGCGTCGCCGGGATGCTCGACCGCGTGGTGCACGACGAGGTCGAGGGCGGCGACCGCGTGATCCTCATGGCCGCGTCGATGCTCCCCCCCATCCGAAGCCGCGAGGAGGACGTCGGCCGGATCGTCCGCAACCTCATCGACAACGCGCTCAAGTATTCGCCGCCGGACGCTCCGGTGATCGTGTCCGCGCAGCCAGACGGGACGGGCGTCGCGATCCGGATCCACGACCGCGGGCCCGGCATCGATCCCCACGAGCAGCAGCGGATCTTCGACCGCTTCTATCAGGTCGACCATTCCATGACGCGCCGCGTCGGCGGCGCAGGCATGGGCCTGTACATCTGTCGTCGCGCCGCCGAGCGCCTCGGCGGCCGCGTCTGGCTCGAGCGCTCGGACGCCTCGGGCTCGGTCTTCGGGCTGTGGCTCCCCGTCGACCCGCCCCTCGAGGTGACCCGTGAGGCGGACGTGACCGTGATCCACGCCGCCATCTAGATCGAGGTGGATGGCTCGGCGGTGCGGCTCGGCTCGTGGTCTCTGCGAGAGCGGGGCCCGGTCTTCCACCTCTGATCCGTTTCTCACGTTGGTGAATATCGTCTTCCGGCGCACGTCGGCGGTCATCGTCCTCGGCTCTGTGATCGCAAGTCCTCTTCGCCCTGGAACGGATGCGCATGGGCCGGCGAGGCGTTGCCGAACGGGGAAGGCGTTCTGACATGATTCTGACGTGCGGCCCGCGATCGAGCGGCGCGAAGGCGCATCGACGCTGGTCGGCGGCGCACGGGGCGGTAGCTCAGTCGGTCAGAGCAGCGGACTCATAATCCGTCGGTCGGAGGTTCAAGTCCTCCCCGCCCCACCAAGACAGTGTTTGGTTCCGCCTGACGCGTGACACATCCGCTCCGGCTGATGCGTCACGTGGCTCCGGGTGATGCGTTAGCCCGGTCTCACCTGATCCGTGACACTCCCAAGCATGTTGCTGGAGCTGAGTGTCGTGGAGCAGAGGTACCGAGCGGTGCTCGCGGTGATCCGCGATGGAGTCCCGATCCTCGAGGTGGCCCACCGCTTCGGCGTGTCGCGCCAGGCCGTGCACCGGTAGCTGCGGTGGTACGAGGACCAGGGCCTGGCGGGTCTTGCCGATCGTTCTCACCGTCCGGCGTGGTGCGCGCACCAGATGGACCCCTCAAGCTGATTGTGGCGCTCTTCTTGTGCCCCGACCAGGGGCTCACGTGGAGATCGTCCTCGGGTGCGGATCGATGCTCGAGAAGGCAGCTGAACGCCGATCCGAACTGCTTTCAGGTCCTACCCGCGCCACGAAGAAAGCCCATCGGCCCGACCGCCGTTGCCGCACTCAGCCAGCGACCGCCGCTCTCCGGCGACGTGCGATCGTGACCCGGGCGGCCGCGGTCGCCGCTCCGAGCACCAGGGCTACAACCGCGACGACGATTGGAAGGGCGTTCGGCATGCTCGGCTGTCCGACCGGCTGCGTCTTGCGTGTGCTCTCGCTCCCCGCGCCCACCAGGCGTGTCCAGTCGTCGCCGAAGCCCAATCGCGGCGGGGTCCAGCTGTCGCCGAAACCCAACCGGTCGTTCGGATCGGTGTCCCTGACCCACGTGTCGCCAAATCCAAGGCGCTCGCCGCTATTCGCCTTCGCACCGCCGCTCGTATCGGCCATGGCCAGTGGCGCTGCGCAGGCGAGCGTGACGAGCAACGACGTCATCACAACGGCCACGCGTGATGCGACGCGCGGCTCCTTGGTTCCCATCGGTTCCTCCCTCCCGGCCTCGCGGCCCTCGTCTGGTTCCGGTGCCTCCAACTGGGAGGCGTGACTGGGGACGGAACGGGCGTTCAGAAGCGGTGAACAACACCCGACGGCGTCCCGCCACCATCAACGGATCTCTTGGCCCGGCGGTCGGCCGCTCCTCGCAGGGCTGGCCCCCCGCGATCAACCGGGAGTACAAAGAAGGCCGGCCTGTGGAGGTGACGGTCACGAGAGCCGGGAGCGGAGCCTTCGTCGGCCGCGAGCGACAGCTCAACGACTTGTCGACGGCACTCCAGTCCGCGATCGCGGGCCTCGGCGCGCTGTTCCTGATCGCCGGCGAGCCGGGGATCGGCAAGAGCCGACTGGGCGACGAGCTCGCCGTGCGGGCACGGGACGCCGGCGGTCTCGTCCTGTGGGGGCGATGCTGGGAAGCCGGCGGCGCGCCGACCTACTGGCCTTGGGTCGAGGCCGTCAGGACCTATCTCCGGGAGACCGATGCGGCGGCCGTCCGAGAGCAGATCGGCGCGGGCGCCGCCGAGATCGCCCAGATGATCCCCGAGGTTGGAGCGCTCTTCCCCGAGCTTTCGGTGCCGAACCTGACGGACCCGGAGGGGGCTCGTTTTCGCTTGTTCGACCGAATGGCGACATTCCTGCGCACGGCCTCTGTCGCTCGGCCGATCGTGCTGATCCTCGACGACCTCCAGAGCGCGGACGCTCCCTCGCTGCTGCTCCTGCAGTTCGTCGCCCGGGTCGTACGCGACTCGCGGATGCTCGTTCTGTGCCTGTACCGCGACGACGCTGAAGTCGTGCTCGAAGCTCCGTTGCCCAGGACCCTGGCCGAGCTCCGTCGGGAGCCTTCGACCCGATCGATCACGCTCACGGGGCTCGAGGAGCCGGACGTGACGAGGTTCATCGATCGCACGATGGACCGTGCGCCGCCGGCCTCGCTGGTGTCCGCCGTCTACGAGCAGACCGAGGGTAACCCGCTCTTTGTTGGCGAGGTCGTACGACTGCTCGGGCACGAAGGACGCCTCTCGCGCCTCGAGCCCGGCGCCCGGCTGTCGATCCCGGCGAGCGTTCGGGAGGTCATCGGCCGGCGTCTTGATCTTCTCTCGGACGACTGCGCGGAGCTCCTCTCGCTGGCATCGGTGATGGGCCAAGAGTTCGACATCGAGGTGCTCGCGGCGCTCGCCGATCGGGCCGTGCGTGCGCTCATCGACGCCCTGGACGAGGCTACGCGCGCTCGAGTGCTGACCGGGGTGCCAGCCGCGCCGAGGCGACGTCGTTTCGCGCATGCGCTGTTCCGCGAGGTGCTGTACGAGGAGATTTCGGAAGGTCGACGGATCGACCTTCATCACCGAGCGGCGCAAGTGCTTGAGGCGTCGTACGGGGTCGAGCGCGAGGCGCATCTGGCCGAACTCGCCCATCACTTCTTTCTGGCGATCCCCGAGGCCGCCCCCGCCCTCGTCGTGGAGTACGCGAGGCGAGCCGGCGACGTCGCCGCGGCGCGCTTGGCGTTCGAGGAGGCCGCCCGCCTATACGGGGTCGCCCTCCAGGCGCTCGGGCTCATGAGCACCGGCGACGAGGCCGGACGCTGTGTGTTGTTGCTCGATCTCGGTGACGCCCAAGCACGTTCCGGCGACATGCCGACGGCGAAGGCGACGTTCCTGGAGGCCGCGAGCCTCGCGAAGCGGCTCGGACGCGCCGAGGATCTGGCCAGAGCCGCCGTTGGCTACGGTGGCAGGTTCGTATGGCAGCGGGCCGGAAGCGACCGTCACCTCGTTCCCCTGCTCGAGAGCGCCCTGGCGGCCATCGGCGAAGCAGGGTCGTCGACCCGCGTTCGGCTGCTGTCCCGCCTGGCCTGCGCCCTCCGAGATCATCACGATCGGACCCGAAGCGACGAACTGAGTGCGCTCGCGCTCGAGATCGCGCGTCGGATCGGGGATCCTCGGACGCTCGCGTACGCACTGGACGGCAGGTACGGGGCGATCTGGTGGCCAGAGAACCCGATGGATCGTCTCGCCCTCGCGGATGAGCTCGTCGGCCTCGGTGAGCTCGGCGACGTCGAGGGCCAGTTCCAGGGACATCATTGCCGCGTCATTACCCTCCTCGAGCTGGGTGAGATCGACCGAGCCGAAGAGGGCCTCGACGTGATGCGACGCCTCGCAGAGGAGGCGCGGCAGCCGTGGCAGCCGTGGGTCGTCGACACCATCTCGTCGAATCTGGCCCTGATCCGAGGACGATTCGCTGAGGCGGAGGAGCAGATCACCAGAGCCCATTCGTACGGCGCCTCGGCGCTCCTCACCGACGCCGAGTCCCACTATGCCTCGCACCTGTACACGATCGAAAGAGAGCGAGGGCATCCCGCGGATGCCGTCCCGACCCTGCGCGCCGTTGCAAGGCGGTTCACCTGGTATCCGTTCTTCCAGGCGGTGCTCGCCGAGGCGTTGCTCGAGATCGGTGATGAAACGCAGGCGAGGTCCACATACGCGCGCATCAGGATCGATGACTTCGCTGCGATGCCTCGCGACAACGAGTGGCTCTTCGCGCTCAGCGTCACGTCGACGGTATGCGTCGCGATGGGCGACAAGACCGGGGCCGAGGTGCTGTACGAGCTGCAGCTCCCATACGCCGACCGGCACGCTTACGGGCACGCGGAAGGCCAGGCCGGATCGGTGTCGCGTGCACTCGGGATCCTGGCAGCGTTTCTCGGCAGCACCGATGCTGCCGAACGGCACTTCGAGGAAGCGTTGCGGATGAACAAGCGGATGGGCGCGCGCCCGTGGGTGGCACACGCTCAGCACGCCTATGCCCAGATGCTCGTCGATCGCGACGTACCGGGAGACCGGGAGCGCACAATCGCACTTCTTGAGGATGCCTCCAGGACGTGCAAGGAGCTCGGAATGACGACGCTGGGCCGGAGGGTTGCCGAGTTGCTCGGGTCTCTGGACCCGTCCGGCGAGCGGATTGGGCCGCGCGCTTCGCGAGCCTCGATCGCGGCATTCCGTCGAGAGGGTGAGTACTGGACCGTCGTCTTCGACGGAAAAGGCTTCCGGCTTCGCGACTCCAAGGGTGTCCGATATCTAGCCGGGTTGCTTGCCGCCCCGGGTCGCGAAATCCTCGCGCTCGATCTGGTCGGCGTGGTGGAGGGGCGCAACGTGGTCAACCGCGCGGGGATGGACGATCTCGGGGTCGACGCCCGGAGGGTTGGCCCCGCACTCGACGAGCGCGCCAAGGGAGAGTATCGGCGACGTCTGGCCGAGCTCGACGAGGAGCTCGCCGAGGCCGAGGAGTGGAACGATCCGGAACGGTCGTCGCGGCTTCGTGAAGAGCGAGACTTCCTCGTGCGCGAGCTCGCCGCAGCGGTGGGGCTCGGCGGCCGTGACCGCCCGCAGGCTTCCGACGCCGAGCGCGCTCGGGTGAACGTCACGCGAGCGATTCGGGGCGTGCTCGAGCGGATCACCGAACACAGCCCGGAGCTCGGCCGACATCTGACCACGACGGTGCGGACGGGCACGTTCTGCTCATACCAGCCCGATCCCCTCAGCCCCGTCTCGTGGTCCACCTGAACGGGGGGCAGCTTCGGGCTGAGTCGCCTCACTTGATGACGTCCGTCTCGGAACGCGACAAAAAGGATCACCGCGGGTGGACTATCGCCCGTCGGCTGGGGAGCGTCAGACTGACCCGCCGATTGAGACCGTTGCGACCGGCGACGAAGGCCCGACGATGACGCGAAGGTGAACGTCGATGCGGAGCAGGAGGAGCGGCGAGGAACAGCGTGCCACCAACGGCGCGGCTGAGACTCAGGTTTTCGCCGCTTCCGGTTCATCTCGACGTCGAGCTGCAGCCCCCTACCGCTGCGCTCCGTTCACGATCGTCGAGGTGACGCTCGGAGACGCCGCGTCCGCGCCCCCGTCTCGCCCCCCGGCGACATTCTCGGTGACCCGGAACGACTTGACCCGCTGCCCCCGAATCGCAGCTCGACGCGAGGAGGCGGTCGCCGGGGCGACCGCCTCCGTTCGCACCCGGGTCGGCTCAGTAGTGGAACCCACCGCCACCCGCTCCGCCACCGTGGTGGAAGAACAACAGGTACACGGCGACGTACGCGACGATCGCGACGGCGAGATAGATCGCGACCCACTTCTTCCACCGCTGTCCGTATCCGGCAGCCTTGTCCGACATCGATCCTCCTCGTGTCCAACGTCATGGGTATTACCGACGGCGAGGCGGTGCGGATGGCGCCGAAGCCGAAGGACTTGCTGAGAGAACCGCCTGAGAGAACCGCAGGTCTACCTCCCGCTAGCCGGATGCGCGGCGGAGCTCGGCGAACCGTTTCATGAGGTCGGGGAGCTGGTGGTGAGCGTTCAGGCCGCTGGGGTTCGGCAGCAGCCACAGCGCCGACGGGCCGAGCCGTTCGACTTGCGGCCCCTCGCTCGCGTGTGGCCGGTCGAACGCCGTCCGGTACGCGCCGAGCCCGAGCACGGCAACGAACCTCGGACGGAACGCGTCGGCGATCCTCTCGAGACGGCGGCGTCCTTGGCGGAGCTCGTCGGGTCCCAGCTCCGCCGCAGACGCGGTCGCTCGCGCGACCAGGTTCGTGACGCCGAGTCCGATCGACGGGAGCGTCGCGTCCTCGGACGGGTCCAGGACGCGGTCGGTGAACCCGGCGCCGTGGAGCGCCTTCCAGAAGCGGTTGCCGGGTCGGGCGAAGTGATGACCGACGGCCGCCGAGTACAACCCTGGATTGATCCCGACGAAGACCACGCGGAGTCCGGGCGCGAGCACGTCGGGGATCGTTCGACCGGCCGCCCCGAGGAGCTCCTCGCGGCTCGGACGCCGGGCCGGGGTCACGCGTCGTCGAGCAGCCGCGCCTCGTCGCCGACGCGCACGAGACCCGGCACGTCCACGTCCCCGTACACACCGAAGAGCAGATCGCCGTCGCTGACACCGCGGTATCGCTTGATCACCGACAGCGTCGGGAAGTCGCGCCGGCCGGTCCGAGGGTCCTGGGTGGTGACGACGCACCGGGCGACCGGGTCGCCGACGCGGATGACCGCGTCGCCCACGGCAAGCCGACGGCCCGCCCACCCGTCCTCCTCGTGCGGTGCGCACCCGTCGAGCTCGAGGTTCATGCGGAACCGCCCGGGGTCCATCCGTTCCGACGCGCCGCCCTGCCGGCTGAGCTTGTCAATCGAGGCGAGCGAGACCAGCGTGAGCGGCCGGCTGTCGGCGGCGTCGCCGGGTCGGTCGACGCGCGCGAGGCGGATCGGCCGGCCAGCGAAGGCCGAGACGGCCTGCGCCCACGGTCCCTCGACGAGATGCGCCGGCACCGGACGGCCGTAGAAGCTGGTGGTGATCGGCTCGCCGAGGACGTCGGCCGGGCCCTCGACGACCGTGCCGTCGGGGAAGCGCAGCGACAGCCGCTCGGCCGCGACGTCGTGATCGGACTCGATCTGCACGAATGGGCCGAACGCCCACCCGCCCTGAAGGTGTCCGTCCTCGTCGACGAAGTAGAAGTCGCGGTTCCCGGCCGCGCCGTACGGCTCGAGACGCAGCGTCGCCGGGTGGTGCAGCGCCGTGGACTTCACCGGCGTGACGTTGAGGCGCGCGACGATCGGCATCCGGGGACGGTACCAGCGGCCGCCGAACCGGGCCGCCGGGCTCCCCGTCCGACGCGATCCGAGCGCCCGAACCCCGGGTGATACCGTCCCCAGCATGGAGCCGGTGCTGCACCCCGACGTCCGCGAGCTGGCGTTCCTGCTCGGGCGGTGGGAGGGCGCCGGCGAGGGTGTCTGGCTCCCCGGCGAGCCGTTCCGGTACGGCGAGGAGATGACGTTCGAGCACGTCGGCGACGCGTTCCTGCTCTACGCCCAGCGGAGCTGGTCGGCGGACGACGGCTCGCCCCTGCACCTCGAACGGGGGTTCTTCCGCCCCGGCAGGCAGGGCCGGGTGGAGGTCACGCTGGCCCACCCGCTCGGTATCGTGGAGGTCGCGGAGGGGGCGCTCGCGCCCGGTCTCGTCGACGTCGAGTCGACGGCGCTCGCGCTGACGGCGACGGGATCGCAGGTGAGCAGCCTGCGCCGGCGGATCGAGATCGCGGACGATCTGCTGCGGTACGAACTCTGGATGGCGATGCGCGCCGGGCCGTCGAAGCGGCACCTCGTCGGCGAGCTGAAGCGCGTCTAGCCCTCGGGGGGCTCCATGGGATCCGAACGCCGCATTTGGTCGACCGACAACGTGTTCCTCGCGCTGTCGGTCGTCGGCATCGCGACGGGCGCGGGGCTCTCGCTGGCGGGCGCGGATACGGCCGCGAACGTCGCATGGGGGATCACGACGGCCGTCGGCATCCTCCCGCTCGCGTGGTCGGTGCTGTCGGACCTCGTGAAGCGCGAGACCGGCGTCGACCTGATCGCCCTCCTCGCGATGGCGTTCGCGCTGGCGTTCGGGCAATACCTGGCGGGCGCCGTGATCGCCCTCATGCTGTCGAGCGGCCAGGCGCTCGAGGCGTACGCCGATACGCGCGCACACCGCGAGCTGTCGTCGCTGCTCGCTCGCGCTCCGCGAACCGTGCACCGCTACGAGGACGGCGAGCTGCGATCGGTCGACGTGGAGCTGGTGGTCGCCGGCGACCTGCTGCTGGTCAAGCCGGGCGAGGTCGTTCCCGTGGACGGGCTGCTCGCCGGCGTGACCGGCGTCCTCGACGAGTCGGCGCTCACCGGCGAGTCTCGGCCGGCCGAGCGCGCGCTGGGTGATCCGATCCGTAGCGGCGCGGTCAACGCCGGCCCGGCGTTCGACCTGCGGGCGACGGCGACGTCGGAGGAGAGCACGTACGCCGGCATCGTGCGCCTGGTCGAGGAGGCGCAGCGTCGTAAGGCACCGTTCGTCCGCCTGGCGGATCGGTACGCGCTGATCTTCATCCCCGTCACCCTCGCGATCGCGGCCGGCGCGTGGCTCGTCACCGGGGACGCCGTCCGTGCGCTCGCCGTGCTCGTCGTCGCGACGCCGTGCCCACTCATCCTGGCCGCGCCGATCGCGATCGTCGCCGGCATCTCCCGCTCGGCACGGCGCGGGATCATCGTGAAGGGCGGCGGCGCGCTCGAGACGCTGGCGCGCGGCACGGTGCTGTTGTTCGACAAGACCGGGACGCTGACGTCCGGCGTGCCGGAGATCGCCGACGTCGAGATCTTCACGAACGTCGCGCCCGACGAACTGCTCCGGCTCGCGGCGTCGCTCGATCAGGTGTCCCCGCACGTGCTCGCGGCGGCGATCGTGCGCGCCGCGCGGCACCGCGGGCTCCCGCTGGTGTTTCCCGACGGTGTGCACGAGGAGCACGGGGCGGGCATCGAGGGCAAGGTCGACGGGCGCGTGGTGGCGATCGGCAAGACGGCGTGGGTGACGCGCGGCGCGCCGCTGCCCGCTCGCGCGCGGGACGTGCGGCGGCGCTCGGCGATGGACGGTTCGTCGTGCGTGTTCGTCGCGATCGACGGAGCGGTCGCCGGCGCCCTGATCCTCGACGACCCGATCCGGCCCGACACGCCTCGCGTGATCCGGACGCTGCGTCGCGCGGGCATCAAGCGCGTCGTGATGGTGACCGGCGACCATCCCGACGTCGCCGAGTCGGTCGGGATCTCGATCGGCGTCGACCGCATCCTGTCCGAGCGCGACCCCGCGGACAAGGTCGACGCCGTCACCGCGGAGCGGGAGAGCGGCGTCACGGTCATGGTCGGGGACGGCGTCAACGACGCGCCCGCGCTCGCGGCGGCCGACGTCGGCGTGGCGATGGGTGCGCGGGGTGCCACGGCATCCTCGGAAGCGGCGGACGTCGTCCTCGTCGTCGATCGGTTGGATCGGTTGGCCGAGGCGATCCGCATCTCGCGCCGTTCGCGCGCGATCGCCCTGCAGAGCATCACGATCGGCATGGGGCTGTCGTTCGTCGGCATGGGGTTCGGCGCGCTCGGGCTCTTGCCGCCCGTGTGGGGCGCGATTGCGCAGGAGGCCATCGACGTCGCGGTCATCCTGAACGCCCTCCGGGCGCTCACCGGCGACCGCGGGCAGCGCCGGCATGCGACGATCGGCTCGGACGTCGGCGAACGGTTCCGGGAGGAGCATCGCGAGTTCATGCCGTGGCTCGCCCGGATCCGATCCCTGGCCGACCGCCTCGACGCGCTCGGCGCAGACGAGGCACGCTCCGAGCTGGCTGAGATCCGCTGGTTCCTCACCGAGCGCCTCGTCCGGCACGAGGAAGAGGAGGAGGCCGCCGTCTACCCCGTCGTGTCGAGGCTGATGGGCGGCGAGGACCCGATGGGCACGATGGCGCGGGCCCACCTCGAGATCGAGCACCTCTCGCGCGTGTACGTCCACCTCCTCGAGAACCTGGCGCCGGAGGGGCTCGACCCGGACGACCTCGTCGACCTCCGCCGCGTCCTCTACGGGCTGCACGCCATCCTGCGGCTGCATTTCGCGCAGGAGGAGGAGGCGTACTCGTGGCTCGCCGCGGAGCGTGAGACCGAGGAGGCGGGGGCTCGCTAGCGGCCGGCGGGCTCCGGTTCCGGCTCGGGAACGTCGACGTCGTCGCGCTCACGTGCGCGCGCCGGCAGCCACACGCGGAACGACGCACCGCCGCCGTCGCGGTCCTGGACCCAGGCCCGCCCGCCGTGCAGCTCGGCGAAGCGGGCGACGAGCGCGAGGCCGATGCCGACGCCGGCGCCGCGCTCGGTCCGCGCCTCGCCTCGGTTGAACGGTTCGAAGATCGACTCCCGCAGCTCGGGGCGGATACCGGGCCCGTCGTCCTCCACGGCGATCGTCACGCCGCCGCCCTCCTCGCACACGCGGACCCATACGCGGGCGTTGGCGGGCGTATGGAGCGCGGTGTTGGCCAGGAGGTTCTCGACGATGCGCTCGACCTTCGGCGGATCGATCTCCGCGAACGCCGGGACGGCCTCCAACGCGACCTGTCGCTGTTGCGGGAGATCCGAATCGGCCACGATCCGCCGGACGAGACCCCCGACGTCGACCTCCACGACGTTCGGTTGCACGATGCCGCGTCCGATCCGATCGAGGTCGAGGAGGTCGTTCACGATGCGATCGAGCTTGCGCGCGTTCGAGGCGATCCTCGAGGCGAGGTCCCGCGCTTCGGCCTCGGCGAGCTCGACGTCCTCGCGCTCGAGCGTCACCGCGAGCCCGAGGATCGCCGCCAGCGGGGTGCGCAGGTCGTGTGAGACGGCCTGCAGGAAGGTGTTCTTCAGCTCGTCGAGCTCGCGGAGCGCGTCGGCCTCGGCGCGCTCGGTGAGGAGC
>JBKOXF010000034.1:0-3021 GCA_046724795.1 Actinomycetota bacterium | reverse complement strand
TCACGACGTCGGGAGACGTGTGGCCGACGTTGAGGACGGCGATGCCCGTCGCGAGGTCGATCAGCCGGTTCCCGTCCGCGTCCTCGACGATCGCGCCCGAGGCGCGAGCGGTGACGATCGGGTGGATGTTGGCGACGCCCCTCGGGACGGCCCGGCCGCGGCGCTCGAACCACTCGCGCGACCTCGGCCCCGGGATCTCGGTGACGACCTTGCGCTCCTGTGGGATGTCCACGCGCTCCTCCTGCTCGACGGCTGTTCGGGTGGCGGATCAGACCCGACTACGTTCCCCGGACGGCCGCCGTCTGTCCAGGCGGCCCGACGCTGAACCCGCACACGAACGTTTGTACGACCCGTCCAGTGGGCCCGGCGCCCGAGCGGCCGCCTTCCGTAGCGTTTGCGCCACACCGTACAATCCGCGGGTGGCGCTCACCGTGCGTGACGTCTTGGCTGTTCCGGGCCTCGCGCTGCGGGTCGTCGCCGGCGAGTCGAACATCGACCGGCCGGTCCGGTGGGTTCACGCCAGCGAGCTCGAGGATCCGACGCCCTGGCTGAAGGGCGGGGAGCTGCTCCTCACGACGGGCGCCTCGGTCGGGGCAACGCCGACCCGGCAGCGCGCCTACGTGAAGCGTCTGGCCGACGCCGGGCTCGCCGGGTTGGGGTTCGGGCTGGGCTTCTCGCACGACCGCGTGCCGAAGGCTGCCGTGACCACTGCCGAGCAGTGCGGCTTCCCGGTGTTCGAGGTCCCGTACCCGGTCCCGTTCATCGCGATCACCGAGGCGGTATTCACGCGGCTGGTCGCCGAGCAGTACGACGTGCTTCAGCGCGCCGTCGACGCCGAGCAGTTGTTGACCCGTTCGGCGATGGACGGGGAGGGGCTCGAGGGGGTCGCGGCCGCGCTCGCCCGGGCGATCGGCGGCTGGGCCCTGCTGTTGGACCTGCACGGCATGCCGCTGGCCGCGACCTCGCAGGGGGCCAAGCAGCGCCAGCCGAGGATCTGGCAGGAGCTCAGGATCTCGCGGCCGGAGGGAGCCGGGTTCAGCGTGACGCTCGTCGATCGTGGCCATCACGTGTGGCTGCAGCCGGTCGGCGCGCAGGGCCGGGTGGAGGCGTTCCTCGCCGTCGGCAAGCCCGAGTCGCCCGCGCAGTTCGACCGGATCGTGACGGCGCACGCGCTGTCGCTGTTCGCCATCGAGCTCGCCAAGTCCCGCGCGGTCGCCGAGGCCGAACGCCGGCTGCAGGGAGACTTCTTCGACGCGCTCGCGGCGGGCTCCCTGGTGGCGTCGGAGATGAGCCGCGGCCTCGCGCGGTTCGGGTTCGGCAAGGCGGGAAGGGTCGTCGTGCTCTCGCTCGAGGGCGGCGAGCCGGGGGACCTGGGGTACGCGGCCGAGGACGAGCTCTCGCGCGCCGACGCCGCGTACCTGATCTCGAGGCACGACGGCGGCGTCCACGTGCTGGTCGCCGAGGATCCGGCGTGTGACCTGGACGACCTGCGCAAGCGGATCGAAGAGCGGCTCGGCGCGTACGTGCGACTCGGGGCCGGCGGTGCGGTCGAGCCCGTCGAGACCGCACGCGGCCTTCGTGAGGCGCGGTACGCGCTACAGGTCTGCCGCCTGGAGGGCTGGGGTGCCGCGGGCTTCGACGACCTGGGGACCTACCGTCTCCTGCTCTCCATGGCCGAGCCCGACGCGCTCCGGGCGTTTGCCGACGCGATGCTGGCGCCGCTCGACGCGTACGATCGCGAGCACGGCGGGGAACTGCAGGTGTCCCTGCGATCGTTCCTCCAACACAACGCCCGATGGGAGACGGCCGCGGCCGAGCTGTTCGTCCACCGGCACACGCTCCGGTACCGGATGCGCAAGGTCGAGGAGCTGACCGGCCGCGACCTCTCGTCGAGCTTCGACCGCATGGAGTTCTGGCTCGCGCTCCGCGCCCGCGAGCTGCAGAAGGCCCAGATCGACACGTGACCACCATTGTCCGAGCGGTACAGCCCCGGCGGCCGCCACGGCCAAAGCGGCGGCTGGCGACGTTCGAGCCGGTGCGGGCATACTGGGTGTTCCCGCGGGGCGACGGTGTGCCCGGTTCGGGGTGCGTTCGAGGGGAGGTCGCATGGCCGAGATGAAGACGTGGGGCATGTACATCGGAGGCTCGTGGGTCGAGTCCGGAGGCGGCGAGATCGAGGACGACATCAACCCCGCGACCGGCGAGGCCGTCGCGAAGGTTCAGGTCGGCACGAGGGAGGACGCCGACGGGGCCGTCCGAGCCGCCGCCAAGGCCTACGAGGAGGTGTGGTTTGACACGCCGCCCAAGGAGCGCTCGGCGATGATGCTGAAGCTCGCCGACGCGATGGAGGCCGACGCCGAGGAACTGGCGCGCCTCGAGGCCGAGGACGTGGGCAAGCCGATCGAGGTCTCCCGGGCGGACATCCCGTTCATCATCGACAACCTGCGGTTCTTCGCGGGCGCGGCTCGCGTGCAGGAGGGCAAGTCGACGGGCGAGTACGAGAAGGGCTTCACGAGCATGATCCGGCGGGAGCCCCTCGGCGTGACCGTCGGCATCTGCCCGTGGAACTACCCGCTCATGATGGCCATCTGGAAGCTCGGCCCGGCGCTCGCGGCCGGCAACGTCTCCATCATCAAGCCCGCCGAGATCACGCCGCGGACCACGCTGCGTCTCGCCGAGCTCTCGCAGGACATCCTGCCGCCCGGCGTCTTCAACGTCGTGACCGGCCACGGCTCGGAGATCGGCGACCAGCTCGTCGGGCACAAGGACGTCCGCCTGGTCTCGGTCACCGGCGACACGGCGACGGGCAAGATCATCGCGGCGCGCGGCGGCGAGTCGAACGTGAAGCGGATGCACCTCGAGCTCGGCGGCAAGGCGCCGGTCGTGGTGTTCGACGACGCGCCGCTCGACAAGCTGGTCGAGACGCTGAAGTTCGCCGGGTACACGAACAGTGGCCAGGACTGCACGGCCTCGTGCCGCGTCGTGGCCGGTCCCGGCATCTACGAGGACCTGCTGGCGGAG
>JBKOXF010000009.1:0-5265 GCA_046724795.1 Actinomycetota bacterium | reverse complement strand
CATCCTTCCGCCTCTTTCGCTCTGCGGTCCAGTCCTGACCATCAGGAAGTTCTCGTTCCTTCCCTATGCGCCGCACGACCTGGTCACGCTGGGGACCATCTCACCCCGAGCCATCGAGTTCCTCGCTGCCTGCGTCCGGGGGCGTGCCAATATCATGATCTCGGGGGGAGCGAGCTCGGGGAAGACCACGCTGCTCAACGTGCTCGCGTCGTTCATCCCCGACCGGGAACGGCTCATCACGATCGAGGACGCAGCGGAGCTCCGGCTCGGCAAGCCGCACGTGGTGGGGCTGGAGGCCCGGCCACCGAACGTCGAAGGCAGAGGCGAGATCACGGTCCGTGATCTCGTTCGCAACGCGCTACGGATGCGCCCGGACCGGATCATCGTGGGTGAGGTCCGCGGCGGCGAGGCTCTCGACATGCTCCAGGCCATGAACACCGGCCACGAGGGTTCGCTGTCCACCGCCCACGCGAACTCTCCTCGCCACGCGTTGTGGCGGCTCGAGACCATGGCGCTCATGTCCGACGTGGACCTCCCACTCCTGCACCTGCGCGAGCAGATCGCTGCCGCGATCGACGTGGTGGTGCACATGGCCCGGTTGCCCGACGGCCGGCGGGTGGCATTCCATGTTGCTTCCGTGGACGGGATACACGAAGGCAGACCGGTGGTGACGGAGGTGTTCTCGTTCCAGCCTCGGGACGGGCGCGATGGACTGTTCCAGGCGACGGGAGCGGTGCCGAAGATCGTCTCGATGCTGCGCGCCCGCGGTGAGGACCTGCCCGACCGGCTCTTCCGTCCAGGTCTCGAACCGCAGTCGGATGCCGATCGGGACACGGTGGCGACGTGAGTATCGCTCCGCTCGCCCTCCTCCTCGTTGCCCTGATGTGCTTCGTCGCCGGTCACCGTGCCTCCGTGCGACGGTCGGTACTCGAGCGAGCGGGCGCACGGACCGAGAGCCGGTCCGACCCAGCCGCTGCGTCCCCTCGTGGCCGGCGCCGACTCCTGACCATCGTCCTGTGCGCGCTCGGCGTTATAGGCGCGTATCTCGTCGCCGGGCCTGTGGGCGGCGTTCTCGGTGCCGGCTTGGCGCTCGCCGTGCCGCGTGTGCTCCGACGCCGACGGGTGAGCTCGGGGCGATCCGTCCTCGAGGGGCAACTCGCCTCAGCGGTCGCGAGCGTCGCCGCAGCTCTTCGCGCCGGGCTGTCCCTCTCGCAGGCGATCACGTTTGCCGCGGGTGAGGCGGAGCCGCCCGTCCCGGACGCTCTTCGCGCAGTGGCCGAGCGAGAGGAGCTGGGCCTCTCCCTCGACGAATCGCTAGCCCGATGGGGTCGGGGGAGCGCGAGCAGCGACGTCCGACTCGTGTCCGACGTCCTACGGCTGCACATCGGGTCCGGCCTCCCCCTGGTGCTCGACCATGCTCGCCATGCGCTGCAGGAACGGGAGACCACACGGCGTGAGGTCCGCTCGCTGACGGCGCAGGCGCGGCTGTCCGGAACGATCCTCGGGCTATTGCCGATCGGGTTCTTCCTGTTTCTGTCGGTCGTGTCCCACCACGACATGGCTGCGGCGTATTCGTCCTCGATGGGCGTCGCGGCGATGGCTGCTGGGCTCGTCCTCGACGGACTGGCCTTCCTGTGGATCCGCAAGCTCGTCGCGGTCGAGGCCTGATGGCGATCCTCGTTGGCTTCATCGCGGCCTGCTCGGCCGCCGCCAGCGTGGCCGCACTCGCGATGCGCATCGAACCGAATGTGGCCTCGATGTTCGCGAGGGAGGAAAGAGGTCCTGTCGCGGCGGCCTTGCGCCTCGGGGACCGGCTCGTTTCGTCGAGTGTCGCTCGACGGCTCGCTCGCGCGGACAGACTGGCCGGGACCCTCGACGCCTCGGGGAGCCGGCTCGCCCTGGGCGACGTGATGTTCGTGAAGTGCGCGAGCGCCGTCACCGGGGCGTTGCTCGTGGGGGCCCTCGTTCCGGCATTGGTCCCATTGGCGCTCCTCGTCGGTGCGGGGGCATTCGTCCTTCCCGACATGATCCTCGGTCGCTCGGCCGCCCGTCGTCGACGCGCAGCCGACCTCGAGGTCACACAGTTCCTCGATCTACTCGCAGCAGCGTCGTCAGCCGGGCTCTCCGCGCCCGCCGCGATCCGCCGCGCCTCGCTGGGCGTCCGCGGACCGCTGGCCGAGGAACTCGAACGCGCCTCGGCGTCGGTCGAGGTCGGCGGGCGATGGCGCGAGGAGCTCGCCGGCATCGCCGCACGGCTCGACCTACGGGACCTGAAGGCGGCCGTCGTCGTGATCGCGCGAACCGAGACGCTCGGCTCTTCCCTTGCGGAGAGCCTTCGAGATCTCGCTGCCGATGTCCGCGGGTCGAGGCGTGCCCGTTCCGCCGAACGGGCCCGGACCGCTCCCGTGAAGATGTTGTTCCCCCTCGTGTTCATGGTCCTTCCCGCGTTCCTCCTCCTCACCGTGGTTCCCGTGTTGATCGCGACCGTCCGGTCGCTCTCGTAGGAGGAGGTGTGATGGTGTTGTTGTGGCTCTACGTGCGGCTGCAGTCGCTCCTGTCGAGGCTGCCGCTGCTCCGTCGGGAGGAGGGACAGACCACCGCCGAGTACGCGCTCGTGATCCTGGCGGCGGTGGCCGTGGCCGTCGTGCTGATCGCGTGGGCGAGGTCCTCCGGCAAGCTGCCCTCGTTCTTCGACAAGATCATCGATCAGGTTTCGAACAGCGCCTGAGGTGCGAGGCCATTCGGATCGAGGCTCGGCCGCCGTCGAGTTCGCTCTCGTCATGCCGATCCTGCTGATGCTGGCGCTCGCAGTGGTTCAGGTCGGACTGTTCGTTCGCGACGATCTCGTCGTGGCCGGTTCGGCGAGGGCCGGAGCTCGGCAGGCAGCGGTGAGTTCCGACGACGACTCCGTGCGCACGGCAGTGTCACAGGACGCGCCGGGCCTCGATCCGACTCGCATCGAGGTGACGATCTCTCGGACGCAGCGAGGGGGTCCGGCCACCGTTTCGGTTGCGTACTCGGCGCCGCAGACGGTGCCGTTCGTTGGATGGCTGTTCCCGAGTCCGGTGACGCTCCACGCGACGGCGGTAATGCGGCAGGAGTTCGGGTAACGAAGATGATCCGGACCCTGCGCGCGTCATGGTGCTGCCGGCCGCGATCCGAGCGAGGTTCTGTAACGGTCGTGGCCGCCGCGGTGATGGTGGTCATGGCCATCCTCGCCTTGGCGTGCGCCGACGTCGCCCGGACCCTGACGGCGGCGTCCGCCGCGCAGACCGCGGCGGACGCCGCCGCCCTCGCCGCGGCGCAGGAACTCGCGCTCCCCGGTGGCACGGCCACGCCGTACGACGTTGCCGCTGAGTACGCCGCGCGCGACGGCTCCGAATTGGTCTCGTGCGACTGCGAGCCAGGAGCTCGTGAGGCGACCGTGGCGGTCCGAGCTTCGGTAGGTCCCTTGCTGTTGTTCGGTGCGGATCGGACGGTCGAGGCGCGAGCGCGCGCGGAGGTCGACCTGCCCGGGTGACGGACCTCAGTGAACGGCCGGCTGCAGCGCGGCGAACTCGCCGGTCCGCAGGTCGTCGCCGTCGCCGAAGCAGTACACGGCGTACGCCGCGCCGGTCACGTGTTGCGCCACGTTGCGCACGTGGATGCCGCCGGGGGTCATGCCCTTCTCCGCACCCCGGTGTGCGTGGCCGTGCACGATGAGGTCCGCGCCGACCGAGTCGACGGCCTCCGCCAGCAGATAGCTACCGAGGAACCCGTAGATCTCCGGCGGCTCGCCGAACAGCGTCTCCTTCACCGGCGCGTAATGCATCAGCGCCACCCGGCGCCGCGTGTCGAGCGCGGCGAGGGCCTCCCGCAACCTCTCCGACACGTCCTTCGTGTGGCGCACGAACGCCTTCATCTCCGGCTCCCCGAAGTCGGTCGCGCACTTCCCGGCGAACCCGCCCCCGAACCCTTTCGCCCCGGCGACGCCGAGCCGCTCCCCATCGATCTCCACGACCGTAGCTTCGCCCTCCAGCATCCGCACCCCGGCCTCCTCGAGCAACGCTCGGACCTCGTCGGGGCGATCGGATTGATAGTCATGGTTGCCGAGCACCCCGATCACCGGTACCGGCGCACCGGCCAGCTCCTCCGCCAGCGCTCGGGCCTCCTCCGGTGTTCCGAGCTTCGTGAGATCCCCGGCCAGGAGGAGCACGTCGGCCTTCTCCTCGAGCCCATCCAGGTGGGGACGGAACGATCCGGCGGCGTCCGGGCCGAAGTGGAGGTCGCCGGTCGCCGCAATCCGGATCACGACAGCCGCTCCACGTCGTCGGGAGCATCGAGGCGCGCGACCTGCGTCTCGTTGTGCACCTCGTAGCCGGGGAGCACCACGGCCAGGACCTCGTCGATCGCGTCGCGCCGAGCCTCCGTCGACACCGGGCCCGTAAGGAACACCTTGCGGCCGAACACCTTCACCTTGACCTCGAGCTCGCTCACGCGCTCGTCGTGCGCCAGCGCCTCGCGGACCCGTTGCACCACGTAATGCGGCGGCTCTTCCTCGGATCCCGCCGTGGGTGGCCTCAGCTCCTCACTGGCCATCGTGCTGCTCCCCCTGGATCGTCTCGAACAGCTCACGGACGACGCGGTCGGGCACCACCAGGTCGATCGACTGCGCGTAGAGCAGGAGCGCCAAGATACGCTTGGCCGAGACCCGGGCCCGCTGCAGGAGATAGTTCCAGTCCAGGTCCACCCGCGCGATGATCGACAGCGCGTCGTGCCAGTACCTGGGCGTCGCCTCCTCGTGCGCCACTGCCTTCATCACGATGAGGTCCTCCGGCGCCGCGAGCGGCAGGGTGATCCCGTGCAGCTCGCGAGGCTGGCAGCGCTCGAGCATCTCCTCGTCGAGGTAGATCCCACCGGAGGACTGGAACAGGACGTCCACGATCACGCCCTCCTTCACTCCCTTGTACAGCCAGTTGTCGAAGGTCTCCTGCGTGGCGAAGCCCGCGCCCTCCAGCACCTCGAGTGCGCGCTTCGCATCGTGCGGCCGCACCAGCACGTCGATGTCCTGGGTGTACCGGGGCCGGCCCCACACTGCGGAGGCCACGCCGCCGATCACCATGAACGGGATGCCGACCCCGTCGAGGGCGGCGAGCACGTCCCGAAGCACTTCCAGGAAGACCGGCTCGTCGACGGTCTGCTTCTCGAACGTCGGCGGCTCGTCATCCCGGGCAGGCTTCGCCTCCGGGAACGAGATCGCTTCGAGTCGCTCGGCCATCATCGCGG
>JBKOXF010000015.1:0-9229 GCA_046724795.1 Actinomycetota bacterium | reverse complement strand
GCTCGACACCTACTGGACCGAGCTTGGCCGGTTCATCGCGAACCGTCGCCTTCGCTCCACCTTCGTCGGCGCGGTCGGAGAGCTTTCCTCATCTCAGATGCGCGCGCTGGACGTGCTTGCCGCCGATGAGCTGCGAATGAGTGAGCTGGCGGCGCGGTTGGGGCAGGCAGAGTCGACTGTGACCAGGATGGTCGATCGTCTGGAGTCGGCTGGGTTGGTGCAGCGCCGGACCTCGCCACCTGATCGCCGCGCCGTGGTCGCCGAGCTCACGCCCGATGGTCGCCGGCTGGCGGGCGAGCTCGCACAGAGTCGGCGCCAATTCATGGCGGAGCTACTCGCGTCCCTTCCGGCGGACGAGCGACGTGAGCTCGTCAGGCTCACGGCGAAGATGACCGACGCCCTGCGGCAGCGCGAGGGAGCCGCGAAGTGACGCGGCGACAGATCATGCTCGTGTTCGGCGGAACGATGCTGGCGATGATGCTGGCCGCGCTCGACCAGACCATCGTCGCGACGGCATTGCCGACGATCGCTCTGGACCTCCACGGCATCCAGCACTACGCATGGGTGGCCGACGCCTACCTGCTCACGTCGACCGTCACGGTTCCGCTCTACGGGAAGCTGTCCGACATGTTCGGTCGACGGATGCTCTTCCTCGTCTCGATCTCGATCTTCCTGGTGGGTTCCGCACTCTGCGGTCTGTCGCAGTCCATGACACAGCTCATCGCGTTCCGCGCCCTCCAGGGGTTCGGCGCCGGCGGCATTCTCCCGCTTGCGCAGGCCACGATCGGCGATCTGTTCTCGGCGCGAGACCGCGGGCGGTACGCGGGCTACACGGGCGCGGTGTTCGCGTCAGCTTCGATCATCGGTCCACTGGTCGGCGGATGGCTCACCGACAGTGTGTCGTGGCGCTGGATCTTCTACATCAACCTCCCCCTGGGGGCTGCCGCGTTGTTCGTGATCGGGACCCGCATGCACCTTCCGTTCCACAAGCGTGAGCATCGGGTCGACTACCTCGGCGCGGCGGTCCTCACGTTCAGCGTCGTGTGTCTGCTGATGGTTGCGATCTGGGGCGGCGTGACGTACCCGTGGATGTCGGGGCAGATCATCGGGCTGGCCATCGCCGGCGTGATCGGTCTGGTCACCTTCATCGCCGTCGAGCGGCGGGCCGCGGAGCCGATCATCCCGCTCGGGCTGTTCCGGGACTCCATCTTCAACGTGACCGCAGGGACGGCGTTCCTGTTCGGCGTGGCCATGTTCGGCGCGATCTTCTTCATCCCGCTGTTCATGCAGCAGGTGGTGGGGGTCTCCGCCACGAACTCGGGCATCGTCATCATGCCGCTCATGCTGGGATGGGTGGCGACGAGCGTCGTCGCCGGCCAGATCGTGTCGCGGACGGGCCGCTACAAGCTCCTCCCCATCGTGGGCTCGTTCGTCGTGGTGTTCGGGTTCTTCCTGCTGACGCGGCTCGGGGTGCACAGCACGCAGACGACGGCCATCGTCGACATGGTCGTGTTGGGTCTCGGGATGGGGATGGTCTTCCAGATCTACCTGGTGGCCATGCAGAACTCGATCCAGCCGAAGGACATGGGGAGCGCCACGGCGACCGTGCAGTTCTTCCGGTCGATGGGCGCGACGTTCGGCGTCGCCGCGTTCGGGACGATCTTCTTCACCCGGTTGACGTCCCAACTCATGGAGCGGATCGGGCCGGCCGTTCAGCACCTCGACCTCAACCGGCTGGTGAACTCACCGGCAGGGTCGACACACGTTCCTCCGGCCATCGCGAACGACCTCCGCCTCAGCTTGTCATCGGCGCTCCACGACGTGTTCGTGGGGACCATGTTCGTGGCCGTGATCGCGCTCGTCTTCGCGTTCCTGCTGAAGGAAAAGCCCCTGCGCACGACGTCGAACGTGTCGGCGGCTCTCGCCTCTGAAGTCGGTCCGGTGGCCGAAGAGGGAACGCAGCAGGCCGCGCAGGCCACGCACGAGCGCGCGCCCGCGACTCGGTCCTCATCGGGCTGAACCACGACCGTTCCCTGCTGGTAGCCTGCCCGCGATGGGCACCGTCGACGTCGTCACCGAGATCCCCGGGCCGCGCTCCCGCGAGCTGATCGCGCGCAAGGAGCGGGTCGTGTCCGACCCGCTCGATCTGCACGTCCCTGCGATCATCGACACCGCTCGGGGCGCGTCGTTCACCGACGTCGACGGAAACACGATGCTCGATCTCTCCGGTGGCCTGGGGTGTCACATCGTCGGCTACTCGCACCCCAAGGTGGCCGAGGCCGTGCAGCGTCAGGCAGCGCGGTTCTCGCACACGGACTTCTCCGTGATCCCGTACGAGCCCTACATCGAGTTGTCGGAGCGGCTGGTGTCACTCGTCGGGGGCGACCGCAAGGTGGCATTGTTCAACTCCGGCGCCGAGGCCGTGGAGAACGCCGTGAAGTTCGCCAAGGCCGCCACCGGACGACCCGCGTTGATCTGCTTCGAGGGCGGGTTCCACGGGCGGACGCTACTCACCATGTCGCTGACCAGCCGGCACCGGCCATACAAGACGGGGTTCGGACCGTTCGCGCCGGAGGTGTATCGGTTTCCGTACCCGTATCCGTACCGGAGCGACGACCCGGAGCGAGCCGGCCGCGAGGCGCTCGCCGCGCTCGAACGCGGCTTCACGACAGTCGTCGATCCGAGCACCGTAGCGGCGGCCGTGGTGGAACCGATCCAGGGCGAAGGCGGGTTCGTGGTGCCGACACCGGACTTCTTGAAGGGACTCGCCGAGCTCTGCGCCCGACAAGGGATCCTGACGATCACTGACGAGATCCAGGCCGGCTGCGGCCGCACCGGGCGGTTCCTGGCGAGCGAGCACTTCGACTTCGACGCCGACCTCGTGCTTCTCGCGAAGTCCCTCGCCAGCGGCTACCCGCTGTCGGCCGTGGTGGGACGGCGCGAGATCATGGACGCGCCCGGGCCGTCCGCGATCGGAGGCACCTACGTGGGCAACCCGGTTGCTTGCGCTGCTGCGAACGCAGTGCTCCAGGTGATCGAGGAGGAGGGGCTCGTCGAGCGAGCGGAGATCGTCGGGAAGACCATCCGGTCCCGATGGGACGACCTCTCGGATGAGATCGAGGAGATCGGCGAGGTTCGGGGGGTCGGCGCGATGATCGGCGTGGAGTTCGTCCGCGACCGGGGGACGAAGGAACCGAACGGTGAGTATCTCTCCGCGCTCATGCAAGAGGCCATGCGCCGCGGTGTCGTGACCGTGTCGTGCGGCGTGCACCACAACGTGCTTCGGCACCTCGTGCCGCTCGTGATCTCCGACCCGGCGCTGGACGAGGCCCTCGACATCCTGAGCGCCGCCGCGTCTGTCACCCGCGGCAAATCAGCGCCGATCCACGAGTCCTCCGAAGGCGACTAGCTTCGACCGCGCTTTGCTGGGGGGGAACGACGACAGCTACCATCGCTTGGAACGCTGACCGCGAAGGAGACTGACTCATGACGACGCGTGTGACGAGGCCCCGCCGGTCGTGTCTTTCGGTGCCCGGCTCCTCGCCGAAGATGCTGCAGAAGGCCCCGGCGCTGCCCGCCGACGAAGTGTTCATGGACCTCGAGGACTCCGTGGCGCCGCTTGCCAAGGAGGACGCCCGCGGCAACGTGATCCAGGCGCTCAAGGAGGGCGACTGGACCGGCAAGACGCGCGTGGTCCGGATCAACGGCGTCTACACGAAGTGGTGCTACCGCGACGTCATCGAGATCGTCGAGAACGCCGGCCAGTACCTGGACTGCGTAATGATCCCGAAGGTCGAGTACGCCAGCGACGTGCAGTTCGTGGCGAACCTGCTCCGGATGATCGAGGACACCACTGGGCTCGACACGCGAATCGGGATCGAGGCCCAGATCGAGACGGCGACCGGTCTGAAGAACATCCACGAGATCGCACACGCCAGCGACCGCACGGAGACGTTGATCTTCGGTCCGGCGGACATGAGCGCGTCGCTGGGCCTCCCCACGGTGACGGCCGGCCTGCCGATGCCCGGATATCCGGGTGACCATTGGCACTGGGTGCTGTCGACGATCCTGGTGGCGGCGCGCGACGCCGGGGTCCAGGCCATCGACGGACCGTACCTGCTGATCAAGGACCTCGACGGGTTCCGCGAGATGTCGACGCGGTCTCGGGCTCTGGGGTTCGACGGGAAGTGGGCCCTGCACCCCGCCCAGATCGACGTGCTGAACGAGGTGTTCACGCCGACGCAGGACGAGTACGACAAGGCGGAGGCCATGCTCGAGGCGTACCGGCACGCCACCGACATCGAGCTGCGCGGCGCCGTGATGTTCGGCAACGAGATGATCGACGAGGCCTCGCGGAAGATGGCCGAGCAGCTCGCGCTGCGCGGCCAGGCCGCCGGCATGCAGCGTGTGAAGTCGCTCGATGACTTCGTGAAGGCCCCGGAGGAGTCGGCGTAGTGGCCGAGAGCGCCGAGCTCGTCGAGCTCACCGACGAGCAGCAGGACATCATCCGGACGGTCCGCGACTTCGTCGACACCGAGGTCATCCCGGTGGCGAACGAGCTGGAGCACCGCGACGAGTTCCCGGAGAAGATCGTCGAGGGGATGAAGCAGCTCGGGCTGTTCGGGCTCACCGCTCCGGAGGAGTACGGCGGCGCCGGGCTGGACCTCATGACGTACGCGCTCGTCGGGGTGGAGCTGTCGCGGGGGTGGATGTCGCTGAGCGGCATCATGAACACCCACTTCATGGGGATCTACCTGCTCAAGAAGTACGGCACCGACGAGCAGAAGCAGAAATGGCTGCCGAGGATGGCGACGGGCGAGCTCCGCGCCGCGCTGTCGATGTCCGAGCCGGGCGCCGGCTCCGACGTGCAGTCCATCCAGGCCCGCGCCGTTCGCGACGGCGACCATTACGTCGTGAACGGCACGAAGATGTGGGTGACGAACGGTCTTCGGTCCGGGCTCGTCACGCTCCTCGTGAAGACCGATCCGCAGGCCGACCCGCCGCACAAGGGCATCTCGATCCTCATGGTCGAGAAGCCGGCGGGGGAGCGCGAGTTCGAGGGCATCTCGATCCCACCGAACATCGAGAAGATGGGGTACCACGGCGTCGAGACCACCGAGCTCGTCTTCGAGGATCATCGCGTGCCGGCCGAGAACCTCCTCGGGGAGGAGGGCCTCGGATTCCGGTACGTGATGGACGGCATCGAAGTGGGGCGCGTGAACGTCGCCGCCCGGGCCGTCGGACTCGCCACGCGCGCGTTCGAGGAGGCCATCAAGTACGCGCAGGAGCGGGTGGCGTTCGGCGTCCCCATCGCGAAGCACCAGATGATCCAAGAGAAGATCGCCGACATGGGCACGAAGCTCGAGGCGGCCCGGCTCATGCTGCTGCAGGCGGCGAAGAAGAAATCGGCCGGTGTTCGCAGCGACCTCGAAGCCGGGATGGCGAAGTACTTCTGCTCCGAGGCGTGTCACGGGTTCGTGACCGAGGCGTTGCGTGTGCACGGCGGGTACGGCTACTCGGCCGAGTACACGGTGGAGCGGCTGTACCGCGACGCGCCGTTCCTGCTGATCGGCGAAGGTACGAGCGAGATCCAGAAGATCGTGATCGCCCGACAGCTCCTCGAGCGCAACAAGATCACGTAGCGGCGCGGGTCTGCGTGAAGTTGCGGCGTCGCTCCGCTCGCCGCTCGCTCGACTTCACCTGACTGGGGTCCACTGGTATCGGTTACCTCGCCGCTCCACGAGCCCCGGACCCCAGAGGTGGTAGCCAATGACAGTGATTCGAGCGCTGGCCGCTCGATCGAGCAACCGTCGACGCGTCTCGACGGCACCCGAGCGGTCCACTTCGTGAGTCGAGCTCCAATCCGGATGCTCGAAGTTCGTCTCGCCGAGCACTGCGTCGGGCACGAAGATCGCCTCGTCGGAACCGGAGGACAGGGAGACCGCGAGGTGTCCCGGGGTGTGTCCGGGCGCCGGGATGACCCGGATCCCCGGTGCAACCTCCTGCTCGCTGTCGATCGGGTCCAGGATCCCGGCCCGCTCCAGCGGAGACAGATGCAGACGCGCAACACTGGCCATCATCGCGAAGGCGTTGGGCACTCGGTCCGACGTCCAGAAGGCGAGTTCCGTTCTCGAGATGACGTGCCGGGCGTTCGGGAAGACCGGTCGACGGTCATCTCCATCCTCGAGAGTCAGGCCTCCGACGTGGTCGGGATGCGCGTGCGAGAGCAGCACCAACCTGACGTCCTCCGGTTCGACGTTCGCGGCGCGCAGGGCCTCGCGCAATCTGCCGATCGGGTCGCCCCACTCATCTGCCAGCGCAGGCCCGGCACCGGCGTCGACCAGCGCAATTCCGTCGGCCGTTCGCACGAGAAGGGGATGGTAGGGGAGCGGCACGTACCCCTTGTCATCAAGCAGCGCTCGGACTGAGGGCTCCAGCTCCTCGGGCGGGACATCAGCGTACAAGGACTCCTTCTCGTATTGCGCCACGCCGTCGGGTACGACACGACACTCCAACGAGCCGACGGTGAACGCCGGATCCGGTTCGCTCATTCAGACGTCCCCGGACGCAGCTTGGCCTGCATGTTCGATTCCCTCAGTTCTGTGGTTCTGCGGGTTCCGGCTGGCTGGTGCGACGGCGGCGTGAGATCTGCAAGGCGGCGATGGCAAGGCTGAGCCCGACCAGCCACCACTGGTACCGGTCGACGAAGCGGTTCGCCGCGGCGAGCGGTCCGGTGAAGACGCTCGCGAGCGCCTTGATCACCACGAGCCGCGTGACGGTCCCGGCGACGTTGAGGACCGCGAACGGCAGGATCCGCATCCGCGTGGCGCCGGCCAGCATGCTCACGAGACCGTTCGGCGCGATGAACACCACCGCGTACCGGAAGCGGGCGAACCATCGCTCCACGCGCTCGATGAATCGGGCGCTGCCCAGCGAGCGACGCTTGATCCAGCTGAGCGCCCGATCGCCGTACCACAGGCCCAAGAGGTAGAAGAATGGATCGGTGATCACGAGGCGGAGGAACCCGAAGCCGTAGAACAGGCCGGTGTCGACCCTGTTCGCGGCCAGCGCCAGGTACCGATTCGTCGGGTTCAGCCACATCTCGAGCAGCGGATGATTGGCCACGATGGCCGGCCCGAGCCAAGCGCCGATGTTCGCGGCAACCGTGAACACCCCGATCGGGATGAGTATCAGCGTCAGTCGCCGGCGGCGCTCGATCCCCTGCTCGATCTCCATCTGAGTCGCCTATCCTGCACCTCACAGGAGGAAAGAGCCATGGGCGAAGCACGGCCGTTCGGCAGGTTCTATGAGGATTTCGAGATCGGGGACGTCTACAAGCATTGGCCCGGCAAGACGATCACCGAGTACGACGACCATCTGTTCTGCATGATCACGATGAACCACCACCCGCTGCACACGAACGAGCACTACGCGGAGACCCAGACACAGTTCAAGCGGAACGTGGTCGTGGGGAACCTCGTGTACTCGCTCGCGCTCGGGATGAGCGTTCCGGACGTGAGTGGCAAGGCCATCGCGAACCTCGAGGTGGAGTCGCTGAAGCACACGGCGCCGATGTTCCACGGCGACACGCTGTACGCGGAGACGAAGGTCCTGGACAAGAAGGAGTCAAGCTCCAAGCCCGACCGTGGCGTGGTGACCGTGGAGACGCGAGGCTACAACCAGGACGGCGTCGAGGTTCTGTACTTCCGGCGGAAGATCATGGTGCCGAAACGGGGCTCGGTGGAGGAGCAGCCCGGCCGCCCGGAGCCCAAAACCGAGTCGTAGCTCACGACGAGGGGTCGTCGTCCTCGCGTGGGTTCAGCGGCATGAGGGCGTCGAGGAAAGCTGGATCGGAGGGCAATATCCCAGCCGCCGCGAGGCGTCGCAGGTAGAGGGCCCAACGGGGATTCGCCGACCGGGCCTGCTCCAGCAGCGCCTGGGCCTCGTCGATCCGTCCCGATCCCATCATCGCCAGTCCCAGGCCGAATGCGATCGCATCGTCGTCGGGAGCGAGCTCCCGGGCTCGGCTCTGCTCCTCTGCGGCGCGCACGAGGTCTCCATCCATCGCAGAGTCGTTTCCCGTCTCGAAGAAGCGATAGGCCTCGCGCAATCGAACGAGGCGTTCCAGTTCACCGAGCGGGTCGGGATGATCCTCGACCCGGACGTCGATCGCTCGTTCCCAGGATGGCAGCGACCGGTCGGCCTCCACGACGAGGAGTGCTGCGGACTGTCGCCCCCGGACGTCTCCGCCCTCGCCCTCCGCTGCTCGCAGCGCGGCCAGGAGCCGCTCCGGGAACCCCGCACCGTCGGTGTCCGCGAACGACGCGAGCATCGCGTCCCAGACGGTGTCTCTCTCCATCATGTTGGCCTGCGCGGAAACGCCTTCCCGGATGACGTGCCCCGCCGCCTGGACGCAGCGAGCGCCGGTGTGGACCGCGGCCTCGCCGTTCGCGTCCACCATCGCGACCTGGCGCACGTCGCGGCCGTCGTCTTCCCCGAGCAACGCCTCGAGCGCGTCCGGTGCGCTCGCGCCGTCACGGAGCAGCTCGAGACCGCGGGGCCCGTAGGAGACCTCGACGAACGACTGCGTCGCGATCGCGCCCACGCCCGGCTCGGCTCACGGCACCGTGGACCCCACCCCCGAAGTACCGGGTCTGCACGGCGACCCCGAGCCGGCCGGTCTCGGGGTCGCGCGCCACGATCGAGTACGTCATCCGCGGCCCACTCCGGGCCGGATTATCGGACCTCAGCGCGGTGACGTGTCGAGGGTGTGTTCGACACGCCTACGTTCGGGCTCGGAAGCCCATCGCGCCGTCGGCGGCGTCGGGCGAGCAGGTCACGAACGCGGCCCTCCTCCACGAGTCGGTGGACGTGTCGAAGCCGAGCCCGTTCAGAGGCCAGCGGTAGGCGCCGTCCGCCGACCGCTCCGGCTCCGGGAGGTCGTAGCCCTGCGCGCGCATGCACGACACGAACCTGGCCACCGTGTCCGGACCCATGCCGAGGATCAGGTCGCCCCCCGGCGGGCGTGGCATGAACTTGTCTAGGTTGCAGGTCACGAACGCCGCTTCCCGCCACGCAGGATCCGAACGATCGATCGATCCGGGCTCCACGAGGATGCCCCAACCATCCGACGTGGACGTGGGATCGGGGAGTGCGTAGCCCTGCTCGCGCATGCAGTCGACGTACTGGTGCAGGGTCGGGCCGTCGCTCTCCGAGGCGGATGTGGCAC
>JBKOXF010000112.1:0-7282 GCA_046724795.1 Actinomycetota bacterium | reverse complement strand
CTCTCGACCACGGGCCTGTACATCGCGGCGGCCGGCATCGTCGGAGTGGTTGGGTTCGTTCTGGCGGGCCGGCTGATGGACCGGTGGGGCCGCAGGCCGACGTTCGCCGCATACATGATCGGCGCCGCGATCTTCGGGGTGTGGTTGTTCCAGATCCACGACACGGCCCTGCTGCTGCCGGTGCTGTGCCTGGCCATCTTCTTCGGCCTGGGGAGCGGCTCGATCACCTCGGCCTTCGCCACGGAGTTCTTCCCCACGTACCTCCGGAGCCGGGCGGCGGCGTGGTGCCGGAACGCGTTCGAGATCCCAGGCGGGATCTTCGGTCCACTCGTTGTGGGCCTCCTCGGCGATCACCAGACCGGACCCGTGGGCTCCATCGGCGACGCCATGAGCCTGGTGTTCCTGGCCTGCATCCTGCCGGTGGCGTTCATCTCGATCTTCTACATCGGGGAGACCCGCGACCTCGACATGGCAGCGTTCGACGAGGCCACCCTGTGAAGCGGTTGTTCGCCGTCGCGGGTCTCGCCCTCGTGCTGCTCGCCGCGTGCGGCGGCACCGACCGCCCCGAGGGCGTGGTGGAGCGGTGGTTGGTCTCCCTGAACCAGGGCAAGGCGGGAGAGCCCGAGAAGTACGCCGTGCCGGCAGTGACCGACACGGTGCTTCCGAACTGGCACACGTGTGATCCAGGATCGCTCGACGTGATCGAGGTCGGCCAGCACGCCGCTGGGCAGTCCGGATCCGTCCTCGTCCCGTACCGGATCGAGTACGCCTCCGATCTGTCGAGCTGCGACACAGACCTGAAGCCAACGGCACCGCTGGACGGCGCCGCGGTGGTCCGGCCCGAGGGGGGCACCTGGCGGGTGACTGCGCTGGATACGCGAACCGCCTCGAGCCCCCTCAAGGTCCCGAGCGAGGGCGGCGAGCCGATCGGGAACGCCCCGTCGACCACGTGGCTGCTCACGATCCTGGCCTCCCTGGGCCTGATGGCCATCGTGGCGGTGGTGATCCGGCTCCAGCCCAAGCCGGCGCCCCTCCCGCTCGAGACCCGTCCCTAGAAAGGCCGAAGAAAGGCCGAAGGCCGGGGACGACCCCGGCCTTCGTTGGCGCTTCTCGCTGGTCCGCTTACGGAACCACCGCGGCGGCGATCTCATCGGAGTTCCGCAGCTTCCGCAGGGCTTCGCGCTCGATGAGGCGAACGCGCTCGCCGGAGAGCCCCAGCACCTTGCCGGTTTCCCGCAGCGACAGCGGCTGCCCGGAGTCCAGCCCGTAGCGGAGCGCCACGACCTGGCGCTCCCGCTCGTCGAGCAGGTCCTCCACGGCCTCGCCGATCTCCTGACGGAGCAGCGCGTCCTCGACCTCGTTGAACTGACCCTCGGAGTCCTGCTCCTCGATCAGGTCACCGAGCTCGGTCTCCTCGCCCACGGGGGACTGGAGCGAGAGCGGCTCGCGCCGCCCCATCTCCGTGAGGTCGTCGACCTCCTCGACCGTGGTGTCGAGCATCTTCGCGAGCTCCTCGCGCGTGGGTTCGCGGCCCTTGGTCTGCGCGAACTGGAACCGCGAGCGGTTCAGCTTGCGCAGCCGATCGTGGATGTGCACGGGCAGCCGGATCGATCGCGAGCGGTCGGCGATGGCGCGGGTGATGCCCTGGCGGATCCACCACGTGGCGTACGTGGAGAACTTGAATCCGCGGCGCCAGTCGAACAGCTCCACAGCGCGCATCAGGCCGATGTTGCCCTCCTGGATCAGGTCGAGCAGCGGGAGGCCCTGGCCCTGGTACTTGCGGGCCACGGACACGACCAGCCGGAGGTTGGCCATGATGAAGCGCTGCCGGGCGGCCTCGGCCACGCGCATCTCGGTGCGCAGCTTGCGGATGGTGGCATCCGAACGGACGCGGCCGGCGGCGAGCTTCTCCTCGGCGGCCTTGCCGCGCTCGATGGTCTGGGCGAGCTCGATCTCCTCCTCCTTGGTGAGGAGTGGCTCGCGCGCGGCGGCCTCGAGGTAGAGCCTGAGGTCGTCGGCGTCGTCGGTGCCGAGCGGTCGGGCGGGTTCAGCCATCTTCTTCTTCTACTTCCCTTCGATCTCGAACGGGTAACCGAGGCAGGCGCTGGGGCCGGCTCATCCAGGATGTCCTACGGCGTTGCGGGCGTTCGGGGCAAACTGAATCTGGGCCTTCGCGGCCACCTGCGCGGAGCCTAGCAGCGGCTTTTGTGCTTGTAAAGGCACCCGCCGACCCCATGGGCCTGACCTCCACGACATTTCAACACTCCTCGGCGGCCGATGATTCCCCAGGTAGGAAGGGTTGATCCGAAGGCATCCCCCGGATGCATCGACTGGAGTCCCATCCATCCGACAGAGCCCCGCAACTCGGTCAATCCGGCCTCGTCGCGGGCTCGTCGTCTCGCTACCCGGGCTCGGGTACGCCTGGGTCTGACCGAGCCCGGCGGCGCGCGGCCGTTGCCCCCGGCCACGTCCTGAGCACCGAGGGAACGAAGGGCAGCACTGCTCTGGACACCGCCGCGACCACCGTCAGCCCGGTGTCGACCAGTGGTCGTCGGGGCAGCCGGTAGCCCTCCCGTAGGGAGTCGGGGAGGAGCGACGTCGTGATGAGCCCGAACGCCATGGCGGCGGGGCGAAGCGGGAGCGGCACGGGAGGCGACAGGATGTCCTTCGCCAGACGCCGGGCCTCATCGGTGACCTCGAGCCCCGCGATCTCCGCGAGGACGTAACGGTCGAACGCGCCGAGCGTGCGAGGGAGGATCGACGGAGGAACCCGGAGCACGGTGGCCTGCCGCTTCATCTCGCGGTAGTAGCCGGCGCGGTCCACTGGACTCAACGAGCCGACGAACCGGTCGTGCACCAGGAGCGCGGAGTCGACCAGCGTGGCGTGAACCCAGAGGAGCAGCTCCGGGTCGAGGGCGTCGTAGACGTCCCCGCGAACGCGCTCGTGCACCGCGTTGACGCGAGCCGCAGCGAGCCGGGACTGCTCGCTGTCGCCGAACGTGATGGCGAACGTGGTGTCCATCGTTCGCATCAGGCGGCCAAGCGCGTCATCGGGAAACCCGCTGTGCTCCGCGACCGCGGCAGCAACGGCCGGATGCGCAAGCTGCATGAGCAAGGCGCGCCCCGCCCCGAGCAACAGGACGACCTCGCCGTTCACACGCCACGCCAGACTGTCCGGCCCGAACAGTCCGACGTCGCCGGGACGGCCCCGGGGCTCGCGGCGCGGGAGCGCTCGAAGGATCGACGCCATCACACGAGATGGTAGGGCTGCTGCTCTTCGGTGGTGCGAGCTTCGGCGGATTCCTCGTGACCTCGCGGTTCGGGGATCCACCGGACGACGACGACCGCAGCGAGCACGTACGTGGACCCGACGACCGCAAGGGCAGGGCCGAGCCCGCCCAGGGGTCCCGTGAGTGCGGTCGCCACGGCCGGCGCGCAGGCCATCCCGGCCATGTCCACTCCCCGCAACCAGGCGTTCGCTCGGCCGCGGGCGCCGACGGCGAACAGCTCCGTCGAGAATGCCGCGATACACGGGGTCGCCCCGGTCAGTCCGAAGATCACGAACGCCAGTCCGATCGCGCGAAGCAGCATCGCGGTGGGCACGAACGCCACGAACCCGGCGACCGCGGCGCACAGGAGGAACATGATCGCCGTGGGACGTCTCCCCCACCGGTCCATCAGCCGGCCGCTGACGAAGAAGCCGGTTCCGCCGAGCGCCCAGAACACGAAGTAATAGGGCCGGAGCTCTGACAGCTGGAGATGCCACGCGTCCTTCATCAGCGACGAAGCGAGCGTGGCGACCGCGGCCGGGAACACCGTGAACAGGAACACGAGTGCGGTGAGCGCGGCGAGGAGCCGGCGGGGCAGCGCGGAAAGGGGGATGAACGCCGTCCCCTTCGGAGGCGCGGTCTCCGGCAGCCCGCGCAGGATCGCGGGGACGAGCAGGAGAGGGACCGCGCCGATCACGAACAGGATCCTCCAGCTCGCGTCGACGGCGTCGACCACGAGGTAGCCGGCACCGGCGGCCGCCGTGCCGAAGGCGGTCATCGAGGTCAGGATGCCCAGGGCCCGGCCTCGCCGTTGCTGGGCCGTCGTCTCCACGAGGACGATCGTGGCCAGTGCGAACTGGGCGCCGGAGAACGCCCGTGTCACGAACTGCAGCGCCGTGAACTCGACAACCCCGTGCGTGAAGGCCGTGGCGAGCGTGAAGACGGCCGAGCCTGCGATCGACAGCGTGAGCACGGGCCGACGCCCCCAACGGTCGGCCAGCGCGAGCAGGACGAATCCGGCGAGGGCTCCGGTGAACACGATCGTGAGGACGATCCCGCCCTGCGACAACGAGAGATGGAATGACCGGCGGATGAGCGGCAGCGCGAGCGGGAGCAGGAACGTCGCATAGCCCGAGAAGAACGTCGCGACGGCGAGGAGGACGAGCGTCCTCTTCGACCCGAGCTCGCTACGCGGCGGGCTCCACCAGGACCTTGACCCCCCCATGTCCCTCCACCAGGTCGTGCATGGCCCGCTCCGCATCCTCGAGCGGAACGGTCGACGTGATCACCGACGCGACCTCCGGCCGCCGCACAAGGATGTCGATGGCTTCACGCATGGTCTCCTTGGTCGGACCGGCGATCGACAGGATCCGCTGCTCCTTCACCCCGATCACGGGCGTGAAGATCGTGGCCGGCTCGATCGGCATGCCGAGCAGCACCACTGTTCCCTGCTGACCGCACACGTTGATGGCCTGCTGCGTTGCCGCGGCCACCCCGGAGCACTCGAACGAGAACCTCGGACCGTGCGGATCGACGGCCAGCGTCTTCCACCAGGGATCCTCCGCTACGGGGTCGAACACGAGCTCGCATCCCAGCTTCTCCCCGAGCGAGCGACGGTCCTCGCGCGGATCTGCTCCGAGGACGCGGGCGCCCGTATCGACGAGCGCGGCGACGGCCAGGAGCCCGATCGAGCCGAGTCCGCCCACGAAACACAGGTCGCCCTCCTGGACGCCGGCGATGCGCACGCCGCGCAGACCGACCCCCAGGGGTTCGGTCAGCGCGGCCGTGCGGTCGTCCAGCTCCTCGGGGATCGGGATCAGGTTCTCGGTCGGGTAGACCGCGTACTCCGCGTAGCCGCCCCACTGCTCCCCGCCGATCTCACCGGTGCAGAACATCGGGCGGTCCTCCAGACACCACATGCATTGCCCGCACGGCCGCCACGGCCACGGGACGACGCGAGCGCCCGGTTCGAACTGCCCCGTCCGATCCTCGACAACGACCGCGCTGATCTCGTGGCCCATGACCTTGTCCGAGCCCGACAGGATGCCGGTCTTGAACAACGACAGATCGGACCCGCACACGCCGCAGTACCGGACCTCGAGAAGCGCATCCTCGTTGCCAGCCTGCTGTGGTTCGACGTTACGAACTTCGAACGTGCCCATCCCGACGAAGAAGGCGGCCCGCATGAGGCGCACATCCTATGTCGCGGGGACCTGCGCTTGGTCTGCTCGCGAGCTAGAGTCCGCTCGACGTGGGCGAGTCGGTGAACGGGGGGGTGCTCGCGGCCCGGACCCTTCGACGGGCCGGCGTTCGCACGTTGTTCGCGTTGCCCGGCGGCCACAACATGCCGCTGTTCCGCGCCGCGCCGTCCGAGGGGATCCGCCTCATCGACACTCGGCACGAGGAGGGCGCCGCGATGATGGCGGAGGGATGGGCGCTCGCGACCGGGGATGTCGGCGCCGCGACGGTGACCGCCGGCCCCGGACTGGCCAACGCCGTGCCCGGAATCGCGGAGGCGAACCATGCGGGAGCGCCGGTGGTGGTCGTCGCGGGCCGGACCGGGCTTCGCCAGCGGGGGAGGGGGGCCGTCCAGGATCTCGACCAGCTCTCGCTGGTCGCGCCGATCACGAAATGGCGTGAGGAGTGCGTCGCGACGGATCGGATCCCGGAATACGTCGCCGAGGCGGTGCACCGGGCGAGGTCCGGAGCACCGGGCGTGGCCTACCTGGAGATACCGGTCGACGTGTTCGGGGCGTCGGCTGCCGAGCGCGACGTCGACGTGCCTCCGTTCGCCCGCGGCACCGCGCCGCAGGGCGACCTCGATCGCGCCGTCGACGTCCTGGCCGGTGCGTCACGACCCGTGGTGGTGGCGGGGTCAGGGGCGTTCTTCTCGAAAGCCGGCGACTCGCTTCGGCAGTTCGTCGAGACGAGCGGCATCCCGGTGGTGACCACGAGCGCCGCGCGGGGGCTGATCGACGACGATCATCCGCGCGCGCTGGGCGGGCTGGTCCACGGCGGCATCGCCGTCGCGTCGGCGGACGCCGTTCTGGTGCTCGGCTCGCGATTCAACGCGAACCTGATGTACGGCGGACCGCCGCTCCTCCCGGCGGACGGCGCGGTGATCCAGGTGGACGTCGATCCGGAGCACATCGGGGGGCAACGGGTTCCGGATGTCGGCATCGTGGGCGACGTCGCGACCGTGCTGGACGGATTGACCGAGGCGTGGAAGTCGCCGCCGGAAGCGGTGGACGAATGGTGCGCTCGGGCGCGCGAAGCGGCGGCCGTCAGCCGCTCGCAGTGGGAGACCGAGGGCGACCGGGCGGCCGATGGGATCCACCCCGGCTGGTTGGCACGGGAGGTGTCCCGGTTCGGCGAGGACATCGGGCCGTGCACGACCGTCTCGGACGGCGGGGACAGCGCCATCTGGGGGATCGCGCTGTTCCGGGCTCATCGCCCTGGAACGAACATGTACATCGGCTCGGCGCTCGGGACCCTCGGGGTGGGGCTGCCGTTCGCGATCGCCGCGAAGGCGGCGCGGTCGGACCAGCCGACCATCCTGCTCACCGGCGACGGCGCACTCGGCCTCTCGGCGATGGAGCTCGACACCGCCGCGCGCCACGACCTGCCGGTGATCGTCGTCGTGGTGAACAACGGTGGGTGGGGCGGGGACGAGCGATCGGCCGCCCGGTTCCGGATGCGCTTCGACATGATGGCCCAGGCCGTGGGCGGTCACGGTGAGACCGTGACCGAACCCGATCAGATCCGGCCCGCGTTGCAGCGAGCAGCGAAGTCCGGCGTGGTCTCCGTCCTCAACGTCGTCACCGATCCGCACGCCGAGAGCGACCTGATGCGCGGGCTCGGGTCGATGGACGTGATGTAGCGATCACGCGGCGCCGGGACGCACCGACGTCACCGGCGGAAGGTGATCCGCAACAACCGTCCACGACTCGCCGGCGTCGGCCGACCCGAACACCTCGCCGGACTCGGCGCCGAAATACAACCCCAGCGGATCG
>JBKOXF010000077.1:0-12538 GCA_046724795.1 Actinomycetota bacterium | reverse complement strand
TCACTACGCCCACGTGGACTGCCCGGGCCACGCCGACTACATCAAGAACATGATCACCGGCGCCGCCCAGATGGACGGGGCCATCCTGGTCGTGTCCGCAGCCGACGGCCCCATGCCCCAAACGCGCGAGCACGTCCTGCTCGCCAGGCAGGTCGGCGTGCCGTACATCATCGTGTTCCTGAACAAGGCCGACATGGTCGATGACCCCGAGCTCCTCGACCTGGTCGAGCTCGAGGTCCGCGAGCTCCTCTCCTCGTACGAGTTCCCCGGCGAGGACGTCCCCGTCATCACGGGCTCAGCGCTGAAAGCGCTGGAGGGCGACGAGGAGGCCGAGGCGAAGATCCTCGAGCTGATGGCGGCGTGTGACTCGAACATCCCCCAGCCCACCCGCGACGTCGACAAGCCGTTCCTGATGCCGGTGGAGGACGTGTTTTCGATCACCGGGCGCGGCACGGTGGTCACCGGCCGTGTCGAGCGCGGGATCCTGAAGAAGATGGAGGAGATCGAGATCGTCGGCATCAAGGACACCCGCAAGACCACCGCCACCGACCTCGAGATGTTCCGAAAGCTCCTCGACGACGTGCAGGCCGGCGACAACGTCGGCGTGCTTCTGCGAGGCATCGACAAGGACGAGGTGGAGCGGGGCCAGGTCCTTGCGAAGCCCGGCTCGATCACGCCGCACACGAACTTCGCCGCGCAGGTCTACGTGCTGTCCAAGGACGAAGGTGGCCGCCACACGCCGTTCTTCAACGGGTACCGTCCGCAGTTCTACTTCCGGACCACGGACGTCACGGGTTCGATCAAGCTGCCCGACGGCGTGGAGATGGTCATGCCCGGCGACAACACGGAGATGCAGGTCGAGCTCATCGCGCCGATCGCGATGGAGGAGGGGCTCCGCTTCGCCATCCGCGAGGGTGGGCGAACCGTCGGCGCCGGCCGCGTCACCAAGATCGAGAAGTAAGGACCGACCATGCCCAAGACCGACAACCGACCGACCATCACGCTCGCCTGCGAGAACTGCAAGCGGCGGAACTACGTCACCGAGAAGAACCGCCTGAACGATCGCGACCGGCTGGAGATCAAGAAGTACTGCCGGTGGTGCCGGCGGCACACTGTCCACAAGGAGACCCGTTAGGGATCTGTCGGAGCCGGCTGCTAGGCTTGCCTCACTCCCCCCGGAGTGGAAGGAGCAGGGGTGGAGATCGCACAGACGGTGATCAACGCAGCCGTAGTGACACTCGTAGGGCTGGCCTTGGCGTGGCTCGTCCGAGGACAGCGCCGCGAGCTCAAGGAAGAGATGGCGGCCCTTCGGCAGGGAGTTCGAGGTGAGGTCGGGGGGATTCGCCAGGAGTTCCGGCAGGAGTTCCTGGAGGTTCGCCGCAAGATCGCCGAGCTTCGGTCAGACCTCACCAGAGTGGCGTTGGCGGTGGGAGCCGAACCCAGAGCAGCGAACTCCTAAGGGCTGATCTCCGACAGAGGGGGATTCGACCGGTCGCGGTCGGAGAGGATCGGATCGTCGTTCGGCCAGCTGATCCCCGCTTCGTGATCGTTCCAGGCGAACCCGTGCTCGTCCTCGCCGGTGTAGTAGCGGTCCACGAGATACAGCAGCTCGACCTCGGTCTCGGCATAGAACCCGTGCGCGACACCGGGCGGGACGTACAGGCCGCGCATCTGCTCCGACGCGTCCATCGACAGCTCCAGTGAGCGGCCCGTCGTCGCCGACGAAGGACGGAGGTCGTACAGCGCCACGAACTGCCTCCCCGACAGCAGCACCCAGAAATCCGCTTGCTCGCGGTGGAAGTGCATCCCGCGGAGCACGCCGGCCCGCGATCTCGACAGGTTCACCTGCACCATCGAAGGGACGTCCGGCATCCAGGATCCGCGGAAGAGCTCGGTGAACGCGCCGCGGTCGTCGGTCCGCCACTCGAGCGGAACGAGGACCACGCCGTCGAGGCCGGCCGGTTCTGCCTTCACTGCTTGGCGGCGACCTTGCCGTGGCGGATGGCGAACGCGAGCGCCTCGAGCTTCGAGTGCACCCCGAGCTTCGTCAGCACGTTCTGCACGTGTGTCCGCAGCGTGTACGGGCTGACGCCGAGCCCCTCCGAGATCTGGTCGGGGGAGGCTCCGTCCGCCATCAGCTGGAGGATCTCGGTCTCGCGCGGGGTCAGACGCTCCGCGCGCTGCTGTTCGGTGGCCTCCTGCGCCCGGCGATGCCGGAGGTGCCGGAGGACGCGGCGGACCTCCTCCGGCTCGATCAACGGCTCGCCCTGGTACGCCAGCCGGACCGAGGAGACCAACTCGCGGAGCGCGGTCTCCTTCGACAGGAACCCGCTCGCGCCGGCCTCGACCGCCTTCGCGAAGATCAACTCGCCCTGGTGAGCCGACACCACCACGACCCTGGCGTCCGGATCCACCGCCTTGACCTTCCGGATGGCTTCGATGCCGTCCATCCCCGGCATCTCGATGTCCATCAGGACGACGTCGGGCTGCTCCATCTCCGCGATCGAGATCGCTTCCTCGCCGCTCGTGGCGACTCCGATGACCCGGACGTCCTTCTCCTGCTCCATGGCGATGTGGAGGGCTTCCCCGAAGGTCCGGTGGTCGTCGACTATCAGGGTGCCGATCAACTTCTTCGCCCCGCCCATCCCACGCGAATGCTACGCACAAAGCGCGCGCGAATCGAACAGGCGCAGTAGCCGGTTCCACCCACCGCAACCGCCGCACTCGACGGGGATTTGCCGGGCCCGCCCTGGCCTCGCTACGTTGGGCTCCCGCATCCCGAACCGCAGGAGGAAACCGTCTTGAGCAGATTGGAAGGAAAGGTGGCGATCGTGACCGGCGCCGGCCGGGGGATCGGCCGGGCCACGGCGCTCCGTCTGGCCCAGGAGGGCGCGGCCGTCGTGGTGAACGACGTCGATCCCGAGCCGGCCGAGGAGACGGCCCACGCCGTGAAGGACGCCGGCGGCCAGGCTCAGGTCTCCACCCACAACACGGTGGAGCTCGATCAGGCCAAGCAGATGACCGAGGCAGCCGCGAACGAGTTCGGCAAGATCGACATCCTGGTGAACAACGCCGGCATCACGCGCGACAAGACGTTCCACAACCTCGACGATCAGCTCTGGGACTTCGTCCTCGACGTGAACCTGAAAACGGCGTTCCATTCCACACTCGCTGCCATCCCGTACATGCGTGACGCCGCGAAGCAGGAGATGGGCCAGGGCGGCGCGCCGGCCTATCACCGCAAGATCAACTTCACGACGTCGTCGGCGGCGCTGACCGGCAACTCCGGCCAGGCCAACTACACGGCGGCGAAGGGCGGCATCATCGGCCTCACTCGGACGCTCGCTCGTGAGCTCGGACCGTTCCACATCAACGTGAACGCGGTGGCGCCCGGGTTCATCGAGACGCGGCTCACCGCGGCCAAGGGCGAGGGCGACGACTTCGGCATCCCGCAGACCATCCGGCAGATGGCCCTGATGCTCATCGGGCTCGGGTACTACGGGCAGCCGGAGGACGTGGCCAACGTTCATCTGTTCCTTGCTTCGACGGACTCCGACTACGTCTCGGGCACGATCATCCCCGTCACCGGCGCGCAGCTGGGAACGTAGCCATGCCGTTGAACCAGGATCTCATCGGCAAGGAGTACGGGGAGGTCGAATTCGACGTGGAGCGCGATCGCATCGTGCAGTTCGCCGACGCGATCGGCGACGACGAGGGGCGGTACCGGAGCGATGAGCCGATCGCGCCGCCCACGTTCCCGACCGTGTTGCAGATCGCGACCGGCGGACAGATCGTGCTCGACCCGGAGCTCGGCCTGGACTACTCGCGCGTGGTGCACGGCGAGCAGGAGTACATGATCGAACGGCCGCTGCGTGCGGGTGACCATCTCGTGGCGACGCCCCGCATCGCGGACATCTACGCGAGGGGTCCGAACGAGTTCCTGGTGACGGAGACCGTGATCCGCACGGCGAACGGAGAGGTCGTCGTGACCGGCCGGTCCACGTTGATCTCACGGGGGACGGCTCAGTGAGCGCGCGCTTCGAGGATCTGAAGGTGGGCGACGAGCTTCCCGTGTACTCGAAGGTGGTAAAGCGCGAGGACGTCAAGGCGTACGCCGATGCGTCCGGCGACCAGAACCCGCTGCATCAGGACGACAACTTCGCCCGGAGCGTCGGGTTTCCCGGGATCATCGCCCACGGCATGTTCACGATGGCCCACCTGGCCACCGCGCTCACTCGGTGGGCCGGCGACCCCGCCGCGCTGAAGCGCATCAAGGTCCAGTTCCGCGCCGTCGTCTACATGGACGAGACCATCGAGGCGGGCGGCACCATCTCCTCGCTCGATCCGTCCACGAGGCGAGCTACGGTCGACCTGTGGGTCCGCCTGCACCGCGCCGGTGAGGTCGAGCAGCCGATCAAGAACGCCGAGGCCGAACTCCAGTTCGCCTGATGCTCGAGGGCGTAACCTCGAGCTCGGAAGGTGGGTCGAAGGGGAGTTACCGGCATGGTCGGTCCGGACCTCATCGAGCGGTGCCAGCAGGGTGATCGCGCCGCGTTCGAGGAGCTCGTCAGGCTGACCCACCGGCGTGTGTACAGCCTCGCGTTTCGGCTCGTGAACGACCGCTCCGATGCCGAGGATGTCGCGCAGGAAGCGTACCTTCGGATGTTCCGGGGCCTCGGCGGGTTCAGGAAGGAGGCGGCGTTCGAGACATGGATGCATCGCATCGTCGTGAATTGCGCCATGACTCACCTCCGCCGGCGGGGTCGCTTCGGAGACCTGCTCCGCGACGAGGAGAGGGCCGACCAGCCCGTCCCCGATCGCGCGCAGGAGCTCACCGTGGACCGGGACGAGCTGTCTCGCGGCCTGGCTGCGCTGCCGGAAGGGCAGCGCGTCGCGCTGCTGTTGAAGGACGTGTACGGGCTCTCCGTCCGGGAGATCGCGACGGAGCTCGGGATCGAGGAGGGCGCCGTGAAGGTTCGCGTGCACCGGGCGCGCCGGAAGCTGAAGGAGCTGTTGGAGAACGGAGATGAGCGTGTCGCTCAGCTGTGAGGAGGTCCGGGAGCTTCTCCCGGAATACGCGGAGCCCGGTCCCAGGCCCGCCGGGCCGGTGGAGATCCACGTGGCGTCCTGCGCGCGGTGCTCGGCGGACCTCGCCGCATACCGTGAGGTCCTGGGCGGGCTCGCCGCGTACCGCGACGTCGAGGAGATCCCCCCTCAGGGGTTCCTGGAGCGGACGCTGGCCGCCCTGCCGCGGACCTCGCGCCCGCGCGTGGCGCTGGGCGACCTTCGCAGTGTTCCCGGGCGTGTCGCCGCGTCGGTGAAGCGCCGCCCGGCCGTCACGGCCATCACCGGCGCCGCCCTCGGCGCCGCCGCCCTCGGGCTGATCGCCTGGCGCATCGGGCGCCGCTCGAGCCGGGTTCCGGAGCTGGTCTCCTCGTAGTCTCGGAGCGCGCCGGCGCGCCTGGCCGACCCTCGGAACCGAACCGACTAGGTCTTTCCGACTAGCGGCAAATCCCCGGCCCTTTGGGACCCTCGGCCCTTTCTGTCGATGCGCTGACCCCCGGTTCGGGGGGATAACTCATAGGGCAAGCACCGAGCGATCGGCTCGGTCGGAGGAGAGACAGAAGATGACGACGCAAGCGACGGCGCTCAGGCTCGATGGCTGGGACGTCGTTCAGGGTGTCCGGAGGCTCCGGCGGGTCCTGCCCGCGGTGCTCACCGTGCTCATCGCGGCGCTCTTCATCCAGCCCCCCGCCGCGGGCGCTCCTTCAACCTCGGTGAAGGCCGATCCGGTGTTGTCCGCAAGGGCGGCGGCCCATCCGTCGCAGGACTTCGCGGTCATCGTGCGCGAGACGACGCCGGCGACCACCGACGCCGAGAGCCTCGTGCGACAACTGGGCGGGCACGTCACTCGCGAGCTCCGCCTGGTCGGCGGGTTCGCAGCCGTAGTGCCGGGCTCGGCCGTCCCGAAGCTCACCTCGTCCGCGGCCGTGTGGCGCCTGTGGGCCGACGCCCCGATCCGGGTCGCCAGCACGAACCTGAGCAGGTACGACACGTACGGCGCCAACTCCGTGTGGCGCGACGCGATCCTGTACGGGAAGGTCTCCGGGAAGTACGACGGGACGGGCGTGGGAGTCGCGCTGGTCGATACCGGCGTCGTCCCGGTTCCCGACCTGGCCAACCGAGTCACGCACGTCGTCGACTTCACGCCCGACCAGGACGGTCTCGACCGTTACGGCCACGGGACCCACATGGCCGGCATCATCGTCGGGGACGGCACGGCCTCGAACGGGCAGTACATGGGCGTGGCACCGGGTGCGAACCTGATCTCGCTGAAGGTCGCGTCGGCGGACGGCTCCACCGACGTGTCGGTGATCATCGCGGCGCTGCAGTGGGCCGTCACCCATCGCGCGCAGTACAACATCCGCGTGCTGAACCTCTCGTTCGGCACGGACAGCACGCAGCCCTACGCGATCGACCCGCTCGACTACGCCGTGGAGCAAACATGGTTCTCCGGGATCTTCGTGGCAGTCGCTGCGGGGAACGCGGGCCCGGGCGCCGGAACGATCACCAAGCCCGGCGACGACCCGTTCGTGGTGACGGTCGGCGCCGACGACACGGCGGGAACGGCGTTTGTCTCCGATGATGTCGTCGCGCCGTTCTCCAGTCAGGGCCCGACCCAGGACGGTGTGGCGAAGCCCGACCTCCTCGCTCCCGGCATCTCGATCGTGTCCGATCGCGACCCTGGCTCGTACGTCGACGTGAACCACCCGGCGGCGCAGGTCGGCGACAATTACTTCAAGGGCACCGGGACGTCTCAGGCCACCGCGATCGTGTCCGGTGTGGCTGCGCTGATGTTCCAGGCGAACCCCAGCCTCACCCCCGACATGGCGAAGGGGGCCATGCTGAAGACGGCGAACAGGCTCGCCTATGGCACGGTCGGTGCGGGCGCAGGCCTGATCAGCGCTGCAGGCGCGGTGCAGGCGGCCACGTCCCTCGGGCTCAAGAACCCGAACTTCGGGGTCGTCCCCTCGACCGGGCTCGGTTCACTCGAGCAGTCGCGCGGAAGCCTGCATCTGTACGTGAACCAGTGTGACGCCAACGGGGTCTGCCAGCCGGTTCTGGTCACCGGCGAGTACGACGCGCTCGGCAACAAGTGGCGTACGGACCTGTGGCCGGCGAACGGCTGGAGCGATGGCTCCTGGACCGGCAACAAGTGGTCGAGCTACACCTTCGAGGGCAACAAGTGGTCCGGGAACAGCTGGAGCGACGGCTCGTGGACCGGCAACAAGTGGTCCGGAGTGAGCTGGGGCGATGCCTCCTGGAGCGGGAACAAGTGGTCCGGGACTTGCTGGATCGCCAACTCCTGGTCCGGCAACTCATGGAGCGCGAACAGTTGGTCCGGGAACTCCTGGTCCGGCAACAGCTGGTCCGGGAACTCCTGGAGCTGACGAAGGCACCGCTTCCCACCGGACGCGCGCCGAGGTCGTCGCTGCAAACGTGCTCCGGTCGAGTGTCGCGCTCGCGCCGGTCGGGATGCTCGGCCGGAGCGCTTCTCCCAGGGTCGCGTCCGTTGCCCCCATCCCCGCACGCGAATCTTTGCCGTGCCTGGGGGGCACTCCTATACTGAGCGCGGCCCTCCCTCTCGTCCGGTGAGAGCCTTCTTGGTCGAAGGGGCGTAGCTCAATCTGGTAGAGCACCGGTCTCCAAAACCGGCGGTTGGGGGTTCAAGTCCTCCCGCCCCTGCCACACGGATCTCCCGGCTCGACCCTTTGCCGGGCCTTGGGACCGTCCCTATACTGCTTCGAGAGACAACCGGAGCGGGCGGGGTCGCGCCCGGATCCCGCCTTCCATCGCAGGAGTGAGATGAACAGACAAGCGAAGCGGCTCATGCAGAGACAGAAGGCCGCCGAAGATCGCGTCCGGGCGCAGCAGCAGCAGCAGCAGGTGCGCCGGCCGGTGACGGCCGAGCGCAAGCAGCGAACCAAGCCGCGGCAGTTCCTCAAGGAGGTCCGGCAGGAGCTCAAGAAGGTGGCGTGGCCCTCGCGGCAGGAGTTGTGGGCCTACACCGTCGTGGTGCTCGTGTCGGTCGTGGTGTTGACCGCGTTCGTCTTCGGCTTGGATTATGTGTTCTCGAAGGGCGTTCTACGCCTCTTCGGGAACGGTTGAACCGACCCAAGGGACTCTTCTCTCGTGAACGATCAATCCATCCAGGATTCAGTGTCTGACGACGCCGACCAGGAACGGTCGGACGCCGAACCCAGCGCGCCCGAGGAGGCCTCGGAGGAGACCTCGAGGCCCGAGGCGACCGAAGAGGCTCCGGCCGGGGCCGATGAGCCGCCGGCAGTGGAGGTGCTCGAGGCCAGGCTCGAGGTTGATGAGGAGAGCGAGCGATCCTCGGACCTCGACCCGGCCGCCACCGTCACGGAAACCGAAGAGGAGGCCGAGGCGCCGGAAGCAGAGCCCCCGGCCGAGTTTCCCGCCGACACCGTCGAGCTCACGACGGCCGAGGCCCTCGAGGATTCCGGCGTGGCGGACTTGGGGGAGCCGGACGAGGAGTCGGTAAGCGAGGCGCTCCCGGAGGTAGCCGAGGAGGTCGAGCCCACGCCTCCCGCGTCCGTCGATCTCGAGGAGACGCGGGAGGAGGACGCGCTCGCGGCCGAGGCCGCGGACGCCGCCGCGCTCGCCGCCGAGGAGGCCGAACCCGAGCCCGAGCAACCGGCTGCGGTTGCGGCGGTCGAGGAAGCGCCTGCAGTACCCGAGCCGGAGGCCGCACCCGAACCGGAGGCCGCGCCCGAACCGGAGGCTGCGCCCGAGGAGGAGCAGGTTCCCGTAGGACGCGATCCGTTCCGAGGGCCAGGTGACTGGTACGTGGTGCACACATATGCGGGCTACGAGAACAAGGTTCGGGCGAACCTGGAGTCCCGCATCAGCTCGATGCAGATGCAGGACAAGATCTTCGACGTCGAGATCCCCATGGAAGACGTCATGGAGATCAAGGGCGGCAAGAAGCAGGTCGTCCAGAAGAAGGTCTTCCCCGGATACCTGCTGGTGAAGATGGTCTACGACAACGACTCCTGGTACGTCGTCCGGAACACGCCGGGGGTCACCGGGTTCGTGTCGAGTGGCACCGGTACGAAACCGACGCCGCTGTCCAAGCGCGAGGTCGAGAAGATCCTCGCCGTGAAGCAGGAAGAGGTAAAGCCCACGTTCCGCCTCGAGTTCGAGGAGGGAGACGTCGTGCGGATCATCAGCGGGCCGTTCGCCGACTTCAACGGGACGGTCGACGAGATCAACGTCGACCAGAGCAAGCTGAAAGTGCTCGTGAACATCTTCGATCGGGAGACTCCGGTCGAGCTGGGGTTCGATCAAGTCGCAAAGGTCTAGTGGGGGAGGCCGTCAGCCGGCCGCTTGCACCCCGAGGAGGTAACGCACATGGCTGATGCCGCGCCGAGACGGCGCAAGAAGGTCCTCGCTCTCGTCAAGCTCCAGATCAAGGCGGGCCAGGCCACGCCCGCCCCGCCCGTCGGCACTGCGCTCGGCCAGCACGGCGTGAACATCATGGATTTCTGTCGCCAGTACAACGAGGCGACGCAGCAGTACGCGGGACAGGTCATCCCGGTGGAGATGACGATCTACGAGGACCGCACGTTCTCGTTCATCACGAAGCAGCCGCCCGCGGCCGAGTTGTTGAAGCAGGCCGCCGCGGTGGAGAAGGGATCGGGCGAGCCGAATAGGACCAAGGTGGCACGAGTCAGCAAGGATCAGGTCCGCCAGATCGCGGAGCGCAAGATGGTGGACCTGAACGCCAATGACATCGAGGCCGCGATGAAGGTCATCGAGGGCACCGCTCGGAGCATGGGGATCGAGGTGGGTGCCTGATGCCGTCGCGAGGGAAGCGCTACGAGCAGGCCGCGAGCGCAGTGGACGCAGACCGGACGTATCTGCCGACGGAGGCCATCAAGCTCATCAAGGAGCAGCCGGTGGCGAAGTTCGACGAGAGCGTCGAGATCGCGTTCCGGTTGGGGATCGACCCGCGCAAGGCCGATCAGATGGTCCGGGGCACGGTGTCGCTGCCGAACGGCACCGGGAAGTCGGTTCGGGTGGCCGCGTTCGCAACCGGCGAGAAGGCCCGCGAGGCCCGCGAGGCCGGCGCGGATGTCGTCGGGGGCGAGGAGCTCGTCGAGGAGGTCACAAAGGGCAACATCGACTTCGAGGCCGCCGTGGCGACGCCGGACATGATGCCGACCGTCGGGAAGGCCGGACGGGTGCTGGGTCCTCGTGGGCTCATGCCGAACCCCAAGGCCGGCACGGTGACCAACGACATCTCGAAGGCGGTCGCCGACATCAAGGGCGGAAAGCTCGAGTACCGGGTCGACCGACAGGGAAACGTGCACCTGATCATCGGGAAGCACTCCTTCGAGGAACAGGCGCTCCTGGGGAACTACCTGGCCGTGGTGGACGAGCTGCTTCGGGCCAAACCCGCGTCGGCCAAGGGCAAGTACATCAAGACGCTCACGCTCTCCACGACGATGGGTCCGGGGATCCACATCGACACCGCCCGGCTCCGCGGCGTCGAGACGCACGCCGCAGCGGCGTCCTAGCGTTTGGCGCGGGCTGCGTCTGGCGGGTCAGCCGGTGTGTCGTTCCAGGTGAACGTCGATTCGGGCGTTCGTCGTGTCGAGTCTCGAGTTGATGCCGTCCACGCGGGCTGTTAGGGCGTCGATCCTCACCGCGACGCTGGCTCCCTGCGCGTCGATCCTTCCCCCGAGATCATCCCGAAGACCGCGGATCTCGGCTCGGAGCTCGGCCCCCTGGGCATCGATCCTCGTGCCCAGGCTCGCCCCCTGGGCGTCGATCCTCGAGCCGAGGTAGAAGATAGCGCCGAATAGGCCGGCGGCCACGATCGCGATGGCGGTCCACTGCGCGACTTCCATCGAAGCGGAGCGTAGCACCGGGTAGTGACAGTTCCCGGGGGGGCCGCTACGCTATGGCCCGCCGCAGACAGCAGGGGCGAGAGCACAATCCCGGCGACGGGTACCTGCCGAGGCAGAGGTCGAGCGCACGTGTGACGCCTCCGCGCCGTCTGCGGGGGCGTTTTCTTGTGAAGAGGAGCCATGCCGAAGACTGAGAATGTCCAAAAGGTCGAGGAGCTGAAGGCCCGGATCGAGGCATCCGAGGCGATGTTCCTGGCGGACTTCCGCGGGCTGACGGTGTCGGAATCCGGAGCTCTCCGTCGCTCGTTGTCGGACGCCGGGACGAAGTTCTCCGTGGTGAAGAACACGCTGATGCGCCTGGCCACGTCGGGATCCGAGGCCTCCGACCTGGAATCACTGCTGGAAGGGCCCACCGCCGTTGCGTTCGTCAGCACCGACCCGATCGCTGCTGCGAAGAGCCTGGTGGACGCGACCCGGAAGTTCCGCACCCTGGTGCTGAAGGGCGCGTTCGTCGAGGGCCGGGTGCTGACGCCGGAGGAGGCGCAGGCGCTCGCGACGATCGAGCCGCGTGAGGTGTTGCTGGCCAAGATGGCCGGGCTGGCTAAGGCCGAGATGGCCCGGGCCGCCTACGGGTTCAAGGCGCTGCAGAGCCGGTTCCTGGCCGTGCTGCAGGCGTTCGGGGAAAAGCTCCCGGGCGAGACGGAAGCCGAGCCCGAGGTCGCGGCTGAGTCGGGAGAAAAGGCGGAACCGGCGGCGGAGGCGGAACCCGCGGGGGAGCCGGTACCAGAGGCGGAGCCCGGATCCGAGGCCGAGGTCGGATCCGAGGCTGAGGCCGAGGCGGAGGCGGAGGCAGTACCTGACGAGGAGCCCCAGGTCCAGGAGGCCGCGCCCGAGGCAGAGGCCGGCGCCGCACCGGAAGCGGAGGCCGTGGAGGAGGCGGAGCCCACGCCCGAGGCTGAAGACGAGTCGGCCGAGGAGACTGCGGCCGAGGCATCGAGTGAAGAGAGTTCCGAGGAGGAAGGAGCGTAACGGTGGCGACGAAGAAGATGACATCGGACGAGCTGCTGGATCAGTTCAAGGACATGACGCTCCTCGAGCTGAACGAGTTCGTCAAGAAGTTCGAGGAGACCTTCGAGGTCCAGGCGGCGGCCCCGATGGCCATGGCCGCGATGCCGGCGGCGGGTGGCACCGGCGGCGCCGCGGAAGAGGTCGAGGAGAAGACCGAGTTCGACGTGGTCCTCGCCGGGGCTGGCGACAAGAAGATCCAGGTCATCAAGGAGGTCCGTGCCCTCACGAACCTCGGCCTGAAGGAGGCGAAGGACCTCGTGGACAACGCGCCGAAGCCTGTTCTGGAGCGCGTTCCCAAGGAGCAGGCCGACGCCGCGAAGGAGAAGCTCGAGGCGGCAGGCGCCAGCGTCGACGTGAAGTAGTCGCGAACGATCGAGAGGGCCGGGTGGCGAGCCCGGCCTTTCTCTTTCCGTCCGGCCAACGTTTTTTCATCGAACGCTCGCAAGCCAATCATTCTGTTCGCCCGCATTCCATGAGAGGGTCGTCGCGGCTCTTTCGGGGGAGGGGATGACCATGAGGGGACGGACGTTCAC
>JBKOXF010000036.1:0-33122 GCA_046724795.1 Actinomycetota bacterium | reverse complement strand
AGTGGGCGGCGGCCGAGATGCGCGTGCTCGAGCTGATCCGCGAACGGTTCGAGAAGGAGAAGCCCCTCGACGGCATCCGCATCGGGGCGTGCCTGCACGTCACGACCGAGACCGCGAACCTGGTCCGGACGCTCGTGGCGGGCGGGGCGGAGGTCTACGTCTGCGCCTCGAACCCGCTGTCGACGCAGGACGACACGGCGGCGGCCCTGTGCGAGGACGACAACGTGTGGGTGTACGCGATCAAGGGCGAGGACAACGAGACGTACTACCGGCACATCGACTCGGTGCTCGATCTGAAGCCGCACATCACCATGGACGACGGCGCCGACCTCGTGGGACGACTGCACACTGAACGCAAGGACCAGCTTCCCGAAGTGGTCGCCGGCACGGAGGAGACCACCACTGGCGTCATCCGACTGCGAGCGATGGCCGAGCACGGCGTGCTGGCATATCCGATCGTTGCCGTGAACGACGCGAACACCAAGCACCTGTTCGACAACCGGTTCGGCACGGGCCAGTCGACCATCGACGCCATCCTCCGCTCCACGAACCTCCTGCTGGCTGGACGCACCATCGTGGTGTGCGGGTACGGGATGTGCGGGCGGGGTGTGGCGTCCCGGGCCCGAGGGCTCGGGGCCCGAGTGGTGGTGACGGAGGTCCAGCCCCTGCCCGCGTTGGAGGCCGCGATGGAGGGCTACACGGTGATGCCGCTGCGCGAGGCGGCGCGGCAGGGCGACGTGTTCGTGACGGTGACCGGCGACACGTCGGTGATCCGGCGCGAGCACATCGAGCTCATGAAGGACGGAGCGGTCCTCGCCAACTCGGGCCACTTCGACGTGGAGATCGACAAGGAGGCGCTCCGCGAGCTCGGGGGCGAGCCGCGGCGGGTCCGCGACTTCGTGGACGAGTATCGCCTCGCCGACGGACGACGCGTGCACCTGCTGGCCGAAGGCCGTCTGGTGAATCTCTCGGCGGCGGAAGGCCATCCCGCGGCTGTCATGGACATGTCCTTTGCCAATCAGGCTCTGGTGGTGGAGTGGCTGGCGAAACACGAGCGGGGATCGCTCGGCACGGGCGTTCATTCCGTGCCGCCGGACATCGACGCCGAGGTGGCGCGGCTGAAGCTCCGGGCCATGGGCATCGACATCGACGAGCTGACCGACGAGCAGGAGCGGTACCTCAAGTCGTGGGAGCTCGGGACCTGAGGCCGGGGACGATCGCACCATCCATCCCGCGCCCAGTGGCGTGGGAGGACGGATGCGTGCGCGTCCTCGACCAGACCAGGCTGCCGCAGGACGAGGTCGTTCTGGACTGCCGGAGGGTCGACGAGGTGGCGGACGCCATCCGCAGGCTCGCCGTGCGCGGTGCGCCCATGTTGGGGATCGCTGCGGCGTACGGGCTCGCGCTCGCCGCCGATCGCGGCGAGTCGCTCGCGGCCGCCGGCGACCTGCTGATCGCCACGCGACCCACCGCCGTGAACCTCCGATGGGCCGTGCGACGGGTACTCTCCGCGACCGACCCGTTGGATGAGGCCCGGACCATCGAGCGGGAAGACGAAGCTGCGTGCGCGGCCATCGGGGAGCACGGCGCGTCACTCGTGCCAGACGGCGCGCGGATCCTGACCCACTGCAACACGGGGATGCTCTGCACTGCGGGCATCGGCACGGCCCAGGGAGTGATCTGGATCGCGCACCGGCGGGGGAAGGGCGTCCATGTGATCGTCGACGAGACGCGCCCGCTGCTCCAAGGGGCGCGGCTCACCGCCTGGGAGCTGGCCCGACTCGGGATCCCCTTCGAGCTCGTGGCGGACAACGTGGCGGCCTCCCTCATGCGCGCCCGGCTGGTTGATCTGGTGGTGGTGGGCGCGGATCGGATCGCGGCGAACGGCGACGTCGCGAACAAGATCGGCACGTACGGCCTCGCCGTGCTGGCGAGCCATCACGACGTTCCGTTCTACGTCGCCGCCCCGACCTCGACCATCGACACCGCGACGCCGACCGGGGCGGGCATCCCGATCGAGGAGCGCGGCCCGGAGGAGGTGACCGCCCCGCTCGGGATCGCCGTCGCGGCTCAGGGGACGCCGGTTCGCAATCCCGCGTTCGACGTGACTCCGGGGACGCTCGTCTCAGCGATCATCACCGAACGGGGGGTGCTCCGGCGTCCGTTCCCGGAATCGATCCACGACGTGATGGCAGGTGCCGGTGGCTGAGGACATCTCGCTCGTCGCGCACTTCGAGAGGTTCCCCGCCACGGTGAAGGGTGCGTTCGTTGTGCGCGCCGGGGGACGCGATCCCCATCAGGTGGCCTTTCACGAAGCGCGGGTGGTTCGTGTCCCCGGACCCGGGGCTCGGCAGATCCACATCGAACCCGTGACGCTGGACGTGCCGCCCCGGCGGGACCTGTTCGTCCCGTTCGAGTTCACGATCTCCGACCTCGAGCCGGCGTGGTACGGCCTCGAGGCCGACGTGGACGTCGACGGCGCTCCCAGGACCGTGGGCGGCGGGAAGCGCTTCTGCGTCCCCTGGCCCCGGTCGGCGGTCCGGGCCATGAGCGTCCGCGTCGACAGACGTGTGAAAGTGGGTGCGTCGACGGTGATCGTGGAGCGGTGCCAGTCGGGAACGGACGGCGCCACCCTTCGATTCTCGATCGATCCTCCACAGGAAGTGGCGGTCCGTCTGTTCGCAGATGATCGGAGGCTCGACGTCGTCGAGCAGGAGGTGGAACCCGCCTCCGGCCGGGGGACGCTGAAGGCCTACCCGCTGCTCCGCTCGCACACCACGCTCCGCATCGAGGTGGCAGGCAAGGCCCGAGGGAAGGGCTCCGGCATCACGGTCAAGCTGCCGTAGCGAGCGACGGCGCCAGGTCGTGTCACTGGCACCCGATACGGTCGCGCCGTGCCCGGCAGGATCCTCGACGTGCTGTTTCCGCCCCGCTGCGCCGGATGCGGGTCGGGGGGCGCGGGTGCATGGCCCTTCTGTGTGGCGTGTCGCCGCGACCTGGTCGTCCTCTCTCCGCCCGAGTGTGCGATCTGTGGGATGCCGGCGGAGGAGGAGCTGGCGCGGTGCCGCCACTGTCCGGCGCCGGAGATCGACACGGCGCGTGCTCCCTTCCTGTACACGGGACCGGCCCGCTCCGCCCTGCTCCGGCTGAAGTTCGACGGCTGGCGCTCGGTCGCCGAAGCACTGGGGCGGGCCATGGCCGCAGCGTCCACGAGCTCGGCGGATCTCCTCACCTGGGTGCCGCTCTCGGGGAGGCGCCGGGCGGCACGCGGGTACGACCAGGCCGCGGCGCTCGCGGCGATCGTGGCACGCAGGACCGGGATCCCGAGGCGACGGCTTCTCGTTCGAACCAGGGACACCGACCCCCAGACCGCGCGGCGAGGCACGGAGCGCCGATCCGCCATGCAGGGCGCGTTCCGGGCCGTGGTTCGCGCCCCGCCTCGCATCCTCCTCGTCGACGACGTCCTCACGACCGGCGCCACCGCCGCCGCGTGCGCGCGGGCTCTGCGCGCGGCGGGCGCCGATGAGGTCCACCTGCTCACGGCCGCTCGGGCCGCGTCCGGGCCGCTTCCGGCCCGTTGCTATACTCGGCCGGGCTCCCGTTCGAGTCTGTGGTTGCCCGGGACGGATGTCTCGGAAGTCGATGCCAGTCGCAGGCGAAGCGACCCACGTAAGGGGACCGTTGGTTCCTGAGCATGGTGCGATTTAGATGTAAGCCCTGCCCCGGTGACCCGGGAGAAGGAGCTAAGCCGCGTGAGCGGTGAACCCCTCGGCAGGCGAGTGTGGGGGCAAAGACCAGGTCAGTCGGACGGGAGCCTGTTCCGTCGGGGGGAGGAAGCGACGTGGAGCTGACGCTCAGGGGTCGCGGCGTCCGGATCACGGAGCAGCAGCGGACCCGAGCTGCCGGCAAGGTTCGGAAGCTCACGCGTCTGGACCCGCGCGCCGCCACCCTCGAGATCGAGGTGCGCTCCGAACGGAATGCCCGCCTGAACGGGACGAAGCGACTCGAAGGAACGCTGGTCCTGCCCCGGAAGACCCTCCGCGCCACCGCCTCGGCGCCCGACGTCGAATCGGCCCTCGACCTGCTGGTGGAGCGGCTCGAGCGACAGGTCCGGGATTATCGGGAGAAGCGGAAAAAGGGGCCACTTCCGTCAGCCAATCGTCTAAAATCCCCGCGTATCGCCCCGGAGGGCCGCTCGCGGGAACCGTGAAGAAAGATTCACCGTCCGGGGCGCCGATTCCGGGGGGGAGGGAGCGCCGGCGGTGGCTCGCACCGAGCCAGGACCATCCGGTGGGGGCACAACGCTTCGGGTCCTCATCGTGGACGACCATGCTCTCTTCCGGCGTGGCCTTCAGATGGTGCTCACCGGCGAGCCCGACATCGAGGTGGTCGGGGAGGCGGGCGACGGCTCCGAGGCCGTGGAGCGGGCCCGGGCCCTTCGACCGGACGTCGTATTGATGGACGTGCGGATGCCCCGACGATCGGGGATCGAGGCCACGGAGCAGATCCGCGAGGAGCTTCCCGACGTGAAGATCCTCATGCTGACCATGTCCGACGAGGAAGCCGACCTGTACGAGGCCATCAAGGCGGGCGCGTCGGGATACCTGCTCAAGGAGATCTCGATCGAGGAGGTGCCGGACGCCATCCGCTCGGTGTGGTCCGGGCAGTCGCGAATCTCGCCGTCAATGGCCTCCAAGCTGCTCTCGGAGTTCGCGGCGCTGAGCCAGCGCGGCGGGGACTCCAAGGGCGTGGCCGCGAAGCTCACGGATCGGGAGCTCCAGGTTCTGCGGCTCGTCGCTCAGGGCCTCAACAACAAGGACATCGCTGACAAGCTGTTCATCTCCGAGAACACCGTGAAGAACCACATCCGCAACATCCTCGACAAGCTCCACCTCCATTCGCGGATGGAAGCCGTGGTCTACGCGGTCAAGGAGAAACTGCTCGACATACAGTGAGCCCGTGAGCACCCGGGCCACGCGACTGTCTCCCGATTTCTGGCGGTTCTTCGTCGGGCAAACCATCTCCCAGCTCGGCAGCTCGTTCACGCTGTTCGCGCTCCCGCTGCTCGTCTTCAAATTGACCGGCTCGCCCGTGAACCTCGGGGTCACCGCCGCCGCCGAGTTCGTTCCGTACCTGCTGTTCGGCCTCGTGATCGGGGCGTGGGTCGATCGCGTGAACCGCAAGCGCATGATGATCGTGGTGGACGTGGCCCGGGCGCTCGTCGTCGTCACGATCCCGATCCTCGGTTACACGCACGGTCTCCAGGTGTGGGAGGTGTACGCCGTCGCGTTCGCGAACTCGACGCTCACCATCTGGTTCGACTCCGGCGAGTTCGCCGCCATCCCCAGCCTGGTTGGCAGGGGGGACCTGGTCACTGCGAACGGCCGGATCCAGGCGAGCTACTCCGCGGCGCAGGTGGCGGGCCCGATCCTCGCCGGCCTCCTCCTGTCCGTGGCCCCGGTCTACGACGTCCTCATCGTCGATGCCGCGTCGTTCATCGTCTCGGCGTTCACGCTCATGCTCGTGCGTGGCAGCTTCAACCAGGAGCGGGAGGACCGCGGCCGCAGCACGATCCGAGCCGACGTCGTCGAGGGCCTCAGATACGTCCTCCGCCATCCGGTCCTCCGGAACATCTCGGCCATGATGGCCCTGTTCAACTTCGTCGCCGTCACCACGTTCTCGCAGCTCGTGCTGTTCGCGAAAACCGAGCTCTCCGCCACCGATACGCGGGTGGCGTTCCTGTTCGCGGCGGGAAGCCTGGGCGTGGTCCTGCTGGGCCTCCTGGCGGGGGCGATCCGCAGGCGCCTCACGTTCGCCCCGGCCGCGCTCGGCTCCCTGATGGCGATCGGGGTCCTCACCGCGTGGTTCGCGTACAACCGGATGTACTGGCTCGCGCTGGTGCTGTGGGGCCTGATCTCGGGGCTCGGGATCTTCTTCAACATCAACACGGGGAGCCTTCGCCAGGCCATCGTCCCCGAGCACCTCCTGGGCCGGATCATCAGCATCGCGGGGGTCCTGGCCTGGTCGGCGCAGCCCCTCGGGGCCCTCGTCGGCGGGTTCCTCATCCATTGGACGGGGAACGTCGCTCTGATCTACTTCTCGATCGGGCTGGTGTTGATAGCGATCGCGCTGGGCTTCTACCTGTTCTCGCCGCTCGGCCACGCCGAGGACTACCTGCCCGGTGGGAGGCTCGCCGAGCCTGTGGTCCCCGAGCTGCGAGAACCCGGCGAAGTCATTTCCGGCCGGTAGAATCGATCCTCAGGCACCGACGCCCCGACGCCGAGGACACATTCGTGGTCGATCTCAACAAGTTCCTCTCGATGGGAGAAGGCCGGAAGCTGAAGAAGCTCGGCCACCTCGTCGACCTCACGAACACCTACGAGCCGGAGCTCGAGGATCTGTCGGACGACGAGCTGCGTGCGAAGACCCAGGAGTTCCGGGAGCGGTTCCAGGGGGGCGACTCGCTCGACGACATGTTGCCCGAGGCTTACGCCGTCGTCCGTGAGGGCGCGCGCCGCACCATCGGCCAGCGGCCCTTCGACGTCCAGGTCCTCGGCGGGATCGTCCTGCACCAGGGCAACATCTCCGAGATGAAGACCGGTGAGGGCAAGACCCTCACCTCCACGATGCCTGCGTACCTCAACGCCATCGCCGGCAAGGGCGTGCACATCGTCACCGTGAACGACTATCTGGCCAAGCGCGACTCCGAGTGGATGGGCGGCATCTTCCGCTTCCTCGGCCTGACGGTCGGGCTCATCCAGGCCACCATGGAGCCGGGCGAGCGCAGGCCGGCCTACGCGGCGGACATCACCTACGGCACGAACAACGAGTTCGGGTTCGACTATCTCCGCGACAACATGGCCATGCGTCTGGAGGACATGGTGCAGCGGGGCCACCACTACGCGATCGTGGACGAGGTCGACTCGATCCTTATCGACGAGGCCCGGACCCCGCTGATCATCAGCGGCATGGTGGCGGACTCGGCGAAGTGGTACGTGACGTTCGCCCGGCTGGTCCCGTCGCTGCGCAAGGACACCGACTACGAGATCGACGAGTCCAAGCGCACCGTCGCCGTCACCGAGGAGGGCGTGCGCAAGGTCGAGGAGCGTCTCGGCATCGACAACCTCTACGAGCACGTGAACACGCCGCTCGTCCACCATCTCCAGAACGCCCTGCGGGCCAAGGAGCTCTACAAGCGCGACGTCGACTACCTGGTGACGAGCGGCGAGGTGAAGATCGTCGACGAGTTCACCGGGCGCGTGCTCGAAGGCAGGCGGTACTCCGAGGGGCTCCACCAGGCCATCGAGGCCAAGGAGAACGTCCGGATCAAAGAGGAGAACCAGACCCTCGCCACGATCACCATCCAGAACTACTTCCGGATGTACGACAAGCTCGCCGGCATGACCGGAACGGCCAAGACGCAGTTGGCCGAGTTCCAGGACACGTACAAGCTCGACGTCGCGGAGATCCCCACGAACCGGCCCATGGTCCGCACCGACGAGCAGGACCAGATCTACAAGAACGAGGACGCGAAGTGGAACGCCGTCACCGACGACATCGCGGCGCGCTACGAGGAGGGCCAGCCCGTGCTCGTCGGCACCGTGTCGATCGAGAAGTCCGAGCGGCTGTCCGGGTACCTGAACCGGCGCGGCATCCCGCATCACGTGCTGAACGCGAAGCAGCACGAGAAGGAAGCCATGATCGTGGCCCAGGCCGGCCGGAAGGGCGCGATCACCGTCGCGACGAACATGGCCGGACGTGGCGTCGACATCCTCCTCGGCGGCAACCCCGAGTACCTCGCCCGCCAGGAGATGGTGGCGCGTGGCTTCGACAACGACCGCTACCTCATGGACGAGGTGAACGACGAGCAACGGGCGGAGTACGAGGCTGAATACGAGCCCATCTACGCGAAGTTCAAGGCGCAGACCGACGCCGAGCACGATGAGGTCGTCGAGACCGGCGGCCTGTACGTCCTGGGCACGGAACGGCACGAGTCACGCCGCATCGACAACCAGCTCCGCGGACGCTCCGGCCGTCAGGGTGACCCCGGCGAGTCGATGTTCTACCTGTCGCTCGAGGACGACCTGATGCGCCTGTTCGCCTCGGACAAGATCGCCTCGATCATGAACCGGCTGAAGTGGCCGGACGACGAGCCGATCACGGCCAAGATCGTGTCCCGGGCCATCGAGACCGCGCAGAAGCAGGTGGAGAGCCAGAACTTCGAGACCCGCAAGAACATCCTCAAGTACGACGACGTGATGAACAAGCAGCGCGAGGTCATCTACGGCGAGCGCTCGCGTATCCTCCAGGGCCTGGACCTCAAGGACGATGCCGTCGAGATGGTCGATGAGGCGATCCGCTCGCTCGTGGGCCAGTACGTGTCGAAGGAGGTCTTCCCGGAGGAGTGGGATCTCGAGGCATTGCATGCCGCGATGGCGAGCGTGTACCCCACGGCCTTCGCGATCGAGGACCTCCAGGGGATCGAGGATCCCGTCGAGGTCGAGGAGAAGGTTCTGGACGAGGCCCTCCGGTTGTACGAGGACCGCGAGCAGCAGCTCGGCACGGACAACGATGGCCAGCCCATCCTCCGGGAGCTGGAGCGGATGGTGCTCCTCACCATCATCGACACGAAGTGGCGCGAGCATCTGTACGAGATGGATTACCTGCAGGAGGGCATCCACCTGCGGGCGTACGGCCAGCGCGATCCCCTCACCGAGTACCGCCGCGAGGCGTTCGCCATGTTCGAGGAGATGAAGGCGGGGATCCGAGACGAGTTCGTCAGCTACATCTACCGGGTCGAGCTGGTCCGGCAGGACGAGCCGGCCCGGCCCAGGCCGCAGCGGGTGATGACCTCGCACGGCGACGCACAAGAGGCCTCCGTCACGCAGGCCACAGGCGACAAGATCGGGCGCAACGCGCCCTGCCCGTGCGGGTCCGGCCGCAAGTACAAGAAGTGCCACGGAGCGACCGCGTAGATGACGGAGCACTCCGAAGCGCTGCGCGATCTCTCCGCTCGGCTGGTGTCGGCGAAGGAGTACCTTTGACGTCGACGCCAAACGCGCTCGGCTGAACGAGCTCGAGCAGGAAGCCTCCAAGCCCGACGTCTGGGACGACCAGGCCCGCGCCCAGCAGCTGAACCGGGAGCTGTCGCGCGTCCGCGCCGAGGTAGAGAGATACGAAGCGCTCGAGCGGAAGCTGGAAGATGCACGCGCGATAGACGAGCTCCTCGCGGAGGCCGAGGACGTTGAACTGGCCACGGAGCTCTCCAAGTCCCTGGAATCACTGCAGCACGACGTGGAGCGTCTGGAGCTGGCCACGCTGCTGGGCGGGGAGTACGACAAGAACGATGCCGTGGCCTCGCTGCACGCCGGCGCGGGCGGCACCGAGTCGCAGGACTGGGCCGAGATGCTGCTTCGCATGTACTTGAGGTGGGCCGAGCGCAACGACCTGGAGGTCGAGCTCGACGAGGTCCAACCGGGGGAGGAGGCCGGCATCAAGAGCGCCACGTTCATCGTGCGGGGACCGTACGCGTACGGTCTGTTGTCGGCCGAGCGGGGCGTGCACCGGCTGGTCCGGATCTCGCCGTTCGACCAGCAGTCGCGGCGCCACACCTCGTTCGCCTCCCTCGACGTGATCCCGCTGCTGTCGGAGGACGTCGACATCGAGATCGATCCCAAGGACCTGCGCATCGACACGTACCGCTCTTCCAGCGCCGGCGGCCAGCACGTGAACGTGACGGACTCGGCGGTGCGGATCGTGCACCTGCCCACCGGCATCCAGGCGGCGTGCCAGAACGAACGCTCACAGATGCAGAACCGCGCCGTTGCCATGCAGATCCTGAAGTCCCGGCTGGCCGAGCGGATGCGCGAAGAGCGCCAGGAGCGCATCGAGCAGCTGCGCGGTGAGCAGCGGGGGATCGACTTCGGGTCGCAGATCCGGTCCTACGTGCTGCACCCGTACCGGATGGTGAAGGACCACCGGACGGACGTCGAGATGGGCGACGTCGACCGCGTCCTCGACGGCGACCTCGACCGGTTCATCGAGGCGGAGCTTCGCCGCCGCCGCAATGCGGAGTAGGAGCAATCCGGGTCCCTCGCTTCACGAAAGCAAGCATGTGAGACCTCACCCACACCGTTCTACGGGGCGAGGCCCCAAGTACAGCTACACGTCGGCGGGGGCCTGAGCAGATCGGCGGCGCCGGATCACGATCGAGAGGACGATCGCGAGCAGCAAGAGGCCCCAGGCCATCGCCGAGGCGAGGAGACCCTGGCCGATCCTGGGATCCGAATAGCGAAGGACCACCGTGTGCCGTCCGCCGGGGACCGGAACGCCCTGCAGGAAGTAGTCGGCGGAGAGCACCTGGACGGGCGGCGCACCGTCCACCGAGTACGTCCACCCGTGGTCGAAGCTGTCGTGGACCAGGAGGAGCTCGGGACCGGTCGTGTTCGTGTGGAGCTCGGTCTCCTGCGGGCTGACGCGGCGGTACGTGACGGATCCGGTTGCGCCCGGATCCTGATCGATCCCGGGATCGCGCACCAGCACGGCTCGAGACCGCGGGTCGAATCCCGGAAGGGTGACCGCCCGCAGGGCCCGGGGGCCGTCGGGTACCACCGACCAACGGTTCACCAAGGACGCCCTCGGGTTGCCGGGGATCTCATACAGCGTGTAGCGGCCCTCTGATGTCACACGCTTCCCGGGGACCGGCGGGCGATCGCTCGTTCGAACGATCAGATATCGCACCCCGAGCATGCGGAGATCCTGAGCCGTGGGGTCGTGCAGGACGGCCGCGTTGTAGAAGACCGGCGTGCCGTTGACGGCGTGGATCCACGACCAGTACCGCGTGAGCTGGAGCGGCGAGTACCCCATCGAGTCGGGGATCCCGAACAGCATCCCCCGGGTGTTCTCGAGGGCGGGCCACGTCGGCGGCGTCTGGTCGAACAGGTACCCCTTGTCGATCTGGACCTCGGGCTGGTCCCACGTGTCGTAGCGACCGGGGTGGCGCTTCATTGATCGCGCGATGGGGCCGGGCGCCAGATACCTGGTGACGGACACGGTCGGCCACAGCAGCGGCTGCGGCATCAGGTTGCGCCCCGACTCGTCCTGCTCCAGGCCGAAGTACACCGTCTTGCCGTTCCAGACCTGCGACCATGCGGCACTCCCCACGAGCTCGAGTGCCAGGACGACCACCACGACGACGGCGAGCTTCGGCCGCCGAGCCAGCCACAGGAACACCGGCACCGCCACGGCGGTTCCCGCGGCGAGCAGCGCGAGCCGAACGGGATGGGCGCCGGCCACGAGGGGCACGCCGATCCACAATGCAGCGCCGAGGCCCATCCACAGCGCGACCCGCTTCGCGGGGAGAGGTCGTTCGATGAGGCTCTGGATCCCGAGCGCCCCGAGCACCGGGATGACCAGGAACAGCAGGTAGCGCAAGCGGCTCACGTTGTGGAGGTAGACGTCGCCGTAGGGCAGCGTGAGAACGAAGTCGCGGAACCATCGCGCGCCGGCCAGCGCGTTCAGCGTGAGCAGGTAACAGAGGAGCCCTGCGCCGGCGAAGGCGTACGTCAGGAACCTGCGGGACGCTCGTGCCGCGAGCGGCACGGCCAGGAGGATGACCGCCCCGGCGTAGGACCCTGGAGCGGAACCGAACGCCAGCGGCCAGGCGCTCCAGAACCCGCCGGGTGACAGCGGGCGCTGGGTGAGACCGGCGGCGCGCGCGGCGGCTCCGCCGATCGCGGCGTAGCCGCCGCGCAAGCTCGTTCGCTGGAACAGCGCCATCCGCGGTAGCAGGATCGCCAGGTTCGCGGCGAGGACGAACGCCCAGAACCCGGTCACGAGCCCCACGGCCTGCCAGGCGCGAAGCTCGCCCCGCCGCACCTGATGTGCCCCTCGGGCCACCATGTACGCGGCGGTGGCCAGGGTCGCGAGGACCAGCCCGTGGCTCATGTGCGCGGAGGCCACCTGCCCCCACGCGAACGCCCCGAGGGCCAGCCACCCCAGCCTCCTGGGGAGTGCGCTCGCCCGGAGGAACCCGCCCGCGCCCACGAGGACGAACGGGAGCCACGCCAGCATCGCGTCGAATGGCAGCGACAGCCCGACGCCGGACGTTGAGATCATCATCGCGGCGGACAGCCCTCCGGCCGTGGCCGCCACGCGGTGGAGGCGCTCCGTTCGCAGGAACCAGTACAGCCCGAGACCGGCGAGGAGGGGCTGGAGCACGATCATCATCCGGAGGGCCGTCCCACACGAAAGTGTGGAGAACAGCAGCATGGGCGGTGCGTACAGCCATCCCGACTGGGGGTCTGCGGCGAACGGAACCCCGATGAACTGCAGCGGGTTCCATACCGGGACATGTCCCGCTCGCAGGGCGTGGCCCAGGTAGCAGTACCGGGGGAGCCAGAACGCCAGGATGTCGGGGTGCTGACCGGAGAGGAAGTTCCGGAACACCAACCCCCGCATGGCGAACACGACGCACGCCACGATGAGTGCGGGACCCGATGCAGCGGGTAGGAATCGATGGAGGAACGACGTCCGCGGGGCGGGCGCCTCGGCGGGCGCTTCGGCAGCAACGGTTCGCATGGGCGGCCGTTAGTATCGCCGGGAGGCAGGTCGGACCACGGAAGCGGGGTCACCAGTCATGAGTCAGGCCACTCGGATCGATCGCGACGCTCTGATCAAGGAGCTCGACGAGGAGGCCCGCCAGCTGCGGGTCGAGGACATCCGGATGCTCGTGAAGGCGGGCTCCGGGCATCCCGGCGGGACGCTCTCCGCTGCCGAGATGATCGCCGCGCTGTACCTTCACAAGCTCCGGTTGCGTCCGAAGGAACCGGAGTGGCCGGATCGCGACCGATTCATCCTCTCGAAGGGCCATTGCGTCCCCATCGTCTACGCGGCGCTCGCGCGGATCGGGATGATCCCGAGCGACTGGCTGGGAACGCTCCGCAAGTTCGGGTCGCCGCTCCAGGGCCACCCCGACCGGATCCGGTGCCCCGGCATCGAGGCCGCCACCGGCTCGTTGGGCCAGGGGCTTTCGATCGCGCTCGGCTTGGCGATCGCCGGGCACCACGACGGTTCGCCGTGGCGGGTCTACTGCATGATGGGCGACGGCGAGCAGCAGTCCGGCCACATCTGGGAGGCCGCGATGCTGGCCGGGCGGATCGGCGTCCCCAACCTCGTCGGGATCCTCGACAACAACCAGGTCCAGCAGTCCCTGAAGGTCAAGGAGATCCTCGACATCGATCCGGTCGCCCAGAAGTACCGCGACTTCAACTGGCACGTCCGCGAGATCGACGGCCACGACATGGCGGAGGTCCTCGACGCGCTGGACGAGGCCGAGACAGTCACCGACCGACCAACGCTGATCCTCTCGCACACCGTGAAGGGCAAGGGCGTGTCGTGGATGGAGCTGAACCCCGATTGGCACGGCAAGGCGCCGAGCGAGGAGGAGGGCGAGATCGCCATCGCCGAGCTCGAGGGACGGATCGACGCGGAGGAGTCGAAGCGACGGTTCGAGGCTCTGAAGAAGGGTGGCAAGTGATGGCGCCGGCGAAGGCGACACGCGAGTCGTTCGGCGAAGCGCTCGCCGAGGCCGGGTCGGACGAACGCATCTGGGCGCTGGACGGCGACCTCATGAAATCCACGTACACGCACCTGTTCCGTGAGAAGCACCGGGACCGGTTCGTGGAATGCGGGATCGCGGAGAAGAACATGATCGGAGTGGCAGCTGGGCTCGCGCTCGCCGGCAAGATCCCATTCGCCGCATCGTTCGCGTGCTTCATCGCGAACCGCCTCGAGGTGATCCGGATGTCCGTCGGGTACAACGAGGCGAACGTCAGGCTGTGCGGGACGCACGCCGGCATCGGGATCGGCGACGACGGCGCGTCGCAGATGGGACTCGAGGACGTCGCGGCGATGCGGTCGCTGCCGAACATGGCGGTGCTCCAGCCCGCCGACGATCGCGAGACCAGGGGAGCGGTCGAGTTCCTCGTCGGCCACGACGGCCCCGCGTACCTCCGTCTCACACGACAGAAGCTCGAGGACGTGAACGGCGACGGGTACCGGTTCGAGTTCGGGAAGGCCGTACAGCTCCGCGACGGAACCGACGTCTGCCTGATCGGGACCGGCGCCACGGTCCAGGAGGCGTTGAAGGCGGCCGACGAGATCTCCAGGGACGGCATCTCCGCGCGCGTGCTGAACGTCCACACGATCGCGCCGATCGACCGCGACGCCATCCTCGCCGCGGCCGCGGACTGTCATCGGATCATCACCGTCGAGGACCACAACGTGGCCGGAGGGCTCGGTTCCGCGGTGGCCGAGGTGGTGGCGCAGTGGAACGGCGCCCGGGTCACGATCCTCGGCACCCGTGACTACGGCCAGTCCGGCTCGCCAGAGGAGCTGTACGACGCGTACGGGATCTCGGCGAAGCACGTTGCGGCCGCAGCGCGCGAAGCGGTCGGCCGATAGGCCGACACTGGGTTCCGTGTGAAACCGGGACTCATTTGCTAGACTCGCGCGCGCTCGTTTCCCCCAACTTGCACACACCATGATCAAGTGCGAACACGTCACGAAGATCTACAAGGACACGGTTGTCGCCCTCGACGATTGCAATCTCGAGATCGGGAAGGGCGAGTTCGTGTTCATGGTCGGGCCGACGGGCTCCGGCAAATCCACCCTGCTTCGACTCCTGTTGAGGGAGGAGGAGCCGACGCGCGGGGAGATCTTCGTGGCCGGCAAGAACATCGGCCAGCTCTCGCCGTGGAAGGTTCCCATGCTCCGGCGGAACATCGGCACGGTGTTCCAGGACTTTAAGCTGCTACCGGACAAGACCGTCTTCTCCAACGTGGCCTTCGCGCTCGAAGTGATCGGCAAGCCGAAGCACGTGATCGACCAGCGCGTTCCAGAGATGGTGGAGATCGTCGGGCTGGGGCAGAAGCTCAACAACTACCCCGACGAGCTCTCCGGGGGCGAGCAGCAGCGCGTGGCCATCGCTCGCGCCTTCGTGAACCGCCCGCTGATCATGCTGGCAGACGAACCCACCGGGAACCTCGACCCGGCCACCTCGGTCGAGATCATGAAGCTGCTCGATCGCATCAACCGCATCGGGACAACCGTCGTCATGGCTACCCACGACAATGCGATCGTCGACGCGATGCGCCGTCGCGTCATCGAGCTCGAGAACGGCAAGGTCGTCCGCGACCAGGACCGCGGCGTCTACGGGTACTGAGGATATGGCGACGAGATTCAACTACTACTTCAACGAGACCCTGAACAGCGTGAGGCGCCAGGGCCTGATCGTCTTCGCCGCAGTCACGACCACCTTTATCTCACTCGTCCTCTTTGGGTTCGCGCTTCTCATCTCTCGAGAAGTCAACCTCGTCTACGACGCGACGACGGAGAAGGTCGAAGTCGCTGTTTTCCTGCAAGACACGATCAGCGATGCCGACCGCACGCGCTTGGACCACATGCTGGTCGACATGCCTGAAGTCGAGTCTGTCCGCTACGAGTCGAAGCAGCAGGCCTACCAGCGGTTCAAGGAGATCTTCTCCAACCAGCGGGCCATCACGGAGAATGTGGGGTCCGACGCGCTCCCGGCCTCGTTTCGAGTAAAGCTCAAGGACCCAGAGAAGTACAGAGTCGTGGCGGCGAGACTGCAGGGCCAACCCGGAATCAGCAACATCGTCGACCAGCGACATGTCTTGGACCGCCTTTTCTCGATCCTGAACGTTCTTAAGACCGGCGCATTCATCGCGGGAGCGGTGGTGCTGATCTCCGCGGCGGCGCTGATCGGAAACACTGTTCGGATGGCTGTGTTCTCGAGGCGGCGCGAGATCGGCATCATGCGACTCGTCGGAGCTACGAACTGGTTCATTCGCATCCCGTTCATGATTGAAGGGGTGGCGGAGGCACTCCTTGGGGCGACGGCAGCAGTGATTGCCCTGTTCCTCCTGAAGCGCGCGCTCTTCGACTCGCTTCAGAACAAGGTCGCATTCTTCCCCCTCCTCCATAACGGAGATCTTCTTTACGTCATCCCCGTGTTGCTCGGAATCGGTGTCGTCGTCGCGGGGGCTGCCAGCATGGTGGCCATGCGCCGGTTCCTGGAGGTCTAGCCTTCCTGCCGTGAGCTCGCGCGAGGGCGAGAAGACCGTCGCGTCGAACCGGCGTGCCCGGCACGACTACGCGATCGAGGAGCGGTTCGAGGCCGGGATCGTCCTGACGGGGTCCGAGGTGAAATCGCTGCGAGGTGGGCGTGCGTCCCTGTCGGACTCGTTCGCGCGCGTGGTGGACGGCGAGGTGTGGCTGGAGAACCTGCACATCCCGCCGTACGAGCAGGGCGACAAACGCGGATACGAGCCCAAGCGTCCCAGGAAGCTGTTGATGAAGCGGGCGGAGATCTCACGATTGATCGGGAAGACCGCGGAGCGCGGCCTCACCCTGGTTCCGTTGCGTGTGTACTTCACGCACGGGCTGGCCAAGGTCGAGCTCGCACTCGGACGAGGCAAGCGCGCCTACGAGAAGCGCCAGGCCATCGCGGAGCGCGAGCACCGCCGGGAGATGGATCAGGCCATCCACCGGCGCCGCTGATCAGGACCGTCCGGCGCGCGGCGATGTGTCGTCGATCAGAAGATCGGCGAAGGCGGCTGAGCTCTTCCCGAACTCCCACCACCCCTGAACCCACGGTTTCACGTACGCCATGGCCCGCCCGTATGCGAGGGGGATCAGCGCGACCCGATCGGCCACGGCCATCCGGTCGGCCTCGTGGAACAGCTCGAGGCGTTCCCGATCCCGCCGCTCCTGCCGAGCCCGCTCGATCAGCTCGTCGAACCCAGCCCACGTGAACCCGCCTTCGTTGGTCTTGCTCTCGGAGTGCAGTAACAGACGGAGGTAGTACTCGGGATCGGGATAGCCGGGAAGCCACCCGGCCACCGTCATCGGCGCGTAATCCCAGGACCGACGCATGGTCATGGCCTCCTGCAAGCTCCAGGAGCGGAGCACGACGTCGAGTCCCAGGACCTCCCTCCACGAGTCCAGGGCGCCCCGAATGACCGGTTCCCACTCGTCCAGTGCCGCCAGGGACAGCCCGCCCTCGACGCCCGATGCCCGCAGGTGCTCCCTGGCCGTGTCGGGGTCGAACCTCGGGGCGATGTCCGGCGTGTGGCCCTGCAGGGCCGGCGGGACCACGCCACCCGTGGCGAGCAGCAGGTTCGCCGGCAGCGACCGGGCGATGGCTTCGCGATCGAGCGCGTGCGCCAGGGCCCGGCGAAGCTCGACGTTGGACGTCGCCGGATCCGTATGGTCGAACGCGATGTACGAGGTCCACCCGGCGGCGCCGAGCACCTCTTCTCCGGGAAGGCTCGGAACGAGATCGGCGACGCGGGGCGTATAGCGGACCGCGATCATGTCGAGCTCGTCCCGGGCGTAGGGATCGAGGGCGGCGCGCACCGAGGTCCAGGCGTAGTCGACCCGACCCACGTTCCCCGGCCGGTCCCCCGAGTAGCCGTCCTGTCGCTCCAGGACGAGCCGTTCCGCCGACCGCTCCGATTGACGGAACGGCCCGCTCACCACCTGCAGCCGGGGCTCCGTCCATCCGTCTCCGTGACGCTCGATGGCGTGCCGAGGCTGCGGCGCGGAGTCCGGCCGGTTCATCACGCTCATGAAATAGGGGGCCGGAGCCGCCAGCCGGAGCTCCACCGTGCGATCGTCCAGTGCCCGGACGCCGATGCGGTCGGCGTCGGCGTTGCGGCCGAGCGCGTAGTCCTGGCCGTTCTCGAGCACGTAATAGATGGCCACCGAGGAGCCGGGGTTTCGTGGGTCGAGGACCCGTTTGATGCCGAACTCCACGTCGTGCGCGGTGAGGGGCTCGCCGTCCGACCACCGCAACCCCTCGCGGAGGTGGAACACGTAGCGCAGGCCATCGTCGGAGATCTCCCATCGCTCGGCGAGCGACGGCACGATCGTTCGCTCCGGCCACGCCTCCACGAGCCGGTCGAACAGCTGCATGCAGAGCTGGATGTTGGGCCAGGCGATGGCCGACTTCGGGTCGGGGTCGTTCGGCAGGAAGCTCGTCGCGAGGCGGAACATGGCGGCCGGTTCGCTCGGGTATCGCTCGGGCGGCGTCCAGTACTCGAACGCCTGCTGGTAGGTCCGGTTGGCTTCCTCGAATCGCAGCGACGTGTGCAGCGCGAGCGCCAACTTGAACAGGACGATCGCGACCTCGTGCCGGCGACCTCGCCGCTCCAGGAGCGGCAGGAGCTCTCGGTAGTGGTCGATGGCCTCGTCCAGCGCGTACTCGAGGCGGGCTCGGTCACCGGCCTGCGTAAGATACGCGATGGCCTTGTCCTCGTCGGCAGCCGCGAGCCAGTGGTGCGCGAGCACGCCTGCCACCTCGGCCTCGTCCCCGGCGTACTGCGCTTCGAGCCACTCGGCGGCCCGCCGGTGCAGCCTTCTGCGCTCCTCGCCGACGATGGTCCGGTACGCCACCTCCTGGATCAGCGCGTGCTTGAACCGGAACTCGGGCTCGGGCCACCGCCTGCCCTCACGGACCAGGTCGAGGCGCTGGAGCTCGTGGAGCGTCTCCTGCATCGGGCCGTTCCCCGCGATCCCTTCGAGCAGGGGCAGACCGAACTGCCGCCCAAGCACCGAGGCCGCCGTGAGGACCTCGCGGCTGGCCGGCTGGAGCCGGTCGATGCGCGCCAGGATGACCTTCTCGACGGTGGGTGGAAGGTCGACCGACACGTCGTGGTCGTACCGCCACCCGCCCTCCTGGCGAACGAGTGCCCCCGCGTCGACGATCGAGCGGACCAGCTCCTCCAGGAAGAACGGGTTCCCCTCGGCGTGCGTCAGGATCCTGGCTTCGAGCTCCTCGGGCAGTGTCTCCGCGCCGACGAGCGCGTGCAGCATCTCGCGGTCCGCCTTTCGAGAGAGGGCCTCGAGGGCGAGCTCTCGGTACACGTGCGGGAACTCCCTCGCCGCTGTCTCCTTGAGCCGCCAGGAGGGATGATCGGGCTCGGGCCGGCTGGTGAGCACGATCAGCACCGGTGAACTCTCGGCCGCCGGGAGGAGGCTTTCGGCGAGCTGGATCGACGTGGGATCCGCCCAATGCAGGTCCTCGAGGGCCACGACGAGCGGTCCGTCCCCTGCCAGTCGCTCGACGAGATGCCGAACCACCTCGAAGGTCCGGTATTGCAGCGCCTCCGGGGACAGTTCGGCCAGTCGTGACTGCACCTCGGGTTCGAGGGTGATGCCGAGCATCGCGCCGAGGTACGGGTACACGGATCCGACCCGATCCGGGAACAGGCGCTCGACGTCTCGTCGAAGCGCCACCCGTACGCGGATCTCGGGCTCCTCGGTGAGGAGGCCGAGCCGGTCGCGCAGCAGATCCCGGAACGGCCAGTAGGGGAGGGACTCGCCGTACGAGACCGAGCGGCCCTCGATCCAGTGGGGCGAACCGTGCAGGGCTCGGCCCTGCGTGAACTCCTCTCTGATCTCAGACAGCAACCGGGTCTTCCCGATCCCGGCCTCCCCGGTCACCGCCAGGATCCCGCCGGACCCCTCCAGGAGGCCGTCGATGACCTCTCGGGCCACATCGAACTCCCGGTCCCGCCCGACCAACGGGGCCTGGACCCCGATCCCGCGAGCCTGTCGCAGCGCCGCCGTCGCCCCGGTCGCCGGCACCGCCTCGACCGGAGCGGACTTCCCCTTCAGCTCGAGCGCGCGCATCTGGCCCCACTCGAACAGCGGCTCCACGTGGCGCCGGGTCTCCGAGCTCACGAGGACCACGCCCGGCTCCGCTTCGGACTGGAGCCGGGCCGCCGTGTTCACCGCGTCGCCCATCGCGGCGTACTCGATACGGGCACCCGCGCCGACCGTCCCGAGCACGACCGGACCCGTGCTGACGCCGACCCGCACGCCGAACCGGACGATGCCCCACCCCCGCTCGACCTCCGCCGCGTAGTCGCCGATGCGCTCGACGATCCGGAGGGCCGCTCGGATGGCGCGCTCCGGATCGTCCTCGTGGCTGGTGGGGGCGCCGAACAGCGCGAGGACACCGTCGCCGGCCAGATCCTTCACGGTGCCGCCGAACTCCTCCACCGTGGTGACGATCCGGGCGACGGCTTCACCGACGATCAGTTTCACGTCTTCGGGATCGAGCCGCTCGGCGAGGGCGGTCGAGCCGACCAGGTCGGCGAAGACGGCCGTGATGACCTTCCGTTCCTCACGCACGGCCGGGTCGGGAGGGGTCGCCACGCCGGGATTGTCCCAGGGGACCGGGCGCCTGGAAACCCGATGCCCGGCTTCAGCTGAGCCCATCGTGACCCGATGGCATATCGGACCGAGATGAACGCGATACTGCGCCGACACGGGGGTAGCGCTCGGGCTCCGGGTGGGCTCTTCCGAACCTACGCCGTCCTCAGCCTCCTTTCGCTCGTCCTGCTTGGTGGCGTCCTGGCCCACACGATCCAGGGCCAGATCCGCCACCGCGCCCTGGACGACGCCACCAGTTCCGCCCAGGTGGTGGCCCGCCTCGGCGTGCTCCCCCTCCTCACTCCGCAGGACATCCGGGACGGGCTCTCACCGGCCAGGCTCCAGCGCCTGGACCGGGCCCTCCGAACGAACCTGATCGGCCACGAGGTCGCGGCCATCCGGATCTGGTCGGAAGGAGAGCGGATCATCTACGCGAACCAGTCGGGCCTCGTCGGGAAGCGGTTCACTGGCAACGACGAGCTGGAGGAGGCCTTCAGCGGCGAGGTCGTCTCCGAGCTGTACGACCCGAGCAAGACCGCAGAGGCCGATCCCTCGATGGGGCTCTTCCGCCGGTACCACGGCCTGTTCGAGGTGTACGTGCCGCTCGTTTTCAGCGCGAGACCCGGTCCGGTCGGCGCGTTCGAGATGTATCTGCCCTACGGTCCCATCGGAGCCGCCATCGCACACGACAGCCGGAACATGTACCTGCTGCTCGCGCTGGGCCTGCTCCTCTCGTGGCTGGTCCTCCTCCCGATCGCGTACCGGACCGGGGGGGTGCTCCGTGAGCAGGCCTCGGAGCTCGAGACGCTGCTGTCGCGGGAGCGTGAGACCGTCCAGGGCCTCCGCGACCTGGATCGGATGAAGAGTGACTTCGTTTCGACGGCGTCCCACGAGCTGCGGACGCCGCTCACATCGATCGTGGGATTCTTGAAGACCCTCCAACAGCCCGGCCACGGCGACGATCCCGCCCTCCGCGCGGAATTTCTGACCCGGATGGAGAAGCAGAGCGACCGGCTGCTCCAGCTGGTCGACCAGCTTTTGTCGTCCGCGCGGATGCAGAGCGCAGGGGGGCAGCCAAAGCTGGAGACGTTCGACTTCGCGACACTGGTTCAGGCCGTTGCGGGATCGGCCGAGGATCGGCAGACGCGGCTGACGTTGGACATCCCCGCCGATCTCCGCCCGCCGCACAGCGACCGCACCATGATCGAGAACATCCTGGCCAACCTGCTGAGCAACGCGAGGAAGTTCTCCCCGCGGGACGGCAGGATCACGGTCGGCGCGCGGAACTCCATGGGCAACTTCTGTTTCTGGGTCCAGGACGAAGGTCCCGGCATCCAGCCCGCTGAGCTCGAGCACCTTTTCGACCCGTTCTGGCAGGCCGACACGTCGCTCACGAGGACGGCCGGTGGGGTGGGGCTCGGCCTGTACCTGGTGAAGCGGCTCACGGTGGCGTTGAAGGGCGAGGTCCGGGTCGACAGCAAGGTCGGCGAGGGAGCCCGGTTCACCGTGGTCATCCCGAGCGTGCCGGTCCTCGGCTCCCCGGCCCCCGACGCACCGGCCGAGTCTCCCTCGACAGAGGCCGTGCCCACCCCGAGCGTGTCCGCTCCAACCGAGCCCGTCCCTCCAGTTCCGGTCGCTCCGGCTCTGAGCGCCTCGGCTCCAGCCGCTCCAGCACCCGTGGCACCGGCCCCGACCACTCCGGCTCCGATCGCGGCCGCTGCCGCCGCGCCGGCCCCCACATCACCATCCCCGGCGACGCCCGTCTCGGATGTGCCGGCCCCCGACGAGAGCGCACCCCTCGCAGAGGGCGAGCCCCTCAGGGACCCCCCTCCTCCGGACGGCAAGCACATCGACACGCGCAAGAACTGGGTCGTCGTCGCGCGCTGACGCCACCGCCCGTGCGCCTCCGGCGCCGACCGGTCAGAATCCCGGGCGGGAGGGGATCAGATGAACATCGATGGTGCAGTCACGGTCGTCACCGGTGCGTCCCGCGGCATCGGGAAGGTCATCGCCACGGACCTCGCGGCGCGGGGGGCGAAGGTCGCGGTCACGGCTCGGTCCGAGGCCGACCTCAAGTCCGTCGCCGACTCGATCGGCGCGTTCGCGGTTCCGGCCGACATCTCCAGCGACGAGGACCGAATGCGCGTGGTCCGGTCGGTGGAGGCGGAGCTCGGCCCCATCGACATCCTGGTGAACAACGCCGGCATCGAGTCGATCCGGGCGTTCGCCGAGATGCCTGAGGGGGACATCCGCGACATCGTCGACGTGAACCTGGTCTCCACGATGTTGCTCGCGCGGCTCGTTCTCCCGGGGATGCTCGAGCACCATCGCGGCCACGTCGTGAACATCGCGTCGGTGGCCGGCAAGGCCATCGCGCCGTGGAACAGCGTGTACTCGGGGACGAAGCATGCGCTCGTGGGGTGGACGCTGTCGATGCGCGTGGAGCTCGAGGGGAGCGGGGTGAGCTGTTCGGTCGTGTGCCCCGCATTCGTGGCTCGCGAGGGGCTGTTCTCGCGATGGGGCGACGAGAGGATGGCGAGGCGATCGGGCGCGTTCACGACGCCGGAGAAGGTGGCCGCGGATGTGGCCCGGGCCATCGAGCGCGATCTGCCCGAGGTCGTGTCGTCGACCATCCTTGGGAAGGTCTCCGACGTCGCGCTCGCGGTGTCGCCCCGGCTCGTCTACACGATGGGCAAGCGGAACCCGGCGCTGAAGCTCTTCAAGGACGAGTCGGATCGGCGCAAGGCCGAGGGGCGCTCCCGCACCGAGTAGCGCCCGTATACTCGAAGGGCAAGGCTGACAACTCCATACGGGGGCGCAATGGCTTCGACTGGGGCGGGTACCGCCTGGGAGAAGCGGGCCGAGGTCTCCGGATGCCTCGTTAAAAGCCGGAACAGAAACAAACGCCAACTCTGAACTGGCGCTTGCTGCTTAGCCACTAAGCAGCCGTCCGCCCGAGTTCGCCTGCGGCTCGGGGCCGGGCGTCATGAGCGGGCTTACGGTGACGGTTCCGCCTGGTGGCCGCCGTCGGACATCGCAGCCGGGCTGGCCGAGAGCCCCTCCTGCCTGCGGGAGGCTCGAGGCGAGATCACACAGCAGGATACGCCCGTAGAAGACCCAGCCGGTCGTTCCAGGACGGGGGTTCGACTCCCCCCGCCTCCAAGTACGCTCAGGCTCGAGTCTGAGCGTTCCTGGAGGCGGCCAGGCTCCCGTAGCGATAGAGGATCTCCTTCGCCCACTCGACCGCGTCGGTGGCTCGGATGCCCGCGGGCTGTGGGCGGATCCACAGCTCCAGATTGACGGGACGGTTGTCATCACGAATCCCGTTTCGATGGTGAACAGACTCGTTCGGGTCGAGATGTCTTCCGAGCAGCCTTTCCATGACCAGAATGTGCTCGAATACGTAACCGTTATTGCACCGAGCTCTTGGATGCTCCGGAACTCGAACCATCAGGTATCCGGCATGATGTCGTGTACGACCGCCCTTCCGGTTACGGTTGAACTCGAGTTGCTGTGGCCGACACTCCCAACAAGTGCTGGACTTGAGCTGCTTCCTATTTCCACAGCTGCAGAGATCACGAGAACGACAAGCAGTGCATCGAAGATGTCTACTGGAAGGAAGGTGCGTCCGCACTCTCGACTGACCTTCATGTGTCGAGCGGAGTCTATCGAACATACGTTCGCTAGTCAAGTTCTGGGTCAGCCTTCCGAGGGGCGGTACTCGCCGATCGTGGCTCGTGCACTTTCGCTAATCCGTTGACGGGTCTCAGCCGAGGGAACCACCTCCGCGAGCTCGATCGCCAACAACACGGAGCCGATCACGGGAGGGTCCCGGAGCAGCACCGGCGTCGCGTTCCGGGCGATCGGTCGAACCACGTCCAAAAGCGGATCGACGAGGAAGGAGCTGGCCCTTCGGAAGAGTCCGCCCGCCAGGACGAGATCGAACTCGGCGTTCTCCATGCCGAGCGTCCGGATCACGTGCACCACCGAGTCCCCCAACGTTTTTCCGGCGTTCGCCAGGATCCCGATCGCGACCTCGTCGTGATCTTCGGCGGCTTCGATCACGACGGGAGCGAAGGTCGACGGATCGATCCTGCCGCGCGCGGACGCCTCCAGGAACTCGGGCGCTGTTCCGGCGTGCGCTGCGGCGGGCAACCGTTCGGAGAGGATCGTGGGGTGCCCACGCCCTGTGTGGGCGGCGGCCACCGCCGACACGCCCGCCTCCGAGACTTCCGAGGCGCTGCCCGAATCCCCGAACATCGGTCCCTGTCCGAGGGTCCGGAACTCTCCCCCCTCTGCATTCCTGCCGGCCGCGATCGCGCCGGTTCCAGCCGACACCACCACGCCGTACGGTCGGTCCGTCCCCGCACGGAGGGATGCGTACGCGTCGTTGAGGATCCGGATCGAGCCGTCCAGCCCGATGGCGGCCGGGATGCCGGCCAGGAGTTCAGTATCGAGAGGGAAGTCCACGCCGGCGAGGCTGAACACCGACGCGACGATCGCGTCGGGCACTAAGCCGGCGGCCTGAAGCGCCCACCGGACGCAGGCCTTCGCCGCCGCCGCGGCCGCCTCGATCCCCACGTCCTCCCAGTTCGTGGAGTCCTCCACCGCACCGATCCCCAGGGCGGCTCCGGCATGGTCCGCGACGATGGCGTGCCCGTGCGAGCCCCCACCCTCGAAGCCCAGGACCATGACCACGGTCGAACGCTATCACCGGTGATCCTTTGAGCCTGCCCTCCGACGTCCATGCAACCTATGAGCATGTCGTGGCGTAGAAAGGGCATGAGACGGTCCGATCGGGCCTGGGAGGACGAGTTCCGCGCGTACGTCCTCCGCAGCAGAGGAAGCCTGCTACGGACCGCGACCCTGCTCGCTTTCGGTAACGCACACGAGGCTGAGGATCTTGTTCAGACCGTGCTGATGCGCATGTACGTGAAGTGGCCCCGCATCCGCTCGGACACACGGGAGGCGTACGCCCGCAAGTTGCTGGTCAACGCGCACCTCGACGAGCGGCGCCGACCCCATGTCCGCCACGAGCAGAACCACGCCGAGGTCCCCGACGTCGCGGTCGAAGCAGCCGCGCCATCAGATACCGAGGCGGCGGTCTTCCGCGTATTGGCCGAGCTACCGCCTCGGATGCGGGCCGCCGTCATCCTGCGCCATCTCCACCGAGCCAGCGTCGCGGAGACCGCCGATGCCCTCGGCTGCACCGAGGGCACCGTCAAGAGCCAAACGGCCCGCGGCCTGGCGCAGCTCCGGGCGACGCTGACCCAGCTGTCCACGAAGACCGGAGAAAAGCAGGCACCGGTGACTCGGAAAGGAGTCGGACATGAACGACATCGAGGAACTGCTCGAACGAACGGCGCGCTCCGTCGAGGTCACGCCATCGGCGGAGACGGTCGAGGCCGACGTGCGTCGGGGGAGAGCGGCGTTGGCTCGGCGACGTCGTGGCCGAGCGGTCTGGTTCTCGATCGCCGGCATCGTCGCTGTTGCTGCTGTCGTCGGCGCGATCGTCGCTTCCACCCACCAGGGAGGGCTCCCCAAGTTCGTCCGGGTGGGCCCGGGGAACCATGCCCACTACGGTTCCGGACCGAACGGCGCCTCGTCGGTCCGCCTGGTGGCCTACCACGGCGAGCAGCTGGAGGGGTTCACGGTGGATCAGATCCCCGAGGGGTGGTTCCTCCAGGGTTCGAACCCGTTCAGCCTGACGATCGCGCCGCAAGGCGATGCGAGCTCTCCGGACGCCTTCGAAGGCAAGCTGGTCGTCATGTTGCTGTCCTCGAGCGCGCCGCAGAAGCTCCCGCAGGGAGATCCGGTCAAGGTCGGCAACCACGACGGCGTCATCGAGCACGGGGAAGCCGACGTCCTCACGTACGAGGACGGCGCCGGCCACTTCGTCCAGATCGAGGCCTGGCATGAGGCGCTAGGCTGGACCGACGAGCAGCTGACGAGCTTCGCCGAGGGCGTGCGGGTGACGGCGAACGCTCAGGCCGGGGTCGGCTGAGCAAAGAGGGCTCTATCGCGCGGCCTCGAGGAGACGCTCGGCGGTGCGGTCCCACGTCCACTCCCGGCCTGCGAACGCGGCAATCGTCTCCCTGAGCTCTCTCCGTTCGTCTGCCGGGATCGAGATGAGCCGGTCGACGGCCTCCGCGATCCGGCGGGGCGCGCCCACACCGGGCTCGAACGAGAACATCCCGGGGCGTTTGACCTTCGTCTCAAGAATAGAAGCGATCTCGGCGAGACCCGAGTGTCGCGCCACGAGCGGCAGCGCGCCGTCGGCGGCGCCCTCAACGGTCACCATCGCGAATGCCTCCGCCAAGACCGAGGGAACGACCAGCACGTCGAGCGCGGCCACCGCGGTGGGGGCGAAGCGATGGTCCAACCGCCCCACGAACGTCACCCGGCTCGCCAGCCCTCTCGCGTTCTCGATCGCCGCGTCGTCGATGGAAAGGTGCTCGCCGGTAGCGTCCTCCCACCATCGGACGGCGCGGACATCGCCACGATCGAGCGCGCCAACGAGGGACGCCAGCCACTCCCGCCAGAGGCCGAACCCGATGAGCAGGCCACGAGGAGTGTGTTCGCCGAGCAAGGCCAGTGCCGCGATGAGATGGTGCACGCCCTTCTGGGGGATGAACTTCCCGAGGTACCCGACCAGCCGACCCTCGAGCCCGGCGAGCTCGCGAAGCCGGTCTGGGGCGTCGGGATCCGGAACGGTCTGGTCATAGGATCTGGCCAGATCGTTCAGCGCGGCCGCGTCCCCCGCTTCGGTCGCCGTGCGAACGGCGTCGTCGAGCTCTGCGGACCGACCGGCCTGACGAGCGGGTTCTGCCTGCACGAGCGCCGCGGCCTCTCGTAGGGCGTCGCTGTGAGCGCGTGTCCGGAACGCCTTTGCGTCGATGCCCGGGGGGATGACCAGCGTCCTCCCGGTGGACTCCGGAACGAGCTCCTCGCACCTCCGCAGCACGTCCATGCTGGCCCCCGCCACGATTCTCGCTCCGCTGAGACCCTCGCCGGCCAGGTCGCGGCACCGGATCTGCTCGCGCACCGCGTACTCCAGGTCGCTGCCGTGGATCTTGGCCACGAACCCGTCTCCCAACGCCCGGCGCACCACGACCGGGCCCGGCAACGCGTGCCCCGCGATGACGACGTCCGGGCGACGCCACGCGGCCACGGCGCGCAGCGCTTCCACGTTCGAGGAGAGGTATGCGTCCATCTCCTCGTCCGTGCAGTCGACGAACCGCTTCACCTGCGCGAAACCCTCGTACTCATCGATCACGAACACGGGCAGCAGCGAGCCGATCCGCGGTCGAAGGACCGTGCACCGTCCGGCGGCACCACCGGGCGGACGTCGTCTCTCCACCTCCACCCCTGCACCCGAGACGTGGCCCCAGGCGTCGATCCACGGGAACCGCTCCGGATGCGGCTCTTGGCAGACGAGCGTCACGTCGTGGCCCTGCCGACGGTAGACCTCGGCGATCCGGGAGGTGTACACGTTCGACCCCGCGCCCTCGAGCACCCAGCCGTGCCACAGCAACAGGTTCACGTCTCGAGCCTTTCACGGACGTCGCTCCCGGTGCGGGAGGCTCCTCCCAAACCTGAGCCCGTGGGGGAGTCAACGGAGCTCAGCGGCCGACTAGGATTCGGCGCGTGACGGAGCCCCTGGTCACGTATCCCTCCGGCGAATCGTTCCCCGGATCGATCGGCCGGACCGTGGAGACCTCGACGCCCGCGTGGCCGGCGCGACCCTCGCCGCCAAAGGGGCGCCGAACGTCGTCGTGATCGTCCTCGACGATGTGGGGTACGGGCAGCTCTCGCCGTTCGGCGGGCTCTGCGACACGCCGAATCTGGACCGGTTGGCAGACCGAGGGCTTCGGTTCTCGAACTTCCACACGACCGCCCTGTGCTCTCCAACGCGAGCCTGTCTGCTCACCGGGAGGAATCACCACACGGTCGGTCTGTCGGCGATCACCGAGATGCCGCTAGGCTTCCCGGCGCACAACGCCACCATGGGGTTCGAGCACGGCATGCTCTCGGAGATCCTTCTCGAACAGGGCTACGCCACGTTTTGCGTCGGGAAGTGGCACCTGACTCCGCCGAACGAGACGACGGCCGCAGGCCCCTTCGATCGGTGGCCGCTGGGGCGGGGATTCGAGCGGTACTACGGGTTCCTCGGCGGGGATACCGACCAGTACCACCCGGAGTTGGTTTCGGACAACCACACCGTTCGCCCCCCGGTCACGCCCGCGGAGGGGTACCACCTGAACGCGGATCTCGCGGATCGCGCGATCTCCTTCATCAAGGACATGCACGTCGCCGACCCAGCAAACCGTTCCTGCTGTGGTACGCCACCGGCGCCGGGCACCCCCCGCACCAGGTGGAATCCGAGTGGGCCGAGCCCTACCGCGGGCGGTTCGACTCGGGCTGGGATGAGTACCGGAGGCAGGTCTTCGCCCGGCAGATCGAGCTGGGGCTCGTGCCGGCGGGGGCGGAGCTCTCCGAACGGGATCCCGACGTCCCCCTGTGGGAGCCGCTCAGCGACGACGCGAAGCGGATGTACACGCGCCAGATGGAGGTGTTCGCGGGGTTCATGTCCCAGACCGACCATCACATCGGCCGGGTGATCGACTTCATCGAACAGCTGGGCCGGCTCGACGACACGATCGTCATCTGTCTGTCGGACAACGGGGCCAGCGCCGAGGGAGGCGAGCACGGAACCCGGAACGAGGCGTTGCTGTTCAACTGGGCGCCCCAGACACTGGAGGACAACCTCGCCGTCTACGATCGCTGGGGGAGCGAGGATACGTTCAACCACTACGCCTGGGGATGGACGTGGGCGGGGGACACGCCGTTCAGGCGGTGGAAGCGCGAGACGTATCGCGGAGGCATCACCGATCCGTTCCTCCTGACGTGGCCGGGAGGCATCCAGGCCCGCGGCGAGGTGCGCACCCAGTACCTGCACGCGATCGACGTGTTGCCGACCCTGCTCGACGTGATCGGGGTCGACCCGCCGAGCCACATCCGAGGGGTGGCGCAGTCACCGATCCAGGGCATCAGCTTCGCGCAGGCGCTCGTCGATGCCGCCGCGCCCGATCGGCACCGGACGCAGTACTTCGAGATGTTCGGCCACCGGTCGATCTATCACGACGGTTGGAAGGCGGTGTGTCCGTACCCGGGTCCAAGTCTCAAGGAGGGTCATGAACGCGGCCACCCGCTCGGGACACCCCTCACGGATCAGATCTTGAACGAGCTCGACGCGCACGACTGGGAGCTCTACGACCTGTCGAGCGATCCCGGGGAGTGTCACGACGTCGCGTCGTCGAACCCGGAGAAGCTCGAGGAGCTGAAGGCGTTGTGGTGGTCGGAGGCCGAGCGCTACGGGGTCCTTCCGCTCTCCGCACCCGATCTCGCTCGGTTCCTGGGGCGTCGCCCCACCACCGGTCCCGATCGCCACGTGTTCGAGCTCCTTCCGGGAGGCTCGCCGATCTCGTTCATCGCGGCGCCCCGCGTCACGAACCGGGCGCATTCGATCACGGCGTTCGCCACCATCCCGGACGGCGGAGCCGAGGGGGTCCTCCTGACCCAGGGCAACCGCCACGGGGGATATGCCCTGTTCGTGGCGGGAGATCGGCTCGTCTTCGTCCACAACTACCTCGGCCTCGAGCGGTTCACGGTGACATCAGGTGAATCCCTTCCCAGAGGCGCGGTGGCACTCAGGATGGAGTTCGCACCCGTCGGGCCGCCCAGCCTCATCGGCCGCGGCACCGCCGCCGAGGTCCGCTTGTTCCACGACGAGGCGGTCGTCGGGTTCGGCGAGTTGCCCTACACGGTGCCGATCCTCTTCTCGACGACCGGTGCGAGTTGTGGGATGGCGTACTACGACACCGTCGATCCGTCGGCGTACGAAGCGCCCTTTCCGTTCACGGGCGAGCTCGAGAAGGTCGTGCTCGACGTCTCCGGGGAGCGAATGGTGGATCCGGGTGCGGAGCTCGCCAGGATGATGACCCAGCAATAGTTGCGCTAGGTCCGCGCCTCCTCGACGACCCGACGGACATCGTCGGCGGCCACTGCACCGTCTTCGCGCCCGACCTCGGCAGCCTCGGGGACGGCGGATGGATCCATGAGTCGGGTGAGCATCCCGAACAGACGGTCGCCGCCGGTGATCCGAGCGATAGGCATGCCCTTCGCCTCGAGCGCGTCGAGCTCGGCGTGCTCGTCGGCGCCCTCGAAACCCGGTGGGACGAGCCTCGGCCCCACGAACACGACGGCGTCGAGGTCCTTCTCCGCCGCCAGCTCCACGATGAACGGTCCGCGAGGTCCGTCGGTGTAGTGGCGGCCTTCGTGTTCCACAGGCGGGAAGATCGTCGGCACCGCACACGATGCCGCAACGGCGGTGGCGAGGTCCATACCGAAGCCCCGGTCGATCAGGTGGGTCTCACCGGTCTCGCAGTCGACCGTGGTCATGCGGAGATCCGCGTCGGGCCACGCGTCGGTGCCGACGCTTTTGGCCATCATCGCCAGGTACGCCGCTTCGTCCATCACCCCGCCGTGCTCGAGCGCAAGTTGTCCCGCCCTCCGAGCGCGCTGCTCGAGTGGACCCGTCATCGGGAGGTAGAGGCCCATCAACTCCTGGGCGAGCATGGTCGTGACGTCGCCCGAACCGAACGATCGCGTCTCGGCGGAAGGGGCATCGGCGGTTCGTTCCTCGATGAGCTTGTCGAGGTCGTACCCGAGTGCGACGTACGAACCCGCCATCGAACCGGCCGATGTCCCGGCGATCACCGTTGCGGTGGCCGGATCCCAGGCGATCCGAGCCCGGAGCGCGGCGAGCACACCGACCTCCCACCACACGCCGACGATCCCGCCGCCGCCCATGACGAGCCCAACGCGCGGTTCGCGTGGGCTCACGATCTCGTCTCCCTCCGCATGGTGCCCTCCGATCCCTCCACGAGCAGGCCGACGATGCGACGCCGTGTCACGGTTCGCGCCGTGAGCGGCGGGTTCTCCGGCTACGTTCCTCGCCGATGGCTCGCGCCGCCTCCTCGAGGGTGAACTCGCCTCGCCGGGCGCGGATCCAGTCCCGTGACGAACGGTGCCGGAGGAACTCGTACGCGATCAGGCAGACGCATACAGCAGCGACGATGCCCAGGGCAGCCAGTGCCGAGATCTCGGTCGAGACCGGCAGGAGTGCGAGCAGGACGACCGCCGCGATCGGCCGTCCCCGCCCCCATCCGCCGCCGATGCGAAGGCGCAACGCGACGTGCGCGAGCATGTACAGGGCGATCCCGCCGAAGAGGCTGAACGCGGGGACCGTGGGCAGCGATCCGGTCACGTCGTGGAGCACGGTTTTCAGGCCGAACGCGAACAGCACGATGCCCGCGACCATCGGAAGGTGCAGGTACGAGAACCCATCTCGAGCGAGCGCGGCGCGCTCCGTCCCTGTCACCTCGGCCAGCCTCGACTGGGCCACGTATGCGAACCAGTCGAAGTACGACCACCACAGACACGCGGCGACGGTGAAGCCGAGGAGCGCGGCCGTGATCACGCCCGAACCGATCGCAAGCCCTCTCCCGCCCACACCGATGGCCACGATCGACTCGCCGAGCGCGATGATGATGATCAAGCCGAATCGTTCGACGAAGTGCGCCGGCCAGACCCGCCATCCCCGCGAGTGGCCGATGAGCGCGCCGAGGTAGGTGATCGCCACCGCGGCGCACCACAAGGCCAATTGCACCGTGCCGTGGACGACACTGGCGACGATGAGGAGTGCCGAACCCAGTGTGGCGCTGGGCACGAACCTCATCACAGCGGTGTACAGATCCCGGTCGCCCTTGCCCGCGATGACGAACAGCACGAGGTGAAGTCCCCGCACGACGAAATAGGCGACGGCGAAGATCACACCGTCGGAGCCGAACGCGCCAGGCGTGGCGAGAGCCGCAATGAGCATCGCCGCCGCTGCTGAGAGGACGACCAGTCGGACCCGGCCCTCCTCGGGGTCGAAATTGTTCGTCAGCCAGGCGTACGCAGACCAGGCCCACCAGAGCATGCTCAGCACGAGCAGACCTCGGAGCAGGCCACCCCAGGTTGGATCGCGGGTGAGGAACGTGGTGACCTGTGTGACGGCGAACACGAAGACGAGGTCGAAGAAGAGTTCCAGGGGACTGACGCGCTGCTCACGTCCTTCCTGTGCCATGTGGTGCCGAGGCTACTCCCGCGCGGCGAGCTCGAGTGTCACCGAGCGCGCCTTGGGGGTGAGGCAGTCGTCGATGTATTGCGGCGGGTACCGGCCGTCGTACTTCGCGTGGTACGCGTCGTCGATCCGTTCCGCGAGGTCTCCGTCGCCGTCGCCGACGTCGACGAACGTCACGTCCTTCTTCACGCCGCCCGATCGGATGTGGCCCTCGTGGCGGACCTGCGTGCCGCGGAACCAGCCGGACCTGGGTCCGTACACGGGCCGGACGTAGAGGTCGTCTCCCAGCCGAACGACCCAGATCGTCGTCGAATCTCCCAGGGCACCGTCCTCACCGACGGACGCGATCTCCAGTTCGTCCTCCGCGGCGATCCTGTCCAGCTCGTCGCTCGTCCACTCCGTCATGGCCGGATCATCACCTTGATCGCCTCCCGGTCGTTCATCGCCCGGTAGCCCTCGGGCACCTCGTCGAGGGGGAGGGTCCGATCGAACACCCGGCCGGGTTCGATCCTGCCCTCGAGGATGTCCGGCAGGAGCTCCTCGACGTAGGCGCGGGCCGGCGCCGGTCCCCCGGAGATCATGAGGTTGTCGTAGAAGGCCTCATCCGACGCGGGCATCGTCTCGTCCTGAGGAACCCCGACCCGGCCCACCGAACCTCCCGGACGAGCGATGCCGATCGCGGTCTCCATGGACT
>JBKOXF010000073.1:0-9847 GCA_046724795.1 Actinomycetota bacterium | reverse complement strand
CGCTCCTGTGGGTCGAAGCTCTCTCTCATCGTTCTCGGCCTCCCCGACAGTGCTCAAGAGTATATGTCGGGCCTCCGACACGGCCCCTGAAGCTGGACATTTCTCCTATGCCTCCCGAGCGGCACCGATCCGCCCCACGGTGATGAACCCCGTGTGGGCCACCATCCGATGATCGGGCCGAACGCTCTGAGCCGTGACGTGCCACGACCGGTGAAGGACCTCGAAGGTCTCGATCTCCTCGTAGCCGTGCTCCTCCATGGCCAGGACGAGCTGCTGGACCTGGCCGGTCGTGGGGAGGAACCCGCAGAGGAGGCCGCCGGACCGGAGCGCGGCGGACGACTCCTTGAGCACGGACCACGGCTCCGGCATGTCCAGCACGACTCGGTCGAACCGCTCCCCGGTCTGGACGACGTCCCGGAGATCTCCCTGCCGGAGCTCCACCCACTCGGGGATCTCACCAAAGAACCCCTCGACGTTCTCCGTGGCTTTGGCGTGGAAGTCGTCGCGCAGCTCGTAGGTGACGACGCGACCGGTCGTGCCGATCGCGCGCGCGAGCGCCAGCGTGAGCGCGCCGGAGCCGGTTCCCGCTTCGAGCACCGACACGCCGGGGAAGACGTCGGCATGCACGAGGATCGCGCCGAGGTCCTTCGGGTACACGACCTGCGCGCCGCGCGGCATCTTCAACACGAAGTCCGGAAGGCGCGGCCGGAAGCACGTGAGATCCCCCCCGAGCGTGGAGTGCACGACGGTCCCCTCCTCCGATCCGATGACGAGGTCGTGCGGCACGACGCCACCGTGGTAATGGAACTGACCCCCGCGCTGCAGCCGGATCATGAACCGACGTCCGCGGTCGTCGATGAGGAGCGCGCGGTCGCCGTCCTGGAATGGCCCGGTCAGCGCCATCAGCGAGTGAACATCTCCGCCGGAAGCACTTCCTCAGAGAGCTCCGAGACGATCTCCCGATCGCTCGGCTGCTCACCGAGCTTGCGCCCCAGGATCTGCGCACGGGCCCGACAGAACGCGCAGAACCGTCCCGTCGTGGGCTGGCCGCACTCCTCGCAGGCCGAAAGATCGACGGGCTCTTGGGCGCGAAACAGCGGCGCGCCGCGCTCCAGGTACCCCAGGAAGAACTGGGCTTTCGTCCCCGGGGAGCGCGACTCGATCGCGTTCATCGCTTCCTTGTACCGGAGCTGGGTGTTGCCCGCGACCAGCGGACACTCCTCCACCACGTAGTCGATCTCCCGGAGGAACGAGTACGCGGCGGTCTCGAGCTCCGAGAGACGGTAGAGCGGCTTCACCTTCTTCACCATGCCGTCGCGCGCGGGCAGCACCGGCGCCTGACGCGCGATGTACTCGGTCTCCCACCGCAGCGTGTTGCCGAGGAGCGTCGCCGCCTCGTCGTCGAGGTTGTGGCCGGTGGCGATGACGTCGAACCCGCCGTCGAGTGCGGCGCGGTTGAACACGTATCGCTTCGACAAGCCGCACACGGCGCACGTGGAGCGCGACCCCTTCCGACCGGCGGTCGGGATGTCGAACCCGTACTCGGTCCGAAGGTCGACCTCGATCAGACGAACCCCGCGCTCGCTGGCGAACGCCCGGGTGACGTCGGCGGAGCGATCGCTGTACTCACCGATCCCGAGGCCGAGATACAGGCCGGTGGCGTCGTAGTCGAGCCCGAGCAGCACGTCCCACAGCGCGAGCGAGTCCTTGCCGCCCGAGACGGCCACGAGCACCCGGTCCGCCGGAGCCAGCATGTCGTGCGACTTGATGGCCCGCTTGACCTGCTCCCGGAAATGGTGCTCGAAGCACTCCTGGCAGAACGCCGCGTTGTGCCGGCGGATCTCCACGACCGCGGGACCGCGGCATCGCTTGCACTTCGTGATCGATCCCGCTCCGCCGCTGATGACCGGTCGGATCTCGATCGCGTCGTCATCGTCGAGGCGCTCCTCGCGGGTCACGAGCGCGCGCTCCCTGATGACCAGGACGGTGTCCGGGTCGATGCCCAGGTCGGCCAGGACGTCGCGAACCTTCCTAGGGCCGGCGACCTCCACGTCGCGGTCTGGGTTGCGCAAGCGGACACGCATTCTGGCCGTTCAGCGTAGCGCGCCCGGGCAAGCGGCTACGGCAACGGATTGACGCCCAGGGTCACCGACTCGGTGTGACGAGTGCCGTCCGGTTCGACCACCGTGACGGAGGCCGTGTCTCCCGGATGGTGTGCGTGGATCAGGTTCCTCAGCTGGTTCGAGCCGGTCACTGGCTTCCCGTCGAAGGCCACGATCACGTCGCCCTGCTTGATGCCGGCCTTCGCCGCCGGCCCTCCGGGGACGACGTTCTCCACGTACGCGCCGGATCGCACGGGGAGGTTGAACTGGAAGACCAGGCCCGGAGTGACGTCCACGGTTCCCACCCCCAGGTACGCCACCGGCCCCTGCGGGTTCGCGATGGCCGCCTCGATCGTGGGCTTGGCCGCATCGATGGCGATGGCGAACCCGATGTTCTGCGCGCTCTGCGTCCCGGCGGTGTTGATCCCGACGACCTGTCCGTTCAGATCGACCAGGGGACCCCCGGAGTTCCCGGGATTGATGGCCGCGTCGGTCTGGACGATGTTCGTGTAGGTCCGCTGTCGCTTGGTTCCGCACTCCGCGCAGTTTGGATCGGGGACCGTGATGGTCCGACCGAGCGCTGACACGATCCCGCTCGTGACGGTGGGACCGCCAGCCAGCGCGAGTGCGTACCCGATCGCCACCACGGGCTGGCCGAGCACCAGCGTCTTCGACTCGCCCAGCGGGACGGTTGGGAGGTTCCGCGCCGAGACCTTCAGGATGGCGAGATCCGCAGTGACGTCGCCGCCGATGACGCGCGCGGCGAACCGCTGGGGGTGCGGCGGCGGCGTGATCACCGTGATGCGCTGGGCGCCTTCCACGACGTGATAGTTCGTGACGACCACGCCGTCGGATCGGATCACGATGCCGGTGCCGACTCCCCGTCCCGGCTGCACGCCCCCGAACGGGCTGGACTCCAGCAGGTTCGTCGTGACGTTCACGACGGCCGGGCGGACCTGCGCCACCACGGCCTCGATCGGGGTCAGGCCCGGCGACGGAGTGAGCGAGGAAGGCGAAGGGAGCGGGGCGGGCGAGATCGATGCGGACGACTGCAGGTCGATGGACCCCTCCGAGCCGCCCACGCGCGTCACTGCGCATCCGGAGGCCAGGACGCCGACGAGGGCGGCGACCGCGATGACCCGCTTCATCCCACCCGGAGATTCGTCGCCGACACCACCACCAGTTCTGCCCTCAGCAATGCAACGCCGAGACGGGGTCGACCAACTCGGGCGGTCCCGGCTCCAGCCGGACCGACCCGAGCAGGGGCACGTTCACCGAGCGGAACGCGGAGAAGTCCCCGCCGCGGCCCACGACGTACGCCGCGGCGAGCGGGGCCTCGTGGGAGACACCGAACACCACGCCCTCGTGCCGCCCCGCCGCCTCCCGAGCCCACCGCAGGACCCTCTCCCCCACCGCCGGGAGGGGGTCGTCGGTCGAGGCCCCGGCTGGGTCGTGCTCGTACGCGGCCACCTCCGGCTCCCGGGTCGGGAGGTCCGCCCAGGACGTCCCTGCCCAGCGCATCCAGAACGACCATTCGATCAGGCGCTCGTCCGGCGTGACCTCGAGGCCGTGCGACGCGGCCAGCGCCCCCGCCGTCTGCATGGCCCGCTCCAGCGGGCTCGCGTACACCGCACGCACCGGGGCGGCGGCGAGCAACTTCCCGAGCTCGTTCGCCAGCCGCAGCCCTTCGGCCGCCAGCGGGAAGCCTGGCAGCCGGGCGTAGATGACGCCGTTCGGGTTCTCGACCATGCCGTGGCGAAAACCGAGGACGACGGCCACGCGACGACTACGGCTCCTTGCGGCCGGACCGGAGCATCTCGACCGCCCTGGCCACCCGCCGGCGGCGGGTCTCCTCGCGCTTGGCTTCGGCGATCCAGGTGGCCCATTCCTTGCGGTGGGTGTACGAGAGCTTCTCGAACGCGGCCTGCGCGGCCCGGTCGGCGTTCAGCGCCCGCGTCAGCTCCGGAGGAATCTCCACCTCACGGGGGGCCTGGTCGAGATCGATGGTGACGTTCACGGAATCTCCTGCATCGACGCCGGCGCCGGCGAGGACGTCCTTGCGAAGCATCACGTAGGAGACGCCTCCGTAGACGGCCACCCGTGTGCGGTACGGGTAGCCGTTGATCGTGGTCTGGACGGGCGGTCGCTTCCCGGACCGGAAGGACTCCACCACGTCCTCGGGTACGACGAACGACACGGTCCCTCGGTCGTCGCGCTGCAGTTTCGCCTTCAGCTTCTTCGCTGCCACCGGGAGCGAATTGTACGAAGCATCTCCGACTCTGCGACGATGCCCGCCGTGCTCCGGGGCCGACACGTGGTGCTCGTCATCGGCGACGTCATCGCGCTGGTGGTGTTCGCTCTGGTGGGCTTGGCCAGCCATCACAAGGAGATGGGGGCCCGGGGGTTGTTCCGAGACGCATTCCCCGTGGTGGTCGGGTGGCTCGTCGCCGCCGGCACGTTCGACCTGTACCGCCATCCCTTATGGCGGAGGTTCGTCCCGACCTGGCTGGTCGGCATCACCGGCGGCCTCGTGGTCCGGGGACTCGTCTTGCACCGCAACGTCCTCGGAGGCCGATACCTCTCGTTCGTGGCCGTCTCGCTGATCGTCACGCTCGCGCTCCTCCTGGCGTGGCGCGGTTCGTACTGGTTGGTGCGCGAGCGGATTGACAGGCACGCGCCGGCCCGGGAATGATGCCCGCTCCTGATGGCAGGGAGCGGGGATGAACGCGTACATCCTGATCCAGACCGCGGTCGGTCGACAGGGCGATGTGAGCAGGGAGATCGCGCGCATCGATGGCGTCGTGGACGCCGATCCGGTGACCGGCCCGTATGACGTCGTGGTCCTCGCGGAGGCGGGCTCCCTCGACGAGCTCGGACGCAAGGTTCTCTCGCAGATCGAGGCGATCGACGGGATCACGCGGACGTTGACCTGCCCCGTCGTCTCCTTCTGACCCTCGTCGGGGTCAGCCCAGCTTCACGGCCTCGCCGTACGAACGTTCGACGTACTCGGTCAGCATCCTCGAGGCGCAGAAGCGCGGACCGATCGAGGCGAGCGACGCCTTGACCCGGGCCAGCCACCCGTGGGGGACCCCGTACTCGTCGCGGTCGTAGTACAGCGGGAGGACTTCCTGCTCCATGAGCGAGTAGAGCGATTCGGCGTCGCGTTCGTCCTGCTCCCCGGGAGTCTCGGCGACGTCCCCCGAGATGGCCCATCCGTTCACGCCGTCGAACGCCTCGGCCCACCACCCGTCCAGAACGGAGAGGTTCAGCACGCCGTTCAGGGCCGCCTTCATCCCGCTCGTGCCGCTGGCCTCGAGGGGCGGGCGGGGGAGGTTGATCCAGAGGTCGCACCCGGCGACGAGCCGCCCGGCGAGCGCGAGATCGTAGTCCTCGAGGTAGGTGACACGAACGCCGCCACGGCTCCCCCATCGCTCGCGGAAGAGCCCCTGGAGACTCCGTTTGGCCTCCTCGTCGTCGGGATGGGCCTTGCCGGCCAGGATGACCTGCATGAACGGTGGGCCCTGCAGCATCCGGGACACCCGTTCCAGGTCCGAGACGAGCAGGTAGAGACGCTTGTACGTGGCGACCCGCCTGGCGAACCCGGCCGTGAGCGCCCACGGGTCGAACGCCTCCCTCGCCTTCTCCACTGAGTCGCTCGACTCGCCTCGGGCCAGCCGGTCCAACGCGCTTCGTTCGCGCGCGAACGCCACCAGATCCTGACGGAGACGACTCCTCGTCTCCCACAGCTCCTCGTCGGGGATCGCGTGCACGCCGCTCCACGTCTCCGGATCGGCGCCCCGGTGCATCCATCCGGCCGGGAGGTACCGATCGAGGAGCTCCCGCATCCCCCGGCCCATCCACGTGGGCAGGTGAACGCCATTCGTCACGTGGGAGATGGGGATCTCGCCCGGATCGCGATCCGGGTACAGGGGCCGCCACATCGCCCGGGCCACCTCCCCGTGCCGGCGACTGACGCCGTTGGCGGACCGGCTCATCCGCAGGGCCAGCGTGGTCATGCCGAACCCTTCGTCGCCGCCCCGCGACACCCGGCCCAGGTCGAGGAACGCCTGATCGTCGATGCCGAGAAGGTCGGGGAACGATCGCAGCACGTCCAGTATGGTCTCCGCGCCGTACGTCTCGTTGCCCGCCGCCACCGGCGTGTGCGTAGTGAACACCGTTCGAGACCGGGCCTCGTCCGCGGCCTGCTCGAACCGACGGCCATCCGCGACCGCCTCCGCCGCCAGCTGGAGCGTCGCCAGCGCTGGGTGTCCCTCGTTCAGGTGCACGACGGAGGGATCGATCCCCAACGCGCGGAGGAACCGCATCCCGCCGATCCCGAGCACCGCGTATTGGGCCAGCCGGAGCTTGGGGTCGCCGACGTACAGCCTTCCGGTGATCCACCGGTCCAGGACGTCGTTCTCAAGGCGCCGCGTGTCGAGGAGGTACAGGGGAACGCGGCCGACGTCGACGCGCCACGCTTGCACCACCACCTCGCGCCCCCGGACCGGCACGCTGACCGTGACCGGTTCGCCGTCGTCATCCCTCACGAGCGCCATGGGGAGTGAGGCGTGGTCGATCTCGGTCCAGTAGTCGTGCTGCCAGCCCGTCGGGTCGAGCCGCTGGTGGTAGCTGCCCTGCCAGTACAGCAACCCCAGCCCCACCATCGGCAGCCCTCGGTCCGATGCCTCTTTCAGGATGTCGCCTGCGAGGATCCCCAATCCGCCCGAGTAGATCGGGATCGACACATGGATCCCGTACTCGAGGCAGAGGAACGCGATGGGAGGTGCGGCAGTAGGGCGAGATGCGATGAGCTCGTCGAGACGCCGAGCCACCCCTTCCATCCGTTCGACGAACGACGGGTCGCGGGCCGCGGCCCCGATCGCGGACGGAGAGGCCTCGCGAACGAGCCGCACGGGGTTCTGGTGGGTCGCCTCGAACCGCTCGGGATCGATGCGCCGGAAAAGGTCCGGCCCATCCGCCGCCCACGACCACCAGGTGTTGAACGCCAACTTCGCGAGCGGCGCGAGCGCCGCCGGAAGACGCACTTCGAGATCGGCTGCGGCCTGCGAGATGTCCTTGGATCCGTCGGCTGACACCGCGGGTCATCCTAAGCGCGCCCGACTCGGGCGGTGTGCTTGTGTTGCTTGACTTCTGACGGCGGCCGGGGTGTAGGGTCGGAGCTCGCTCTGTCCGAATCGCCCCTTCCCCCCATGAGATCACGAGCGCTCGCCCTCGCCCTCCTCGCCGCCGCAGCCGTCCTCTCCGTGCCGAGCGGCGCGGCGCGCGCATCCGACTCGATCACGTTCTTCGGCGGGGGGTATGGCCACGGCGTCGGCATGTCCCAGTGGGGCGCGTACGGACTGGCCAGGCACGGGTGGGAAGCGACCAGGATCCTCCGCCACTACTACACGGGCACCCGGGTACATCCCGTGAGGCATCGGCCCGCGCGGATACGGGTGGGGATCGCGCAGGGCCTCCGGACCGTGCACCTCAACGCAGAGAACGGCGACGTGACCATCCACGCAGCCTCGCCCACCGGCCGACTCGTCGGGCGGATCCCTTCCGGCGCCACGTGGACCGTCACCCGTTCGAACGGCCGGTACCGGATCGTGACCCAACGAGGCCACCTCGTCGGCGGCAAAACGTGGCAGGACCGTCCCGTCCTTCGCTACGCGGGCGTGCACGCGCAGGTTCGCATCCCCGAGGCCGGGCACCGATACGGGCGCGGATGGATCGCGTTCGGGGTCGGATGTTCGACCTGCTCGATGCGTCTCGTGGCAGTGGTCCGGGCCGAGCAGTACCTGTTCGGATTGGGCGAGGTCCCCACGTCGTGGCCGATGGCCGCGATGGAGGCCCAGGCCGTGGCCGCCCGCACCTACGCGTTCGAGAAGATCCACCGGCTCGGACAGCACCGGTACGGGTGCGACTGCGGCGTGCTGGCCAGCACGCAGGACCAGGTGTACGCGGGGTGGGACAAGGAGGCCGAGCTCGACGGCGGGCGTTGGGTCGCCGCGGTCAAGCATACGCGCCACGTCGTGATCACGTACCACGGTTCGTTGATCCAGGCCTTCTACGGCTCCTCGAGCGGGGGGCACACGGACAGCAACGCCGGCGCGTGGGGCGGGACCGCGCTTCCCTACCTTCGGCCCGTGTGCGATCCCGGCGACTACGCGAAGGCGAACCCCTTGCGGGCCTGGTCCCGCCGGTTGTTCCGACTGGCGATCGGCGAGCGGATCTCGCACGCCACCGGCCAGCACCTGGGGTCAGCAGTCCGGTTCGTCCACACCAGCAGAGACGCGAGCCACCGGATCCGTCAGACCACGTTCCTCGGTCGGAACGGCAGCGTCACCATCACCGGCGCCACTCTCGAGTACGCACTTGGGCTCCCGAGCACCCTGGTGTGGATCGGCACGAACCGCAACGTGGTGCGACCGCTGCGGAAGCGCTACGACGCACTGCGCTGCCGGCCCGGCTTCGCCATCACCGGACAGATCCACGTCGGCGGCGGCGTGGTCCAGCGCTTTCCCAACGGGGCGCTGTACCGCAACGGGCAGCGCGCAGCGACGCTCTGGCTCCACGGCGCGGTCTACCGGAAGTATCGGCAGCGCGGCGAATGGAGGAGCGCGCTCGGCCTCCCCCGCACCGACGTGCGACGCCAGGGCCGCATCGCGTACGCGCGATTCGAGAGCGGCGTCGTTCGGTGCGCAGGCCCCGACTGCACCGTCTCGCGCAGCTAACGTCGCATCCCTGCCGGGTACGCTCCCTACGCCGATGGATCACGTCGTCGTCCGCCCTCTCGAGCTCCTGACCGGCACCGCCGCGGCGCCGTCGCTCGGGTTCGCGGTCGAGACGCGCGACCGACCCGGACCGGCGTACAAGGAGGGGACGTCCCCCGACGACGGTGTGTGGGTCCAGCTGCACGGCGGGCTGATCGTGGCGCGGGCACGGATCGAGCTCGGATGGGTCGGCGAGTACTCCAGGATCGATCAGGTCAGGGATCGGACGCGCCCGCACCAGGTGCTGTACGGGCTCGAGCCGTTCTGGCAAGGACGTCCGCGGTACGGGTACGCAGCGGTGGCCCGGCTTCGGCACGAGCGATGGGTCGAGCCGTTCTGGGCCGGACCCCGGACGTACGGCTACGAGTGGGTGGTCCTGGAGAACGAGAAGAAGCGGGCGTCGTGGCTCGAGCCGAAGCCTCCTCCGCGGGGCGGGGAGGGCCTGCTCGATCGGTTCCTCGAATGGCGCGCCGCCCGCGAGGGAGGCGCGCCTAGCTCGCCTTCCTGATCGCCTCGATCAAGTCCCACTTCCCCATCTTCGACCGGCCGGGGATGCCCTTTCGCTTGGCCAGCTCGTACAGCTGCGTGCGATTGCGATCCTCGAGTCGAGCGCCGGGTCGTCCGCCGCGTTGGCGTCCCCGCGCGGCCTGCTTCCCGAGCTCGCGGCGCGTCGCCTTCGGCAGGTTCGCGATCGTGCGCTTGCGCCGCGCGCCGGCCTGCGCTCGCCTCACGTTTCGCTTGGCAGCCCGGATCTGTTTCGTGGTCGCCATCCCGCATCACCTCCTCCGAGGGATCCGGTCTGTTCCTACCCGGAGCCCCCGAAGGAGATGCGCGCGTTCGAACCGGCTTACCGCCAGCCCACCGCGGCCGATCGCTGGGCGCCCGAGGGCGAGAAGAACGGACCGACCACCAGGGCGATCAGCCCGTCGATCTGGATCTGTCCGGCCGTGTACGCCACGACCTTCACGG
>JBKOXF010000101.1:0-39986 GCA_046724795.1 Actinomycetota bacterium | reverse complement strand
GTCTTGGAGGGGCCTTAGCTCCCGAGGTATCGGGCCACGGCGATTCGGCTGCTTCCGTTCGCATACCCCGCCACGCCGGCTGCCACGATTTGCCGTCGGGCTGGATGGCCACCCCAAAGGCTTGGCTATCGGGACCCATAGCAGTGGTCACTCTCCCGTCTGCGCTGAAGGTGAGGTCGAGGGAGCCGTCGGGTTGTACCGGGCCAGGGCGAACCTATCCCGGACAAAGCGGGAGGCGGCGCAAGTGGCCGCCGCCGTCGTCACCGACGCCTCCCGGGGCCACCACGTGTCATCGAGCAGACTCACTGTGGCCGCCTACCTCAGGAGTGGCTGGCGTCTCGACAGAACGCGGACTTGTCCCCGAACAGGCGGGACACCGACCGAACCGTGGTTGCCTCGTGGATCGCCCCCCACATCGGGCAGGTCCCGCTCCAGAAATTCACCGGACGGGTCCTGGACGGTCTGTATGCGACGCTGCGGGGCCGCGGAGGTCGTGGGGGCCGACCGCTCCGAGGGAAGACGGTGCGGATCGTCCACACTACGTTGTCGAAGGCGTTCGAGGACGCCGTGCGACGTGGATACCTGGTGGTGAATCCGGCCCGGGCGGTCGATCCCCCTGCCCGTGACGATTCGATCGAGCGAGCGGCATGGGAAGCCCACGACGTGCGGCAGTTCCTGGACGCAGCATCGTCGGATCGCCTGTACGCCATCTGGAGGTTGGCGCTGGCGTCTGGGCTCAGGAGGGGCGAGCTTCTCGGTCTTCAATGGCCGGACATCGCCGACGGCAGCGTCACGGTCCGTCGTCAGGTGCTCCTGCGACCCCCGAGCCGTCCAAAGCGGCCGACGGTTGTTCGTGCGGCAGACGACGAAGGGACGCCAAACACGCCGGGTCAGGATCGACGAGGCGACGTCCAGGGCCCTCCAGCGCTGGAGGATGGACCAGGCGGTCGAGCGTCTGGCCTTCGGGCCCCCATGGAAGGCCGATGGTGGCCTCGGGGTTCCCGGCGAGTGGCTCGTTACCGAGCCGGACGGCGGCGTGGTCCACCCCGACACCCTGGGTGGCCGGTGGAGTCGGCTGACCACGTCAGCCGGGGTTCCCCCCATCACCCTGCACGGGGCCCGGCACTCCTACGCCATGCTGGCGCTCGGGGCAGGTGCCAGGCTCGACGTGGTCAGCCGCCAGCTCGGACACGCCTCCGCCACCTTCACCGCGGACATCTACACCCACGACTCCGACGAGGCCGCCCACCAGGCGGCGGCACTCGTTGGGAGATTTGGGGGAATGAAAGAGGGCCCGAAACACCGGGCCCTCTCGTTTGCGCTGGTAGTCGCCGTCGCGGGGGCAGGATTTGAACCTGCGACCTCTGGGTTATGAGCCCAGCGAGCTACCGGACTGCTCCACCCCGCAGACCGATGCTAGCAACCGCGTCGACGGGCCGCCAACCGGACCAAGGGCTGGCCGCAATGGGCACCAGCGACCTGACAGGGACGAAGCCAGCCGTAGCGCGTCGACTAGTAACTGGAGCTCCCGCCCAGGCGCGGCCCGGGGGCCTCGGCGCGGTTTGCTGAGGTGGGGCCGGCCGGCCCACCGTGGCACAATCCGTACCTCGGCATGAAGGGGCTTCAAGTCACTGGGGGAAAGGAGACCTTTGTGAGCTCGTCTTCCGCACTTGACGGCCCGGGATCCGTCGCCGGGGCGCCGAACCTCCCGGCCGGCTTCGCCGACACGTTCACCAGCCGGTACGTCGATGCCGGCGGCGTGCGGCTCCACGCGGTCACGGGAGGCGAGGGCCCGCCACTGCTGCTCGTTCACGGCTGGCCGGAGACCTGGTATGCGTGGCGCCTCATGATGCCGGCGCTGGCGAACGACTTCCAGGTCGTTGCCCCCGATCAGCGAGGCATCGGTCTCTCCGACAAGCCCCGGGACGGCTACGACACCGGCGCCCTCGCCGCTGACCTCGTCGCGCTTATGGACGCGCTCGGCCACGAGAGGTTCGCTCTCTACGGCACCGACACGGGGATGCCGATCGCGTACGCCCTGGCGGCCGACCACCCGGAGCGGGTCGAGCGTCTCGTCGTCTCCGAGGCCCCGCTGCCGGGCGTGACACCCTCACCGCCGCTGTTTCTGCCACCTGTGCTTAACGCCAGGCTCTGGCACTTGATGTTCAACCAGCTGCCCAGCGAGGTGAACGAAGCACTCATCAGAGGACGAGAGCAGATCTTCTTCGGGGCCGAGTTCGCGGCCTCGGCCGGGACCAAGAAGCTGCCGCCCGATGACGTTAGCTATTACATCGCCTTGCTCGCCGACGACCCGGAAGCCCTGCGCGGCAGCTTCGAGTTCTACCGCGCCATCGGCACGACGACGGCGCAGAACGAGGAGCGGAAGAACCGGCGGCTGACCATGCCCGTCCTGGCGATCGGCGGCGAGGAAAGCGGCGGCGAAGGCCCTGCCAACGCGATGAAGCTCGTCGCGGACGACGTTCAGGGCGTGGTTCTGGCCGGCGCCGCCCACTGGGTCGCCGAGCAGGCGCCCGAGGAGCTGCTCGCGGCGCTGACCGAGTTCCTCGCCCCGTCCCGAGACTCGTAGCCGCGAGTCCCCGTGGGGCGGCCTGGTGCCGGGCTTCCCCCTAGATGCGTCGCTGACCGGCTCGTGGCCCCCTACTCTCGATCGCTGGGTGGGGCGTGCCCTCCGTCGTAGCCCTAACCCTCCACGACCTGCGGATGAGGGGGAGCTCCCTCTGGCCGGCGTGGGCGCGCCGCCCGCCGCGGCCTAACCCGCACGCGGGGAGCTCGAACGCGTCTCCCGCGGCATCCTCGGACCCGAACGCCGCGACGAACACGCCGATCGGCCCGTTCAGAGGGGGTCACGACGAACCCTCCCCGCCCTCAGACGCCTGCGACGGGATCGACGAGATCCACTCCTTGACGGCATCGGCGTCCATCTCACCGAATGTGTGGCTGAACGTGTGGACGGCGCTCGGAACCGTGTCCGCAAGCGTCGCCATGTGCTGCGCGGCGGTGATGACGACGATCGCCGTCCGGCCGGGCTCCATGAATCCTCCCATCCGCTCGAGGAAGTCGCGGTCGAACGTTCCCTTCCGCGCCTTTCCAACGGCGGCGCCGGCCGCCGCCCCCGCGGCCCCGGTCACGATCAGCGACGGTGGGAAGATCACGCCCACGATCGCCCCCACTACCAGTCCCGTCTTCGCTCCGCCCCTCGCGCCGTGGGCCGGACGCACCTCGATCCGGCCGTCCTCGTGGCGGACCACCTTCGCGTGGTCAAACACCGTGAGCATGAGCGTCCGGCTCTGGAGTTGCTCGATTGCCTTGAGAGCCTTGTCGGCGAGATCCTCGGAGTCGAATGAAGCCACGAACACCCCGACGGGTCCCTCCGGCTTCGTCATGGCTGCCTCCTCGGTGAGCCGGTCAGAAGGATAGCCCGGATCGCCTCTTCGCCCCCCTGGCGGAGGGCGTCCGGGTTCTGACCCCGGATCGAGCATGGGTCCTACGGTTCGCGTAGGAGCCCGCGTTTCCGCACGATAGGGTTTCTCGGATGGACGCACCCCCGAAAACCAATGCCGCCGAGCTGTTCGACCGGAAGCTCGCGCTGCTGCTCGCGATGGCGATGTTCGTGCTCGTCGTCGACACGTCCCTGATGAACGTGTCGATCTCGTCGGTGGTTCACGATCTCCACACGAGCTCGGTGCTCAGCCCCGCGGAACAAACGCAGGTCGCCAACGGCCTGGAAGACAACGCCGAGCTGATGAGCAACACGAAGCTGGCGGAGCTCCTGGTCGACCAACCGGCAGACGTGCAGACCGAGATCATCCGGATCAACACGGATGCACGGCCGATCGCGTTGCAGGTGGCGATGCTGACCCCGTTGATCGCCGCCCTGATCGGTATCGTGACGGCCTCTCGGATGACGCGTCTCCCCGATCCGGAGCCGACGGGGTCAGCCGACGGGATGGTCCTCGGCTAAGCGGACAACCCGGCTCGAGGGATCCGAAAGGCTAGTGACCTGAATGGCCGCGGGCCTTGCCCTGGGGATGAATCTTGTCCTTCCCCCTGACGCCCTCTCTGGCGTCCTCGTTCCTCTGGGCACGTCGCAACTGCTCGGCGGCCTCGTTGGCCTGCAGGTGATTCAACGCATTCACCAGCCCGTGGTTGGGATGCCGCTGACAGTTCGCGGACACGTGCTCGATCGCATTCTCCAGTCCGGTCACCGGGCCCGACGGCGGCGGGATGCTGGGGCACGTCACGGGGGTTGCGTCGCTACTCGGTGAGGGACTCTCGCTGGGATCGGGAGAATGAGTTTCGGTGGGCTCCGGCGAGGGGCTCTCGCAAGGCTCCGGTGTCTCCGAAGGCTCCGGAGAGGCGGTATCGCTCGGCTCGGGCGACGGCGACTCACGCGGCTCTGGAGAAGTCGAATCGGAGGGCTCGGGGGTCGGGGATTCGGGTGGATCCGGCGAAGGTGACTCACACGGTTGGTCAGTGGCAGAGTGGTGGGTAGCCGAATCACCGAGATGCGCAACTGGTGAGGCGAAGGCGGCCGTGGCAGCAACCGTGGCGAAGACAAGACCCACGAGGACGCGGGGAACGAATCTCATTCCGATATGTCATCGGCATTCTCGAAGTTGCGCTTGAGATGACCCGCCCGTTCAGGCACGGAAGAGTGCCGGGGCGGTCGGGGAGCTTTCGTGGTTGATGCCCCCCAGGCTCCGGATCGACCTCGTCTCCCGACCGCCCCAGCTCGTCAGCGAGGGTACGCGCAGATTGCCTTGGATGGTGTGAATTCTTGCTCATGTGGTTCGATGCGCGTCCGGGCCAGCCCCGGGCGCTAGCGATACACGCCGTTGTGTCCGAGACAGTACCGGCCCGGTTGGGGGAACAGGGTCAAGCCGTGCGGGCTCGCCCCGACGGGGATGACCTGGAGGAGATGTCCCGTCGCCGTATTGATGACCGACACGGAGCCGTGGAACCGATTCGACACCCAGAGCTGGCCACCGTCCGGCGAGACCTGCATCATGTCGGGGCTTCCTCCCACGTGCCACGTCGCTCTGACCCGTTGTGTTCGAACGTCGATCACCGAGATGGACCCGGCAAGGCGGTTCGACACATAGAGATCCTGTGTGTCTCGGCTGTACGCGAGACCGTGAGCCCCCGCGCCCGTACGGATGAACCGGGTCTGCCGCATCTTCCCGCGCGGATCGATCACCGAGACCCCACCCTCTCGCTGGTTCGCGACGAAGAACACTCGCCCATTCGGCGAGAGCTTCACGTCCACCGGAGACCCACCGAGGTAAAGGCTCCCGGTGACGCGCATCGCGACCGTGTCCACGCGGACCACATGGCCGCCGAACTCCGTCGACAGGAGGAGGAACCGTCCGTTCGAGGAGAAGTCGAGGTGATCCGGGCCGGGAGATGGGATGACAACCGTCTTGATGAGCCTCCAGCTCCGAGGGTTTCGGAAATCCAACCGGTGGAAGCTCTCGACCACCACGACCGCCTTGGATCCGTCCGGAGTGAAGTACAGGTTGTACGGATCGGGGACGGGGATCGTCCGGACCGGCCGAGCCGTTCTCGGGTCGATCTCGGTGAGGGTGTTGGCACCGGTGTTGTCGACGTACAGATGCTTCATGTCCCACGACGGGGTCACGTGCTGGTCGTAGCGGGCCGCGGAAAAGTGCCGGATGATCTTGAACGTCGTGGGATCGATCACGTCCACGGTCCTCGACTCGCTGTTGGGGACGTACACGCGTTCCGGGATCCCCCGGACGGCAGGACTCAGCGCGGAGGGATCTTCGGTCGCCGCATACACGTTCGAGCCCCGTGCGTGCGCCTCGACGAGCGTCCGAGCCGCGGACGAACCGACGGACGTTGTTCCCGTGTTGGGCTCAGGGTCCTCTCCCCCGGCGAAGACCGATGACACCCCCCAAGTGACGAGCGCGATGAGCCCGAGCAGGATCGTGGCCGCCACGCGGCGGCGCCTCACGTAGACCCGCTCACGCCTCATGTGCTCGCCCGAGGGTATCCGAAAGATGGCCGGCGTACGTGGAAGCTCGGTGCAGAGCTACGGCGACGCTGAGGGTGAGGGCGACGGACTCGGCGAGGACGACGTCCCCTTCTTCCCCCCGACCGCGAGCGCGTTCGCCTGCCTGACGAGCGACTGAGCCTCCTGGATCTCCTTCTGGTAGGTCCCGAGATCACCCTTCTTGAGCGCGCTTTCCGCCGCAGCGAAGTGCTGAAGCGCCTGCGTCAGCAGGGCCTGAACCTGCTTCGAGACCTTCCCTCCTCCGCCTCCTTGTGGGGGCGGCGCCTGCGTCGGCGGCGGGGCCTGCCCGAGCGACGAGGCGAGCGCGGCCCCCAGCGTCGGTTCCACCCCGACGACGCCGTTCTGCACGACGACCACCCGCTTCAGCTGCGGGAAGGACCCCTCCTGCTGCGACTGCACGAAGACCGGCTGCACATAGAGGAACGAGTCCTCGATCGGGATCACCAGGAAGTTACCGAACAGGACCTTGGACCCGCCCTTGCCGAGGAGCGTCCGCTCCGCCGAGAACGTCGGGTCGGTGTTGATCTGGTTGAACACCTGCACCGGGCCGTCGACGTTCTCTCCCGACGGGAACTCGTAGCTCACAACCTGGCCGTAATCGGCGGGATCCGACTTCGCCGCCATCCACGCCACCATGTTGTTCCGGCCGACCGGCGTGAACGGCAATACCAGCACGAACTCCTCGCTGGTGCTCCCGGGCAACCGCATGACGACGTAGTACGGCCTCAGCAACTGGCTCGCGCCCGTGTTGTTCTGCGCGAACGCCGGGTCGGACGGGACGGCCCAGAAGTCCTGCCGCTGGTAGAAGGCGTTCGGATCGGTGATGTGGTACTTCGTGAACTGCGTGGCCTGGATGGTGAATAGGTCCTCCGGGTACCGGAAGTGCGCCTCCAGGGAGGCAGGCGCCGGTGTCGTCGTGAACAGGTCGGGGAAGATGCGTTCCCACACCTGGATGACCGGATCGCTCGGATCCACCACGTAGTAGGTCATCTGCCCCGTGTACGCGTTCACCGCGACCTTGACCGAGTTGCGGATGTAGTTCACCTGGCCGGACAGATTCCCGTTCGTCACACCCGACAGATTGACGGGCTCCGAGTACGGATACCGGTTCGCGGTGGTGTACGCATCCTGGATCCACATGAGTTGGCCGTCGATGACCGCGGCGTACGGGTCGCCGTCGTACTTCAGGAAGGGCGCCGGCTTCGGGATGCGCTGCTCGATCGAGCGGTAGATCAGGACGCGGCTGTCGCTGTGGATCAGGCTCGAGATCAGCAGGTTGAAGTCCTTGTACCGCCACGCGAACAACAGCCGTCCGAAGAACCCGCCGATCGGGATACCCCCGGATCCCGTGTAGGTGAAGTACCGGTTGGACTGGTCGCTGGTGCCCGTCCCCTGGTAGTCCAGCTCCTTGACACCCGTGTCGGCGACGACGAAGGGGACGTCCTGGCGCTCACCGTAATAGATGCGCGAGCCGTTGGACGTGATGGGGATCTGCCCGGTCGGCGGGATGTCCTGGAGGATCAACGCCGGCGCCCCCTGCGCGGTCGCGGTGTTGACCACGTTCGCCACAGCGCCGAACCCGTGGGTGTACACGAGATGGGCGTTTTGCCAGGTCTTCCCGTTCGGGATGCCGTTCTGGCTGACCTCCCGGGCGGAGAGCATCGTCATCCGCTCCTGTCCGTTGAGCTGGTATCGGTCCACGTCGACGTCCTGGAACTCGTAGTACTGCTTGATCCGCTGGAGCTGGTCGAAGTCCTGCTTCAGCAGCCCGGGGTCCCACAGGCGGATGTTCTGGATCGTGCCCGCGTTGTTCGCGACGTCCGGCGCAGTCAGCGCAGGCGTCACCGGACGCTGACCCGTGGTGATGTCCCCGGGCCCAAGGCCGAACGCCTTCCGGGTGGCGTCGATGTTGTACGCGATGTATGGGCGCTCTCGCTGCAACTCCTGCGGGGCCACCGAGAACTTCTGAAATGCGAACGCCACGATGGCCGCTCCCGCGGCGGCGACCACCAGCAGTCCCAGCCCCAGCCCCGGAAGGATCCACCCGCGCAGCCGGATGTTTACCAGGAACAGCAGCCCGCACAGGATGGCCACCACCATCAGGAACAGCAAGGCCGGCTTCTGCACGTGGACGTCCGTGTACGACGCGCCGGTGACGACGCCGCGGTTGGAGGTCAGGAGGTTGTAGCGCCCCAGCCAGTACCCCCACGCCTTCGTCAGCATGATCAGGCCGAGCAGCACCGACAGGTGCACCTTGACCTGCGGCGTGACGCGCTCCCCGGGCGACTGCAGGCGGATCCCGCCGAACAGGTAGTGCATCAGCGCCACGATCACGGTGATCCCGACGAAGGCCGAGAACAGCCAGCCCTGGACGTACTCGAGGAACGGAAGCCGGAAGATGTAGAAGGCCGGGTCCTTGTGGAAGATCGGGTCGGGGTTCCCGAAGGACACGCCCGAGGAGTGCCGCCACAGCTGGAACACCTCCCACCGCCCGCTGGCGGCGATCCCCACGAACAACGCGATAAGCAGCGCGATCCCCGGAAGTATCCACTTCAGGTAGGGCTCAACGGCCACCCGGTACCGCTCGATGATCTCCTGCTCGGGCGAGAACACTCGATACCGAGGCGTGATGCGTCGAGCGATCACGAGGTTCACGAACAGGATGACGAAGAACAGCGCCCCGAACAGGAACCCCAGCAAGACCTTGCTGCGGATGACGGCCCAGAACACGCTGGAGAAATGGACCTCCCGGTACCACAGGAGGTCCACGTAGAAGCTCGAGAGGACGTTCAGCGCGATGAACGCGAGAGCGACCACCACGCCAACCGCGATGAGCCACCGGCGCCTTCTCGGGATCGCCCTGACCGCCATCTACCTACCCCTCCACGGGAACGGCCCACCCTACCATCGGGTCCGCGTTTTCCCGGGCCTACGAACCGCCGTGGGTGCGCAGATAGTGGAGGGCGTCGGCGAAGGTCTCGACGGGCACGAGGGTGAGCTCACCGGCAACGTTCCGAGCGTCGCGATAGTTGGCGCCGGCCGGGACCAGGAACACCTTCGCCCCGGCCGCCTTCGCCGCCGCGACCTTCTTCTGGACGCCGCCGATCGGCTCGATCGTCCCGTCCGGTTCGATCTGGCCCGTCCCCGCCACGACCCGGTCGCCCGTGAGATCGCCGGGCGTCAGGAGGTCGTACAGGCCGAGCGCCCACATCAGGCCGGCGGAGGGCCCGCCGATGTCCCCGCTCGAGATCGAGAGGTGGAACGGGAACGTGGGATAGCTGTCGATGCCGATGAGCGGCTTCGTGGAGTCCGCGCACGGACGCCGGGTGAGCGTCACGTGGAAGCCCTGACCGCCCGCGGTTCCCCGAAGGGTGATCGGCTTCGACGCCGGGATCTTCGCCAGCACGCGCCGGAAACCAGCCGCAGAGGGCGTCGGCGTGCCGTTCACAGACTCGATCACATCCCCGGGGAACAGGCGCCCGGTCGCCGGGCACTTCGGGTCCGGGTACCCCGTCTCCCGGAGGATCGGGTACCCCTCCACGAGCACTCCCCGTCCGTGCTCGTTCGGATACCCCGCCAGGCGCGTGAGGACCACGATCGCGGCGTCGATCTTGCTCTGGTCCATGTCCGACACGGACCGTTGCTTCGCCTGCTGCTGGGTCTCGCCCGGAGCGACGAGCGCGCTCTCCGGGACGACGGACAGGCTCGGATCGAGCCACGCCCTGATGGCGCCAAACACGTTCAGAGTCAGGAACTGGACCGAGGTCAGGATGAAGTGTCCCGATGAGGGATACGTCGGGTGCGACCGAACGGAGATGAGCGGCTCGACGTCCTTGGCCGGCCCCGGCCCCTCGGAGTAGTACGGGAGGGTCACGGCCCACATCGCGACGAGCAGCGCGCCGATCGGCACCAGGGCGGCCAGCTTCCGGGTCATGCGACTGTTATCGGCGCTGCCGGGTGAACAGGAAGGAGTCCTTGTACTCGTCGAGGTTCTCGAGCATCCGCCCCGCTCCCAGGACTACCGTTTCGAGAGGTTGCTCGGTGAGGTGGACCGGGACCTCGCACTCCCTGGCCAGCCGGACGTCGATGCCTTTCAGGAGGCTCCCGCCGCCGGTCAGGAACATCCCGGTCTCGAGGACGTCGTGGGCCAGCTCCGGCGGCGAGATGGCCAGGCACTCCCTCGTGGAGTCCACGATCAAGCGGACCGCCTCGGACAGGGCCTCTCGGATCTCCTCCTCCGCAACTTCGACCTTCTTGGGCAGTCCGGTCGCGATCTCCCGCCCCCGAACCTCCACCGTCCCCGGCGCCGGCGTGGGATAGGCCGACCCGACCGCCATCTTGATGCTCTCGGCGGTCCGTTCGCCGATGGCCATCCCGTACGCCCGACGGATGTGCTGCTGGATCGCGCCGTCCATCTCGAACCCGCCGATCCGCAGGGCCTTGCCGGTCACGACGCCGCCCATCGAGATCACCGCCATCTCGGACGTTCCGCCGCCGATGTCCACGACGAGGTTGCCGATGGGCTCGTGGATGGGGAGCCCGGCACCGATCGCGGCGGCAAGTGGCTCGTCCACGAGCGCGACGTCGCGCGCGCCGGCGGATCCCGCCGCCTCCTCGACCGCGCGGCGTTCGACCTCCGTGATCGCAGACGGAACGCATACCAACACCCGCGGCCTGGTCAGCCTGCTGATGCCGACGCGTTTGAGGATGAGGCGGATCATTCGCTGCGTGACGTCGAAGTCGGTGATCGCACCGTGCCGGAGTGGGCGAACGGCGACGACGTTCGCCGGTGTGCGCCCGATCATGTCCCACGCATCCTCGCCCATCGCGAGCACCTCGGCCGTCCGGGAGTTCATGGCGATGACGGTCGGCTCGTTGAAGACGATGCCGTCCCCCTCCCGGAACACGAGCGTGTTCGCGGTGCCGAGATCGATGGCGAGATCCCTTCGCATCAGCTCCCCATCACCCACTGCGCGTCGCCGGAGGCGAGCTCCTCCTTCTTCCAGATCGGCACGTCCTGCTTGATGCGCTCGATGCCGTGCCGGCAGGCCTCGAACGCCTCGGCCCGGTGCGGGGCGGAGCACGCCACGATCACCGAGATCTCGCCGAGGTCGAGCCGGCCGGTGCGGTGCAGCAGGGCAACCCGACGGACCGGCCAGGTCGACGCCATCTCGTCGGCGATCTCCCGGAGGCGGCGGTCGGCGAGCTCGTCCCAAGATTCGTAGTCGAGGCGGGTCACCTCGCCGGCGTCGGAGTGATCCCTGACCGTCCCCAGGAACATGCAGGTTCCACCGGAGGTGACGTCGGCGACGAAGGCAAGCGCTTCCTGCGGGTCCAGGGCCGACGCCCCGACCCGGACGAGGATCGTCTCGGCCATGGGGAGCCATTCTATGAGGGTCGTCCCGGTCGGGATTCGCGGAGGCGCTTCTACAATGACTAGGTGAGCGATCCCGGCGCACCGCAGCCCCCCGACTTCGGAAGCATCTTCAACGACGTGCCCCTGTTCAGGGAGATCCAACGCGTCCTGATGACGGGCGCGGGACCGATCAACTGGGAGCTCGCTCGACAGGTCGGCATCGCCACCGCGGCATGGGGGAAGGATGACCCGGCGCCCACGGAGGACGACCGCCGGGGGCTCGAGGACACCGTCCGGGCCACGGAGCTCCACGTCGCGGAGCTCACCGGACTGTCGCCACCGGGGGAGGTCGCTCGGGTCGAAGCGCTCCGCCGCGCGCAGTGGGTCGAGGCCACCATCCAGGGATTGAAGGACCTCGTCGAGCCGACCGCGGTTCGCGTCGCGGAAGCATTCACCAAGGCACAGGTCGAAGACGCTCCTGCCGAAGCGGCGCAGATGGCGCAGGGCGTGCTCGGCCAGCTGACCCCGCTGTTGCTCGGCGCGCAAGCCGGCGTGGTGCTCGGCCAGCTCGGCGCTCGCGCGCTCGGACAGTACGACGTGGCGCTCCCGCGTACCGGACCGAGCCGCCTGTACTTCGTGATCCCGAACATCGCGGAATTCGAACGCGACTGGAGCATCCCCCCGGTCGAACTTCGCGCGTGGGTCGCGCTGCACGAGGTGACGCACCGGTTCGAGTTCGCCCGCGGGTGGACGTACGACCACCTCCGAGAGCTGATCCTCGATTTCGTGTCGACGCTCGAGATCGACGTCTCCGGACTCCGCGAACGTCTGGAGCGGCTCGATCCATCCGATCCCGAGGCCATCCAGGGGATGTTCCAGTCCGAGGAGGGTCTCTTCGGCGCGTCGAGCGATCCCGAGCAACGCCTCAAGCTGGCCCGGATCCAGGCGTTCATGGCCGCCGCGGAGGGCTACGGCGACCACGTGACCGATGTCCTCGGTCACAAGCTGCTCTCGTCCTACAGCCAGATCGAGGAAGCGGCCTCGCGGGCCCGGGAGGACGACCAGAACGACACGGTGTTCGAGCGGCTCCTGGGGATCGAGATGAAGCGCGAGCAATACGCGAAGGGCAAGGCGTTCTGCGATCGGGTGGTCGACCAGACCGACGAGGCCACCCTGTCCCGGATGTGGGATTCGGCCGAGTCCCTCCCCTCGATGCCAGAGATCGAGGAGCCGACCCTCTGGCTCGCCAGGATCGTCTGACGGGGACCTCAAGGGGGCAGCGCGCGGTCGGTCGACCCCTCGACGACCACTGACAGGGGACCCCTCGATCTGAAGCAAGTATCCTTCAGCGCCGATGGCCACGGGTGACCTCGTCTTCGCAAACGCCGTCGACGCCCGCGTGTACCAGGCACAGGGTGCGGACGCGCCGGCCGGCATCTATCTGGTGGCCATCCCAGGGCGCACCCTCCCCTTCGTGGTCCACAGGGCCTGGAAAGCCCCGACCGGGTTCGTGGCCGAGGAATTCCGACTGATCGCTCCATCGGGGCGCGTCGCGTTCCGGTGGGGCCCCGAGGTCCGGCGGATGCTCGGCGCCATGGACCTCACGGTGGAGGCGGACACGTTCACCGACGTGATGCTCGAGGAGACCGGAACGTACGTCGGATCCTTCATCCTCGACGGCTACCTGCTGGGCGAGATCGAGGTTCCGGTGTGGTTGCAGGAGGGCGCCGCGCTGCCCAAGGCCGTGGAAGACGGCCTGAAGCGCTCGGACGTGATCTGGATCGGGGTGGAGAACAAGGGCGGCGACCACACCGTCCCTGCCTGGTTCGTGTACCGGCAGGGGAAGATCTACGTGCTGTCACAGCGGAAGAAGGCTCCCGACGCGCCGGAGGAGCAGGTCGTCCCAGGCATCCCGGAGGCGCAGGACATGGTCGTGGTGACGAGACGCAAAGGGCGCGACACGTCGCTCGACCGATTCCACGCCGCGGTGCGCGTTCTCGAAGGCGACGAGTGGGAGAAGGCCGCGGCCCTGTTGGCGGATCGGCGGCGCAGCCGGTTCGGCCCGCCCGAGGAGTCCATCGAGCGCTGGCGCGACTCGGCCTACATCGCCGAGCTCACGCCCGTCGTCGCCTGAGCTACGCCAGCGGGCGTCCCAACGCCTGGGCCAGCGCGCCGAGCTCGGCGGTCAACGTCATGAGCTCGTCGGGCTGGAGCGCCTGAGGCCCGTCGCACAACGCGTCGGTGGGATGCGGGTGCACGTCGATCATCACGCCGTCGGCGCCCGCCGCGAGCGCAGCCTTCGACATCGGCGCGACCAGTTCGTGCCGGCCGGTGGCGTGGGACGGGTCGACGATCACCGGCAGGTGCGTCTCCTGCTGGGCCACGACCATCCCCGACAGGTCGAGCGTGTTTCGCGTCGCCGGCTCGAACGTCCGGATCCCCCGCTCGCACAGCACGATGTCGGTGTTCCCCTGCTGCGCGATGTACTCGGCGGCCATCAGCCACTCCTCCACCGTCGCGGACAGACCGCGCTTCAACATCACCGGCTTGCCGCTTCGCCCCACCTCTTTCAGCAGCGAGAAGTTCTGCATGTTGCGCGCGCCGACCTTCAGCGCATCCGCGACGTCGGCGACGTGATCGACGTCACCCGGCTCCATCACCTCGGTCACCACCGGAAGCCCGGTCTCGGCCCGACACGCCGCCAGGATCTCCAGCCCGATCTTCGTGGTCCCCTGGAACGAGTACGGCGAGGTCCGGGCCTTGTATGCGTCGCCGCGGAGGATGGTCGCGCCGGCCGCCTTGGCGGCCCGGGCCGACTCGAGCGACTGGTCCGCGCTCTCGATCGCGCAGGGCCCGGCGATGACCGAGAACTGCTCCCGGCCCACCGCGGCCGGGCCGATCTTCACCATCGAGGGGTGGGGATGCGTCTCGCGGGCCACGAGCTTGTAGGCCTTCCCCACCTGGATGACGTGCTCGACGCCGGGGAGCGTTTCCAGGGGCATGGCCATGAAGGCGGCGGTGTCCCCGACCAGCCCGATGATCGTCCTGGTCTTGCCGCGCGAAACGAACGCCTCGCCCGAGGCCTCCCTGACCTTGTCCACGACCCCCTCGATATCGGCGTCCGTGGCGCTGCTCTTCATCACGACCACCATCACGACCTCCTACTCGGCGGGGAGCGGGTCCCGAGGCCGGAAAAGCAAAGACCCCGGGGCCGTCACCCGGGGTCCTCGTGTGGTCTTGCTCTTGGCCGCAGGAGGTTACGCCGGGCGACGCCCGTCGGTAAACCACCAATAGCCATAGAACGACCGCATCGTCCGCGGATTGTGAGGCTTCCAGGGGGAGAGCGCAACCCCCAAAAGGCCTGGATCTCGCTCCCCCGAGGCTACCCGGTGGAGTCGGCCGACAGGGGGAGCGGAACGACGCTCTGCAGGACCTCCCACAGCGCGTTCGATGTCCCGTGGAAGGCGTAGTAGCTGGCCCCCGTTACGTGCCGTCCACGCACGGCGCGCACGAACCCTCGCGCCTCGGGAATGGTCGAATCGTCCGAGATGCCCCCGATGACGTGGATCGGCACCGCCGGATCCTCGGTCTCGCTCCGGATGATGTCGACGCACGCGGCCGTGTACCGGTACGCGCCGCGCCCACCGCTCACACGCCACGTGAAGTACGTCATGGGAAGGAAGGCCCGGTAGAGGGCGTGGAGCCGGCGATAGGGGAACCCGGGCCAGTAGGACGGGTTCTGCTTCATGCCGAGCGGGGTCGGGATGATCGCCCCGAGCGGATAGTCGGGCCCGACGACCGATCGGATCCGCTCCGAGAGCGCGACCAGACGCTTGGTCCGGACGGCCGGACGGTGCACGGCCGGGGATTCGATGTCGAGCGCGAACCCGTCGAAACGCTGGCCGTCCCCGGTCATGAATCGGATGGCCGCCATGACCCGGTGGAAGTCCGTGCGGACACTCAGGAACCCCGGCAGGTACCACGCCACGATCCGCATCCCCTCGGCGTGGGCAGCGCGGATGAACCTCCGCTCGCGCCCGGGCCACTTGATGGCCACCTTCCGATTGAAGTTCGACGTCTCGAGGTACAGCGTGCGGACGCCGTGGTTGGCCATGCGCCGCACGGCTCGCTCCGGGTCGCGGAAGGACGCGTGTTCGTAGATGTCCACCCACGACCCCAGGCTCTGGAACAGCGAGACCCCAGGCGCCCCCGTCGCGGTCTGGACGGGCGCCCTCGCGGTGGGCTCTGGAAGCCCGCCTGGCGGCCCGGCCAGGGTGGCACTGCGGGCCCCGTGCGCCAGCGGTCCCCGGGCGGGCAGCCCGGCCGGGTCGATGAAGGCGAGCGCGAGCAGCGTACTCGCCATGACCGCAGCCACGGTCGGCCGGATCCAGCCCCAGCCCGGCATGGCCTCACGGACGAACGACAGTTTCCCCCCCGCGCAACCCACCGGCCGCACCCTATCGGCCCGGATACTCCGATTCCAGGGAACTCCCCAACTTGGATGGGCTCGAGCCGCTGGAGGCCCGGCGCGCTCAGGCCAGACCGAGCTCCGATGCGCGCGAGAACATCTCGCGGACGTGCTCGGCGGCGTCGGCGCGGCGGAACGAGGACTCGGCGATCTGGATCAGCACGCCGTGGGCGTTCTTCGGGTGGATGAACGCCTCCTTCCAGTTCGGGTCCTCCAGGTTCACCTGGATGAGCTCCACGCCGCCCGACCGGAGGCGCTCCACCTGCCGGCCGAGGTCCGTGACCTTGAAGGTCATGTGGTGGACGCCCTCGCCCCGTTTCTCCAGGAACCTCGAGACGAACCCTTCCGAGATCGGAGTCACCAGCTCGACGCGGCCCCCGAACGGGAAGCCGTACTGCACGAACCGGAACCCTTGCCCCACGTTGTCGCCGAAGAACAGGAACTCGGCGCCCATCACGTCGCGGAAGAGCTTCGCGGTGGCGGCGGCGTCGTGCACGGCGATCGCGACGTGGTCGAGCTGCGCGCCGCGGACGAGCGGCCAGTCCGGGTCCGTCACGCGCGTAGCTTAGGCGAGCCCGCCCAGACCCCGGATTTGCATCTCACACAGGTAGTCGACGAACGCGTCGCGGTCGGGCCACGGGAAGTCCGGCTTCGAGATCATCAGCGACGTGATGCCGTGGACCACGGCCCACAGCCCCAGCGCCACCAGGGTCTGGTCGCCCGGCGGCAGCCGCCCGGCGTCCATGCAGGCCTTCACCGCGTCGACGAGATGGTCGAAGGACGCCATGGTCGCCAGACGTTCCGGGTCGAGGTCGGCGGGCGAGTTCCCCGCCTTGCCCATGAACAGGATCCGGTAGTGCTCCGGGCTCTCGACGCCGAACCGGACATAGGCTCGGCCGCGAGCGCGGAGCGAGTCGAGCGGACCCTCCTCGCTCGCCGCTGCCTCCTCCAGCACCCGGTCGAGGCGCTCGAACTGCCGCTCGCACACCGCGAACATCAGCTCGTTCTTGTCCGAGAAGTGGAGGTAGATCGACGGCGGCGTGACGCCCACGGCATCGGCCACCGCCCGGATCGACACGGCCTCCTCGTCGCCCGTCTGCACCAGCAGCCGCTCAGCAGCGTCCAGGATCTCCTCGCGCAGCCGCTCGCCCTGGCCTCGAGGAGCGCGCCGGCGCTTCTCGCGGACCGCGCTCATGCAACGTCCCCCGTCACGATCGGTCGATCGCGGGCGATCGACGAAGGTGCCCGGGTGGCCTCGCCTTCCCGGAAGCCCAGGCGGTCGTGGAGCCGTCGCAACAGCTTGGGCGCCCACCAGTTGGCTCCGCCCATCAGCCGCATGAACGCGGGCACGAGCAGGCCGCGGATGAGCGTCGCGTCCATGATCACCGCAAGCGCGAGCCCGATCCCGAACATCTTGATGAAGGAGATCTGGGACGTGCTGAACGCGATGAACACCATCGCCAGCAGCGCCGCGGCGGCCGTGACGATGCGGCCGGTGCGCTCCAGACCGATCGCGACCGAGGTCACGTTGTCGCCCGTCCGGTCGTGCTCCTCCTTGATTCGCGACAGGAGGAACACCTCGTAGTCCATGGACAACCCGAAGGCGATGCAGAACATCAAGATCGGGTTCGAGGTATCCAGCGTGCCCGTCGGGGTGAAGTTCAGAACGTTCGAGAAATGCCCGTCCTGGAAGATGAACACCATCGCGCCGAACGTCGCCGACAGGCTGAGGACGTTGAGGGCCAGCGCCTTCAGCGGCAGGACCACGCTCCCCGTCATCAGGAACAGGACGATGAACGTGACGACCGCGATGATCCCGAGGGCCAGCGGAAGGCGGCTGAAGATGGCCTGTTTGGAGTCGACGAGCTCCGCCGACATCCCGCCTACCAGCACGTGGAACGGGGCGGGCGCGGCGCGGATGTCATGGACGAGCTGCTCGCCCGCCGGCGACACGGGTTCCACCGACGGGATAACCGAGTACCACGTGGCGTTCGGTGCGACGAAGCGTCCCGACGTCGCCGGATCCGCGAGGAGCACCAGTCGGCCGTCGACGTAGGAGCCCGTCGCCCCATCCACGCGGGCCACACCGGGCACTCGCGACAGAGCGATCGCGAATCTCGCGTCGTCGGAACTCTGAGCGGGCCCGGTGTCCGGCGCGACCACCGCCAGCGGCGTCGACTCGCGATCCTCGAAGCTCGTCCGGATGTCGTCCTGGACCTGCCGAGCCGGCGCGCTGGCCGGGAGCACGCGGTCGTCGGGCTGGCCGAACTTCACGCCGAGGAACGGCGCACCCAGGATCAGCAGGATCGCGATGACGACGGTCGCCACCGGGATGGGCCGGCGCATCACGAACGTCGCCAAGCGGTGCCAGAACCCCTCGCCGACCGGCTTGGGCTTGTGCCGCCACAGGACGAACTTGTCAACGCGCGGACCGAGCGACGCGAGCACAGCAGGCAGGAAGATCACGGCCGCGAGGGCGGCGAGCGCGACGACGGCGATCCCGGCGTACGCGAACGAACGCAGAAAGTACAGCGGGAACACCAGCAGCGCCGCGAGCGACACGGCCACGGTCAGCGCGCTGAACAGCACCGTTCGCCCGGCCCTCTCGACGCTCCGGACCACCGCATCCTCGGTGCCACGCCCGTTCCCCATCTCCTCCCGGAACCTCGACACGATGAACAACGCGTAGTCGATGCCGAGCCCGATGCCCATCGCGGTGGTCAGGTTCAGCGCGTAGATCGACACGTCGGTGAGCGAGGCGATGATCTTCAGGATGAGGAGTGTTCCGACGACGGAGAGCGCGCCGATCCCCAGCGGGAGCCCTGCGGCGACGACGCTTCCGAACACGAGCACGAGCAGCAGGAGCACCACCGGGAAGGTGATGGATTCGGCCTTGCGAAGGTCCTTCTCCACCTGGGTCCCGACCTCGCGGAACACCTCGCCCTGACCACCGACGGCGACGGTGACCGGCCCGCGGGTACCGGACATCCGGTCGACGATCGCGGCGGCCCGCTCGTGGACCTGGTCGTCGGCGCCCCGGATGATCGCCAGGACCAGGGCTTGCCGCGAGTCCTCACTTCGGAGCGGCGGCGGCGAACCGAGCGTCCAGTATGAGTACGCGGTCGACACGCCCGGCTGCCCGGAAAGCTGCCGAGTGAGCTCGATGCCCTGAGCCTTCACCGCGTCGTCGTCGACGGTCCCCTGCCGCGCCGTCACGAGCAGCACGATGTTCGGGTCGCTCGTGTGGAAGATCCGGTTCTGGAGCTCCTCCGCCCTGATCGACTGGGACCCTCGATCGGTGAACCCGCCGCTCTTGAGCGCGGACACCACGCTTCCCCCGAATACCACCGCCAGGACCGCGAACAGGGCCGACCCCGCCAGGACCCAGCGTCGGCGCCGGACCGTGAACCTCGCCAGCCTCCGAAGCATGGAGTATCTCCTTCCGATACTAACTTAACATCGTCAAGTTACCGGTGTTCATACACTGGGGCTCGGAGGGCTGTCAAGCGGCGGCCGAGCCTCGCCTCATGAGGTGGGCTCGACGGAGCCCTTCGTGCCCGCGGCCCGGACGTCCCAGTGGCCGCCGAACGCGTGGAGTCCGTGGTAATAGATCTCGCCGAACTCCTCGGGCACGCGGGGGTCCACCGTCAGGCCGCCGTCCTCGGCGCGGATCCCCAGCATGAGCCGGAGCCACAGGAATGGCGCAGCCGTGGCCCATGCCTGTGGGCTGGACGCAGTGGGATAGCGCACGGGGAACCGGCTCTCCCCTCTCGGATAGCCCGCGAACACCTCCGGGAGCCGGTAGTCGGTGAACGACGCGGCCTCGAGCATGGCCAGGGCGATCCGGGTCGCTTCGTCCCGGAACCTGTACCGCACCAGCCCCGCGGCGATCAGCGAGTTGTCGTGAGGCCACACCGTCCCGTTGTGGTACGTGATCGGATTGAATCCGGCGTCGTCCGAGGACATCGTGCGGACCCCCCACCCCGACCACATCGGATCTGAGAACAACTGCTTCACCAGGATCTTGGCCCGATCCTCCGGCACGATCCCCGACCACAGGAGGTGGCCCATGTCCGAGGTCATGGCGTCGACCTGTCGCTTGTCCTTGTCGAGTGCGAGCACGTAGTAGCCGTCGCGCGCGTCCGTCCAGAAGTCCCGGTTGAACTGGTCGAACAGCTTCGCGGCCTCGTCGCGCAACCTGCCGGCGATCTCGGGATCGCCCCACACACGCTCGGCGAGCTCCGCCGTGCGCACCTTCGCGTCGTACACGTAGCCTTGGACCTCGCACACCGCCAGCGGCGGGTCGGCGACCTCCCCGTCCGCGAACAGCATGGAGTTCCACGAGTCCTTCCAGGACTGGTTGCGCAGCCCTTGTTCGGAACGCGTGGCGTACTCGACGTATCCGTCGCCATCGGCGTCCCCATATCGATCGATCCATTCGAGGGCCCGCATCGCATTCGGCCACAGCTCCTTGCACGTCTCGGCGTCGCCCGTGAACCGCCAGTACTCGGAGAGCAGGATCAGCCACAGCGGCGTTGCATCGACGGTGCCGTAATAGGGCCGGTGCGGCCTCAGCCCGAGCGCGGCGAGTTCGCCGAAGCGGATCTCGTGGAGGATCTTCCCGGGCTCCTCGTCCTTGAAGTCGTCGACCTGGGTCCCCTGCAGCGCCGCGAGCGCGCGCAACGCGCCTCGGGCGAGCTCCGGGCCGACCATCAGCGATTGGAACGACGTGACGAGGGTGTCGCGCCCGAAGATCGCCATGAACCACGGCAGGCCCGCGGCCGGGAGCGAGTAGTCGTTGCCCTCGACGTCGGCGTGAAGCCGCAATGCCGCGAGGTCCACGATCGACCTCTCGTACACGTGCTCCAGGAGGTCGGCGCCGGCGGTCAGCCGCGGGACCTCGTCCTGCCACTTGCGCAGGACCATGCCCGCCTCCCGCTCGGATGCATCGAACTCCTCGCGGACCGTGTCGAGGATCTCTTCCTCCAGATGCACCGCCACCCGCACGTCGGTCTCCCACATTCCGCCCGGCGCGAGCTCGAGGTCCCAGACGATGTCGTCGCCGTCGGCCTGGCCGTGCGCCGTGGAGTGGATCCGCGTCGCCGCCCGGAACTCGTGATGCGCGTACGCGAAGAACAACACCCCGTGCACCGGGTCGTGGGCGGTCGAGAGGTCGCCGCCCTTGCGGATCCGTTGCTGCTTCACCTCGAACAGGTCGGCGAAGTCGACCCCGCATGACAGGCGAACCTCCACTCCGATCGGGTCTCTCGAGTGCGACTGCACGCGGATCCGCTCACGAAGCCCTTCGCCGACGAACCGGTACCGCGAGATCGACAGGCTCCGTTCAGGGATCCCGTCGAGGACCGGGTTCGTCATGTAGAACGCGGCGCTGTAGTAGTCGACGCCGCCCGAGGTGAGAACCGTCGGCGGCCGCCCTCCCACGGTGAGGACGAACCGGTTGAGGTAGCGGGTGTCCTCGTGGAAGAACCCTGCGATGGAGCCCTCGAACACGTCGCCCCGACGGTCCGACAGCATGAAGCTCGATCCCTCCAGGACCTCGATGGGTTCGAACTCGAGATCCTGTCCGCCCTCAGGCATGCGGTTCGCCGAGGTCGTCCAGGCGTCGCCGCGCTTGGTCCGCGAGCGCCGTGTTCTCGATGGCGACGGCCTCTCGCAGGGCCTCGCGGAGTCGCTCCACAGCCTGCTGCCGGCGTCGATCGGCTCTGTCTTGCGTTGCGTATTTCAGCGCCTCGTCGGCCTTCACGATCGTCTGCCAGATCTCGTCGGGTTCCATCCGTGCCCCCTCGGCCGCAAGCGACGCGAACGATTGTTCCACGGGCCGCGTTGCTCAACTAGTGTTCGCCGCGTGGACGTCGAGGACATGGGGCCTGGGCTCGACGAACGGTACCTGGAGGAGATCCGAGAGCGGGTCAGGACCTCGCCGTTCCACCAGTGGGCGGGGATGTCCCTGATCTCGGTGGGCAACGGGCGAGCCGAGGTGTCGATGGATCTTGGGGATCACCATTTCAACCCGCAGGGCATCGTCCACGGAGGCGTGATCGCGGCGATCGCCGACACCTCGATCGGGCTGGCCCTGCGCTCGATGCTCCGGCCCGGATACACGCATCGCACGGCGCAGCTGGGCGTGCATTTCCTGTCCAAAGGCGAAGGGACGCGCATCCTCGGCCGGGGCCGGTCGCTGCACCTCGGCCAGCGGATGGGCTACGGGGAGGCGGAGGTCTCCGACGCCGAGGGGCGGCTCCTGGCCCGGGCGACGGCGACGTTCATCGTTCTGCCGGCGCCCGGCGCGTTCTGATCTGAAACAGGTAGGGCCGGGGACATGTCCCCGGCCCTACGCGGTGGTGCTCCGCTTAGTAGTCGACGTCGAGATCGGCGAGCGCCGTGGGGAGCTGGCCGAGCGCGCCCTGGAGCTGCATGAGCTTCATGAGGTCGCCGGACACCCGGAGCTTGCCGCTCATGTACGCGGAGGTTCCGGTCAGCTCGTTCTTCGACAGCGCCACCGCCGTGTCGTAGTCCTGGCTGATGGTCGCGTCCGGTCCGTCGACCTCGCCGATGCCCACCTCGGCGGCTCCACCCTCGAGCTTGAAGAAGTACTTCTTCTCGCCGTCGGGGGTGGTGATGACCTGCTGGAGCTTGGCGCTCTGGGATCCCGCGGCGCTCTTGAAGGCGTCGCTCGAGTTGAGCTTGTCCTGCACCTGCTGGGCCCACTCATCCGAGAGGAACGCTACGCCCACACCTGCCTCCTTCTTGATCGGGGGCCGAAGTATAGACACAACGAGGCGGCTGACGCCCGTGTCAAATCCCGGCCCACCTGGGCTGTTACCTCCGGGCGCCCCGGCGGGTCCAAGGGTGTTCGGAAAGGAGGTGGCAATCGCATGTACGAGTTCGCCACCATTGCACTGCTCGGTCTCGCTCTCTACAAGGTGATGGATCTGGTCGGAGCCCTCGGGCACCTGTCCCGGGCCGCCACGATCACCTTGACCATCCTGCTCGGCGTGGGGCTCACGTGGCTCATCGACTACAACGTCTTCGCCGGCTGGAGCCAGGTGTTCCGCAAGGACTGGATGGGCGTGGTGAGCACCGGCATCGTGATCGCCGGCATGGCCACGGTGTGGGAGGCCGTGTTCGGCTTCCTCGCGTCCTACGGCCACCGGCGCTCGCCCGAGACCACGGACACCCACATCCGTAGCGCTGCCTAGCCTCCGGCCTCGGATCGCGTGACGCAGCGCTGTGGGGCCGCCCCCGCTCGCGGGGCCGGCCCCTCGCTCGTTCTCTACCGCCTCGATCGCCTGGATCGACGGTAGTCGTCGATGTCGCTCCTTCGCCACACCCGACCGGACGCCAGCATCGCGACCGGCTCCGGGAACGATCCGCGCGAGATGTAGGTGAACACGCGGCGCTTGTCCCACCCGAGCAACGCGGCGGCTTCGGCCACCCCGACCAGATCGGGGACCGTCTCGACGGTCAGCGTGGCCCGGCCGGCGTCGCGACGAAGCGCGGCGAGACACGTCGACCTCGCTCGCGCCGTCCTGGTGTGCGCGCCCGGACCCTGCAGCCGGCCGAACCAGCGGTTGCCCTCCCGCCACATCACGGCTCGGACCTCGCGAGGGGGCGCCATGGCGACAGCGTAGGCGAGCAGCGCGTCGTTTCGCGCCAGACCGAACCTAGGGCCGGCCGCGCGCCCTACGAAGCTCCCCGCGCCAACACTCCGTATGCCAGTGCCGGCGGGATCCGGGGTCGTCCGCGGGGACCACTACGAGGTGGGTCAGCAGCGGGCGGATCTCGTGGTCACACCCCGGGCAGCGGTACACCTTCTCGGAGGACACCGATCGGACGTCGTGACCCCCAGCGTGCGCCCACTCGGGCGCGTTCGAGGTCGGCCGGTCGGGCTTCGTCGGGGCCGAGGAACGCTCCCGGGCGGCCCGATGCTTCCTCGGCACCGCTACCCCGCCACCCGGTGGATGAACGACGCGCTGGGTTCCGCGAGGTCGCGGCCGATCTCCTCGTCGGGGACCCTCCGGCCCCGGACGCGGAAGGAGTGGTCGCCGCCGTCAATCGGGTGCACCGTCGCTCGCCGTCCGAGCCGATTCGTCACCGCCGTGAGGAGATCCCATCGCGCGAACGGATCGGCCGTGCCTTGCAGGAACAACATGGGAACTCGGATCCGATCGAGGTGCTCGTCGCGGAGCTTTTCCGGCTTCCCCGGGGCATGCAACGGATAGCCCACGAACACCAGCCCGGCCGCGGCCAGGCCGTCCGCGACGAGCAGTGACGCGATCCTTCCTCCGAGAGATTTCCCGCCCACGAACACGGGCGCGCCGCGAGCCCGCCGGACGGCAACGTCGAACGCCGCCGAGAAGACGTCGCGGAGGGCGGGCTGCTGGTCCGGGGCCCGACGCCCCCGCTCGCTGTACGCGAAGTTGAACCGGAGCGTGCCGATCCCGAATCCGGCCAGTCCGTCCGCCAGACCCGCGAGCAGCGCGGAGCGCCGATCGCCGCCGGCGCCGTGCGCGAGAACGAGCACGGCGCCGGCCCCTCGGGGCCACTCCCACGCGCCGGACACCGACCCCCGAGGCGTGTCGATCTCGATCTCCCGGACCACGGTGAGAGACTACGGGCCATGAGCGGAACGCTGTACCTCGGGACCTCCGGCTTCGCGTACAAGGAATGGAAAGGGCCGTTCTACCCGGAGACGCTGAAGGACCGCGAGATGCTCGGGTTCTTCGCCGGGCGGTTCCGGTCCGTCGAGATCAACTACACGTTCCGGCGGCAGCCCTCCGAGACAACGCTCGAGACGTGGAGGGCGCAGACGCCGGAGGGGTTCGCGTTCGCCCTCAAGGCGCACCAGCGGATCACTCACACACTGCGGCTCCGGGATGCGGACGAATCCGTGTCGTTCTTCCTGGACCGGGTCAAGCTCCTCGGCGACCGCCTGGGCCCCATCCTGTTCCAGTGCCCTCCGTCGCTGAAGTTCGACCGGGGACTCATCGAAGCGTTCGCCGCGTACCTCCCCCCGACCGCCAAGTACGCGATGGAGTTCCGTGATTCCTCGTGGGAGGAAGCCAAACCGATCCTTGCCGACCAGGGCATCGCGTGGTGCACGGCCGAGACCGACGAATCATCCGGCGGCGCGCCCGTATTCGAGCCGTTCGGCTACCTGCGGTTGCGGAAGGAGGCCTACACCGACGAAGAGATCAAGGTGTGGGCGGAGCGCATCGCGCCGGCATTGGAAGACGGGCGCGACGTGTACGCCTACTTCAAGCACGAGGACAAGGGCGCCGGGCCGATCTTCGCCGAGCGGCTCGCGGCATTGATCGGACCCGGATGACGGCCACGTGGGAGGAGTTCGAGCGCCTCGAGCTCTCCGTGGGACGGGTCGCCGAGGTCGGCGAGCTCACCGGGACCCGCAAGGCCTTCCGCACGCTCACGATCGACTTCGGGAACCGCGGCCTGCGAATGTCGGCGGCGCAGATCACCCATTATCGGCCGGAGGACCTCGTAGGCCGCCAGGTCGTCGCCGTCCTCGGGTTCGAGCCGCGCCGCGTGGCCGGGTTCGAGAGCGAGGTCCTCGTGCTCGGCGCGATGTCCGACGAGAAGGGCGTGGTCCTCCTTCGCCCCGACGACGAGGTCGAGGACGGCACACCCGTCGCCTGAGCGTTACTCGGTGAGCCGAGCCCGAAGCGCGGCGTGCACCTCGGTGATGTGCTCCGCGTCCTCCACCCTACGCCCGAGCACGTCCCGCACGTAGAACGCGTCGACCACACGTCCGCCGTACGTCGCGACCTTTGCCACGTGGACGTCGAGCTGGAGCTCGAAGAGCGTCCTCGTGATGTCGAACAGCAGACCGATGCGGTCGGCGGCGCCGACCTCGATCACCGTGAAGAAGTCGGACGCGTCGTTGTCGACGTGCACGCTCACTGGGATCTCTCCCCGAACCTCTGGATAGAAGCTGCGCTTCTCCTTCACTCGATACTCGAGGGACAACCGTCCCTCCAAGGCCTTGCGGAGGATGGTTCGGAACCTCCGCCATCGCTCCTCGTCCACGTGCTCCTCGAACGCGCCCTCCACCTCGAAGAGGTCAACAGCCACCCCGTCCTCCGTGGTGAACACCTGCGCGGTGAGGATGGACAGACCGGAGAGAGCGAGCGCGCCGGCGATCTTCGACAGCAGGCCGGGGCGATCGTGCGCGACCACGGCGAGCCCGTAGGTTCCCGGCCTGGTCCCCGGCTCCGCCACGGTCCGGACGTCCAGCGAGGAGGGCGGCGGCTGCACCAGGCGAAAGTGCCGGACGGCCCGCTCGGGGAGGACGGTCAGCACATAGCCCCGTGGCATCGTCTGGAGGAACCGATCGACCGTCTCGGGGTTCTCCCCGGAGAGGAGCCGACGGATCACAGCCGTTCGTTCCGCCAGCCGAACCGCTGCCTCCTTGCCCATGTCGCCCCGCTCCAGCACGTGGCGCACCTTCGTGACCAGGTCGTGCACGAGCGCGGTCCGCCAGGGCGTCCACGCGTGCGGGCCGGTCGCAGCCGCGTCCGCCACCGTCAGGAGGTACAGGGCGGCGAGCCGCTCCGTGTCGCCGGCGCGGGCGGCAACGTCGAAGATGAGGTTCTCGTCTTCCAGGTCTCGGCGCGTCGCGGTGTCCACCAGCAGTAAGTGCTCCTGCACCAGGAAGATCACCCGGTCGCGGATGCGCTCGTCAACGCCCATCCGCTCGAGGATCGCGCCCGCGACCTCGACGCCGGCGGTGACGTGGTCACCGTGGCCCTGCTTGCCGACGTCGTGCAGGAATGCGCCGAGCAGGAGCGCATCGCGATCCCCCACCTCGTCCCTGAGGTCGAGCACCAGGGGATCCTCGCTCTGGCCTGCGAGCAGCCCGCCCGCATGCGCGAGTGTCTGGAGGAGATGGACGTCGACGGTGAAGCGGTGGAAGGGGTCGCGCTGAGGGCGCGACCGAACCGCGTCCCATTCGGGCAGGAACCGTTCGAGCCACCCTGAGTGGTCCATGGCCTCGAGGGCGCGGGCCCCGCGGTCCCCGCCACGGAGCATGGTCAGGAACGAGCCGGTGATCTCCGGTGTCCACGTGATCTCCTCCGACGCGGACACCGCCTCCACCTGGTCGAGTGCTTCGACCGACAGGGGCGACCCGGTGGCCGATCCGGCGAACATGGCCATCACGGCCTCCGGCGTCTCCTGGATCGCCTGCCGGTGCTGCGGGCCGCCGTCGTCCAGCACCCGCTCGAACACGGCGTCGCAAACGTGCTCCACCCGGCGGGCGTGCCCGAACAGCTGGCGCATGAGCGCGTCCGGCGCGGTGAGCCCGGGTTCGTCGCCGAAGCGGAGGGCTTCCGCGAGCCTCGGCTGAAGCTCGAGATGGAGGCGGTCGGTCTTCTTCCCCGTCTCGAGGTGCAGGGCGCTCCGAACCCGGATCAGGAATTCCTCGGCTTCGTCGAGCGACGCTCGTTCGGAGCGTCGCAACACGCCGTGCGCCTCGAGCGCATCCAGCCCGTCGCCGGTCACTGCTCGGGACACCCACGAGATCGTGTGGATGTCGCGAAGCCCCCCGGCGCCCTCCTTCACGTCAGGCTCGAGGAGATGCGACACCGATCCGTGGGTCGCGCGACGGGCCTCGGCAGCTCGACGCAGGGAACGGACGAACGCCGCGGGGTCCCGCCGGATCGTCCCGATGATGAGGTCCTGCATGGCGCGAAACACTGACTCGTCGCCCGACAGGAGGCGGGCGTCGAGCATCGCCGTCTCGGCGTCGAGCCGCTCTGACGCCAAACGCTGGGACTCGCGGACCCCCCGCACGGCGTGCCCCACCGCGAAGCCGGAATCCCACAGCGGATAGAACAGCTGTTCCGCGACGTCCTTCACGGCGTCGGTGCGCCGAGCTCCCCACGCGGAGACCCACCCGGACGAGCCGTAGAGCAAGAGCAGGTCGATGTCGGAGTGCGGGACGAGCTCGCTCCGGCCGTACCCGCCGAGGGCCACGAGCGCGGTCCGCGCGGGCGGGCTCGTGGCCTCGTACAACTCGACCACACAGGCGTCCATGAGCTTCGCTCGCCGACGAGCCGAGACGCGGCCGTGGTCACCGATGACGTACTCGGCGTCGAGCGACGAGAGTTGCTCGCGGAGCCTGCCGACCGGGTCGGTGGACTCCGGGTCAGATCGCGTCAGGGCCACGCTCGCCGGTGCGGATCCGGTAGACCTGCTCCGCCGGGAGCACGAAGATCTTCCCGTCGCCGATCTTCCCCGTCCACGCCGTTTTCAGGATCGCGTCGACGACCTGCTGCACCTGGTCCTCATGCGCCATGACCTCCACCTTCACCTTCGGGACGAAGTCCACCTGGTACTCCGCCCCCCGGTACACCTCGGTATGGCCGCGCTGCCGCCCGAATCCCTGCACGTCGGTGGTGGTGAGGCCGTTCACGCCGATCGAACGCAATGCCTCCTTCACCTCGTCCAGCTTGAACGGCTTGATGATGGCGACGACGAGCTTCACTCCGGGCCTCCTCCCACATCGGCGCGTTCTCGTTCAGATGCCGGTTCGAGGTCGATGCGCTCGGATGGCATCCGGCCCTCCTCCGTCTCCTCCCGGTGACCGCCCGCTGCCACCGCGGCGAGCGAACCGCCCCGGCTGCTGAACGTGTAGCCGACCTCCTGGTGCTCGGAGAGGTCGAGGCCCCCGAACTCGTCCTCCTCGTTCACGCGAAGTCCGACCGTCTTGTCGGTCACCTTCAGGATTATCCACGTCATGATCCCGGAGTAGAGCAGTGTCACCAGCACGGCGACGGCCTGCTTGCCGACCTGGGCCAGGCTGCCGTTGACGCCGTTGATGGCCGCGGTGGTGAAGACCCCGGTCAGCAGCGCGCCGATGATCCCTCCGACCATGTGCACGCCCACCACGTCCAGTGAGTCGTCGAAGCCGAATCGGAACTTCATGTTCACCGCGAAGTAGCAGACGACGCCGGCCACGAACCCGATGCACAGGGCTCCCGCCGTGCCGACGAACCCGGACGCCGGCGTGATCGCGACCAGGCCGGCCACGGCACCCGAGGCGGCGCCAACGGTGGTCGCTTTCCCGGTCCGGATCCACTCCGGGATGAGCCAGCCCAGCACCGCCGTGGCGGTGGCGAGGTGCGTCGCCACGAACGCGCTCCCGGCCAGGGCGCCCGAGGTGAGCGCGCTCCCGGCGTTGAACCCGAACCACCCGAACCACAGGATGGCCGCGCCGAGGACCACGAACGGCACGTTGTGCGGGACGAACGCTTCCTTCCCCCACCCCTTCCGCTTGCCGAGGTAGATGGCGGAGACGAGCGCCGCGACGCCCGCATTGATGTGGACGACCGTCCCGCCGGCGAAGTCCTCAGCCCCGAGGTGGCCGGCTCCCAGGAACCCGCCTCCCCACACCCAGTGGGCCACCGGCGAGTACACGATGATCGACCACAGGGTGAGCATCATCAGCCAGCCGGAGAACTTCATCCGTTCGGCAAACGCCCCCGTGATCAGGGCCGGCGTGATTATGGCGAACATGAGCTGGAAGGCCATGAACACCGTGGCCGGGATGGTCGGGGCCAGCGCGATGGGGCTGGCCCCCGTGTTGTGCAATCCCCAGTAGGAGAGGCCGCCGATGAGGTTCCACTTGTCGGGGCCGAACGCCAGCGTGTAGCCGATCAGCGACCACGTCACGCTGACGACAGCCAGCGCGATGAACGACTGCATCACCGTGGCCAGGACGTTCTTGGCGCGGACCAGTCCTCCATAGAAGAACGCGAGGCCCGGCGTCATGAACATGACCAGGGCGCAGGACGCGAGCATCCATGCGGTATCGCCGGCGTTGACCTTCACGGACAACCTCCTCCGGGGAGCGGGCTATCGGCGGAGTCTGCCCGAGGGAGGTTTCCCGGCGGTTGCGGCCCTGTTTCGGCCGCGTTAAATCGCGCGCTCCGCAGGGGCTGGGGCCGTGGCCGGCGGACCGAACAGGGCGGGCCGGTCGATCTCCTCGTCCTGTTCCTCGGCCTTGATCCCGCCGCGGACGCCGAACAGCCGCTTGCGCCACACCAGCCATACAAGGATGGCCACGTTCACCACCAGGGCTGCGACTCGGAGCACGGTGACCTTCTTGGTCAGCTCGTGGATCTCGAAGGGAAGGAACCCCGCGGTGGCGATGGCGGTCAGGTATTCGGCCCAGCGCTTCTCCAGCCACAGGCCCACCGCCTCGACCCCCTCCACGACCGCGTACGCGATCGCCGTGAACAGCAGGATCAGCACGGTGTGCTTCCTGATGTGCAGGAGGTCGTGCAGCCACCGGTCGAGGGTGCCCTGGCTGGCGCCCTGGCCGGTGTTCTCGGTGAGGTTCGAGATGAGCGTCTGAGCGTCCTGGCGGAGCGAGCCGAGGTTCGTCTCCAACAGGAACAGGATCACCGCGAGCAGGCTGAACAGGACGGCGTGGACGCCTCGATCGATGGCGATCAGGCGCAGCACGATGGCGTCGCGGAGCGGACGGCCTCGCCGGGGGAGCTTGATGTCGTCGACGGTCGGCAGCGTCTTCCGAACGGGGTTCGCGGGTGGGGTCGTGTCGATCCACACGTCGCACCGAGTGCACCGAGCCATGCGACGTCCGTCGGGGAGATCGACGCCGAGCCCGGCGTCCTCGGGGCGGAGCTGTTCGACCAACGCGGCAGGCGTGACGTGGCCGCGTCGTGAACAGACGAACGTCTCCGCGTGGAATCCGAAGAACCGGCGGAGCTGGCCCTTCTCGTGGCCCGCCACGAGGTACCGGCGCTAGCCGGCCTTCCGCTTCGCCGTCGACTTCTTCGCCGTGGACTTCTTCGCGGTGGAGCGCTTGGCGGTGGACGCCTTCGCCGGCGCCGCCGGCTTCTTGGCTGCCTCGACCGAGGCCTTCAGGGCCTCCATCAGGTCGACCACCTTGGTCGGCTCTGGAGCCTCGACGATCTCGATCTCCTCTCCCGCGACCTTCTTCTCCACCATCTCGAGCAGCGCGTTGCGGTACTCGTCCTGGTACTGGTCGGGTTTCCAGTCCTCGGTGAGATTGTCGATGAGCGTCCGCGCCATCTGCACCTCTTGCGGACGGAGCTTGGCGTCCTTGTCCAGCTCCTCGAACTTGGCCTCGCGGATCTCGTCGGGCCAGTACATGGTCTCGAGCACCAGGACGTCGCCGGAGAACCGCAGCGCGGAGAGGTGCTCCTTGTCGCGGAAGGACACTTTCGCGATCCCCACGCGTCCGTCCTCGGACATCGCCTCCCTGAGAAGCTTGTAGGCCTTCGCGCCGGTCTCCTCGGGCACGAGGTAGTAGGACTTCTTGTAGTAGATGGGGTCGATGTCGTCCGCGTCGACGAACTGCAGGATGTCGATGGCTCGCGATGACTCTACGGGGACCGAGTCGAGCTCCTCGTCGGTGAGGACGACGTAGCGGTCCTTCTCGTACTCATAGCCCTTCACGATGTGCTCGAAGGGCACGATCTCGCCGCATTTCGAACACACCCGCTGGTACTTGATGCGTCCGTGGTCCTCGTCGTGCAGCTGGTTGAAGGACAGGCCCTTCTCCTCGGTCGAGGGGAACACCTTGATAGGGATCGACACGAGTCCGAAGGAGATGGCGCCCTTCCACATGGTCCTGGGCATGGCCCTGCCTTTCGTGTGGGAGGTCCGATTGTAGCTGGTGCCCCGGTCTCTACCAGCACCTTCCCGTCTAGCATGGGCGTATGCCCAGGCGGAAGGCGACGGGCCCTGCGTTCACGGTGGACTTCCCGAAAGCGCTGCCCGCGGAGCACGACGGCGAGGTGTGGTGGGCCCAGATCGAGGGCCGCGAGGTCCGGCTGTCCAACCTGAACAAGGTGTTCTGGCCGGAGGAGGGCTACACGAAGGGCGACCTGGTCGCCTACTACTACAACGCCGCCGAGTACATCCTCCCCTACCTCGCCGGGCGGCCTTTGACGATGAAGCGGATGCCCAACGGCATCTCCGGCCAGTTCTTCTACGAGAAGAACGCCCCTCCGAACACACCGGACTGGATGCGTCGGTGTCCCGTGGAGAGCGAGGACGCACGGAACAAAATCATCGATTACCTGATGGTGGACGACACCGCAGGGCTGCTGTTCATGGCCAATCTGGGGTGCATCGAGTTCCACCCGCTGCACTCGCGGTGCGACAGCTACGAGTACCCGGACTACGCCTTCTTCGATCTCGATCCTTTCGACGTCGAGTTCGAGGACGTGCTGGCGGTGGCCCGCCACGTGAAGGCGGCGGTGGACGTGCTCGGGCTCGAGGCCTACGCGAAGACGAGCGGCGCCACGGGGATGCAGATCTACGTACCGATCGAACCGCGGTTCACGCACGACGAGGTCCGGGAGTTCGTGCGGCTGATCGGGCTGATGATCAAGAAGGCCGACCCGGACCGCGTGACCATGCAATGGGAGGTCCGAACGCGCTCCGGCAAGGTGTTCATCGACCACAACATGAACCGGAGCGGGGCGAACATCGCGGCGGTGTACTCGATGCGACCGGAAGCCGGCGCGACCGTGTCGACGCCGGTGACGTGGCAGGAAGTGGAGAAGGGCGTACGCCCGATCGATTTCACCATCAAGACGATCTGGCCTCGCTTGAAGAAGCAGGGCGATCTGTTCCGACCGGTGATCGACGAGCCCCAGGATCTGAAGCCAGCGATGGACGCGCTGGGGGTCGACCTCTCGAAGGCGCCGGCGATGCCGGGCGTGATCCAGGGGGCTCGGGGGAGGAGCTCGAGTCGCGGGGCACAGGGCGGAGACGCACCAGCGAGCGGATCCCCCGATCAGAAGGGCGGCCGGGGTCGGTCGAAGGCAAAACAACGCGAGACCTCGGAAGAGGTCATCGCGCGGTCCAAGGATCCGAAGCTCGCCGAATACCTGAAGAAGCGTGACCTCTCCGACACGGGGACGCCGGAGCCGGGACCGAGTGGCGAGATCGGCGAGGGGAACTCGTTCGTGATCCAGAAGCATCGGGCCACCCGGCTGCACTACGACCTCCGCCTCGAGCGCGACGGCGTGCTGGTGTCGTGGGCCGTGCCGAAAGGACCGCCCACGAGGAAGGGCGTGCGGCACCTGGCGATCCAGACGGAAGACCACCCGCTCGAGTACGGGACGTTCGAGGGGAATATCCCGAAGGGCCACTACGGAGCCGGCGAGGTCGTGATCTGGGATCACGGCACGTACGAGCTCGAGGAATGGACCGACAAGAAGGTGTCGTTCCGACTGTTCGGTGAGCGGTACAACGGCACCGAGTACCACCTGGTGAAGACGAACCAGGGGTGGCTCATCTTCATGGCGAGCGCGACGGAGGAGCTTCCGGCCGGGACGTCGCCGCCGAGGTACTCGCCGATGCTGGCCGAAGGCGGCCACAAGCCGTTCGACGACCCCAAGTGGCGGTTCGAACCGAAGTTCGACGGGGTGCGAACACTCGTGTACGTCGAGGGGGAGGAGGTCCGGCTGGTGTCGCGGACGGACCGCGATCAGTCGGCGCAGTACCCCGAGCTCCTCAACGTGTGGCAGTGGATCACCGGAACGACGGCCGTGCTCGACGGGGAGATCGTGGCCATCGACGAGCAGGGTCGGACGTCGTTCGAGCGGCTGCAGAGCCGCATCAACCTGCAGGCGAAGGGCGACATCGATCGGATGCGCCGACAGATCCCGGTGGACCTGGCCGTGTTCGACGTGCTCTACCTCGATGGAGAGGAACTGATCGGCCTGCCGGTGGAGGAACGGCGAGAGCGGCTCGAGAAGATCCTGGTGATCGACTCCCCCGCTCGCATGCAGGTCACCTACTACGTGGACGGCGAGGGGAAGAAGTTCACCGCCGCGGCGAAGGATCTCGGATTCGAGGGCGTTGTGGCGAAGCGACTCGGGTCTCGGTACCACCCCGGGAAGCGCACCGGTGAATGGCGAAAGATCAAGCTGCTGAACACGCAGGACTGCGTGATCCTCGGGTGGACCCCCGGCGAGGGCCGGCGCACGGATGTGTTCGGCGCGCTACTGGTCGGGGCGTACATCGAAGGAGCGCTGACGTGGATCGGTCAGGTTGGCACCGGGTTCACCGATCGGATGCTCACCGACCTGATGGACCGGCTGAAGCCGTTGTTGCGCAAGGACCCGCCCATCGATGAGCCGGAGCTGCGGAAGATCAGGGGCGCGCGGTTCGTTGAGCCGAAGCTGGTTTGCGAGGTCGAGTACCTGCAGATGACGAGCGCCGGCAAGCTCCGCGCCCCGTCGTACAAGGGCCTGCGACCCGACAAGGAACCGGAGGACTGCGTTCTGGAGCCTCCCGCGACATAGCTCTCGCGTGGGCGAGAGTTCCGGGGTGCTATCAGTAATCTCTTCGTAAACGCTCCCACTCTCGATGAGACTGCGCCCCCCGTCGCCATGTCGATGTCACATTCCCCGACGCTGAACCGTCCTTCCATCGCGACGCCAGGAAGGAGGCTCAGATGCAGATCGCGACCGACGTGTTGTCCGGACTGCTCGTATTCGTGTTCGGCGGCGCCGCTGCTGGCAAGCTGCTCGGTGCGAAATCACAGGTGCAGACGGCCGAGCGGCTGCACATTGGCTGGCATCGCTACCGACGTATCTGGATCCTCGAGGCGGCTGCGGCCCTCGGCCTGCTCGCCGGGTTCGGGGCGGCGCCGCTGGGCGCCGCCGCTGCCATCGGCCTCGTACTGCTGATGATAGGAGCCTTCGTCCTTCGGCTCCGGGTTCACGACTCGACTGCATTCCTGTTCGGGGATGGCGTGCTTCTGACACTCGCCGCTGCGACCGCGGCCTTGCGCATCGGATAAGGCACCGCCGTCCGCCGCTTGGGATCAGAAGGGTTCAAAGCCGGCTTTCACCAAGAGCCCGCGGACCTCGCGCTCGTCCATCCCCCGTTCGACAAGTTGCTCGTAGATACGGAGCGGCGCGAGCGATCGGCCGCAACGGGGACAGAACAGGTACTTGTCCCCGAATGGCGTCCTGCACCACGGGCACGCATCCGTGTTGACGGTGCGAGCCATCCCCAACCCGGCGTCGGTCAACGCGTCCACGTAGCCCTTGCCGTAGTCCCACTGGATGTACTCGTCCTCGCGGGGCTCGTACGCCGGCTCGTGCATCCGGGGCTCGCCGTGTTGGAGCATGTAGTCGAGGTTTTCTCGAAGCAGATCCCATTCGTAGAAGTGGTTCGATCCGCAATCGGGGCAGGCGATGACGACGCCGCGGACGCCCTGTGGCTCGAACACTTGCTGCATCCCCCGGAGATCCTCCAGATCGAGCTCGATGTCCTCGCGCTCCTGAGCATCGAGCCCCCTGGGGCTCTCTTCCTCACTCGGATCCGGGTCGTGTTCCATCAGTCGTCGCTGTCCTCATCCTCGCGAAGGTTGAACGTCCGGAAGGATTCGGCGTACTCCATCCCGGCAGGAGCTCCTCGCTCCTTCGCCATCTTGCGCACCCAGTCCTGCCAATCGCCTCCGAAGCCGCTCACTTGGGACTCGTGGGAGCCGAGCGCGTCGAGCTTGCGGTCGATGGTCGAGGAGATGTCGACGAGCGTGTCGCCCTCTTCGGAGGCCAACCACAGCGCCGGGACCTCGAAGGGCTCCAGGCCCTCGTCCAGAAGCTCCGGGAACTGCGGACGCGTCGGCGCGTCGGGCATCACGACCGTGAGCGCCGCCTCGCCGGCCACGCGGTGGTCGCGGTGGTTGATGTAGGTCCGGTCACGGTTCCACAGACGTGTCGGATCGGGCCCGAGGATCACGTCCGGTCGCACCGCGCGAACCACCCGAGTCATGGCCCGGCGGACGTCCATCGTGAGCTCGAGCTCTCCGTCGACGAATCCCAAGAAGTGGCACTCCTTGACGCCGAGGACCTTCGCCGCGGCGAGCTGCTCCCGCTTGCGGATGGGTCGGAGTCCTTCCCGGGTCGCGCCCGGCTCGTTCGACCCGGCCGACCCATCGGTGATGCAGGCGTAGTGGATCTCGGAGCCCTCGTCGGCCCACTTGGCGACCGTCCCGCCGAAGCCGAATTCTCCGTCGTCGGGGTGCGCGAACACGGCGAGCACTTTCGGGAACTGCACGAATCCCAGCCTATCCGAAGGTCCGATTCGCGACCACGGATCGAGCGGTCAGACCTGCCAGCGGATGCGAATCCACGTGTGGCGCCCGCAGGCGGGGCACCGCATGAAGGAGTGGTACCTCCGGATGAACGGGAGGTGCAGCGAGAACGGGAAGGCCGAGCGGACCAGCTGGATCGTGCTGACCGGCGTCTCCCGGTGGCACGATGAGCAGTCGATCAGGAGGGTCCCGGTGGGAGCGGGCGGAGCCTGCGATGAGAACAGCGCCATCTTCCCCATCGGGTCGTGGTCTGGCGGAAGGTCCCGGTCGGCACGCATGCTGGGATGCCGAGCCCTCGGGTCGGTCTGCACCGGGGGAAACTGTCGGACCTCGCCGTTCTCGCCCGTCCGATCGGGGGGTCCGCTCGTCATCACCTCTCCTCCTCATGTGGCGACACGAGAGCTACGCCCCCGAACCCCCCGTCACGGCACCAGGTCCCGGGCGATCGTGCGGTAGGCCTCGGCCCCGGGATGACCGGGCGCGAACCGCAGGATCGACCTTCCCTCCAGCGGCGCTTCGGCGAACCGCACGCTCTTGCGCACCGGGGGCTGGAACACGTGAAGGCCGTAGCGGTCGCCGACATCGGCGAGCACCTCCTTGGAGTGTGTGGTCCGGGCGTCGAACATCGTGGGGATGACGCCGGCCACGCGGAGGTCCCGGTTCGTGAGCCTGCGGACGTCCTCGATCGTCCCCAGAAGCTGCCCCACCCCCCGATGCGAAAGGGCCTCGCACTGCAACGGGATCACGACCTCATCCGCCGCTGTGAGTGCATTGATCGTCAGCACGCCGAGCGAGGGCGGGCAGTCCAGCACGATCACGTCGTACGACCCGGCGACGTCCTCGAGGGCCGAGCGCAGCGCGTACTCCCGGCCCGTCCGCGTGAGGAGGTAGGCCTCCGCCCCCGCCAGGTCGATGTTCGCCGGCACGAGCTCGAACGATTCCTGGTCGACCGGGACGATGGTCGTCTCCATCCCGCACCGCCCCACGAACACGTCGTGGATGGTCGGTTGGAGCTTGTCTGGATCGAATCCCAAACTGAACGTCAGGCACGCCTGGGGATCCAGATCGACGACGAGGACCCGGCGCTCGCGGTCCCCCAACGCTGCGCCGAGCGCGGCGACGCTGGTGGTCTTGGCCACCCCGCCCTTCTGGTTCGCCACCGCGATCGTGCGGCCCACAGACCCTTCTACCGTCGCGCGCTTGGTTGGGCAAACGCGCACCACGCGTGGAGGGCTAATCGACGACGCGAAGGAGCTCCCCGGCGTCACCTCCCCTGGTCGGCGGATCGTGGTCGATGGTCTGCCCGGAGCCGCGGGCCCTGGCGATGGACCCTCGGGCCCTGCCCACCTCGGCTCGAAGCTCGCCGGTCGCGTTCGAGAGCATCACCGCCGACCGGGCCAGCTTGTTCTCGATCACCGACTCCATCGCCCCGAGGGCGGCCGCGATCTCGGCGAGGCACCCTTGTACGTCGGCGGTCTGTCCGTACCGGGAGACCAGGCTGTACAGGAACAGCACGACCGGGAGCGCGCACGAGTACGGGACCAGCACCACGCCACGTATGAACGCATCGGCGTGCGCTCGGCGAAGCGCGCCGTACGCGGCATCCGGGATCGCGGCGATGGCGACCGGCGCGGTCACGGATGGGTCGAGGTAGCCGGACACCTCGCGGGCGCGCATCGTGACGATCCGCTCGACGTCCCGGGCTGCCGCGTCACGCGTCGCGGGGTCCGTTGCCGCCTCGAGCGCCTCGAGCTCGCGGAGCGCCGCCAACTTCGAGTCGATGGGAAGCGTTCGCCCGTCCGGCAACGCAAGCCCGTACTCCACCACCCTTCCGTTGACCCGGAAGTCCGTGACGAGCATCCCGGGCGGAAGCTCGGCCAGAAGGTCACGGAGGACGTTCTCACCGGCCCGGCCAGTGGCCTGGCCGCCTGCGAGCACGCCCGCCAGGCGCCGGATCACCTCTCCTTGTTCAGCGTCCCGGGCTCGCCGCTCTTCGTCGCGCAGACGGAGCCGTTCGACGGCCTCCCGAGCAGCCTGGATCTCCGAGCGCAGCCGGTCCTGCTCTCCGTCGCGATTCCTCACTGCATCGCTCAGCCGCCTGAGCTCCGAGGCCTGGGCCTCCAGCCACCCTTCGCCAGGCGGAGACGCCGGTCGTGCCCTGAGCACGATCACCGCACCCACGGCGACGGCCGCGGCGAGCGCAAGCAGCCCGATCAGCAACCCCTCCATCGACACCTCCTCGTCGTGCTCCCACGCTAGGAGGGGGGTCTGACAAAGTCGGTGGGCCTCCCGATCGCTTGACACATCTCACCGGTACGGGGAGAATCGCGCGTTAATCCGACCAATGGAGTGGAATTTGGTCCGCACGAGGTCTGCAGGCGAAGTCGCAGCGATGATCCCCTGCCGCTGCTGCTGTACGCGCTGGGGCGCCATGAGTGAGGCGCCCAGATGATCGTGCGGCCATAGCTCCACCCGAACCCATCCGGGCCGCGCGAGCGGCCCTTTTTCTTTTTTGCAACGGCAGTTGCAGATGCGAGTGCAGAAGCACATCGAGTGACCGGACGGACCGGAGCCAGGAACGTGTCAGAGGACAGGAAGTACGGAGGCGGAGAGCGCAAGCCGCTCGGCCCTGCCCCAACGTGGGAGCAGGTCCTGGAGCGCAACTCGATCGAGCGCCTGAAACGCGAGAAGCCGCTGCACACGTTCCTGGACGAGATGCCCGAGCTCGCCTCCAAGCACTACCTGGACATCCCGGAGGAGGACATCGTTCGGTTGAAGTGGTTCGGGCTGTACCACGACAAGCCGAAGGTCGGGACGTTCATGCTCCGCATCAAGGTCCCGTCGGGGCTGCTGCCGCCGGAAAGCCTGCGCACGATCGGCGAGGTCGCGATCCGGCACGGCAAGGGCTATGCGGAGCTCTCCACCCGCCAGAACGTGCAGCTCCACTTCATCACCCTCCCGGAGCTCCCGGACATCCTCGATGCGCTGGCCGGCGCGGGACTCACCACCGCCGGCGGATGCGGCGACGCCGTCCGCAACATCACCGGATGCCCGCTGGAGGGCGTGCTGGCGACGGAGGCATTCGACTGCACCGCGGACGTCGAGGCCGCCGCCCGGTTCTTCTATGGGAACCCCGACTACTTCGACCTGCCGCGCAAACACAAGATCTCGATCTCGGCGTGCCCGCACCAGTGCGACATGCCGGAGATCAACTGCCTGCCCCTGATCGGCGTCGTGCACGAGGGCCGCGAGGGGTTCGCGGTCCGGATCGGCGGCGGCCTTTCCACCGTTCCGCGGATCGCGCGTGATCTCGGCGTGTTCGTCCCGCGCGATGAGGCCATCGAGGTGCTCCGCACGATCCTCGACGTGTGGAAGGAGGACACGCGATACCGCCTGTCGCGGGTGAAGGCCCGGATGAAGTTCATGGTCGACGACTACGGGCCCGAGGCCATCCGCGAGAAGGTCGAGCAACGCCTCGGCCGGACGCTCGAGTCGTTCACGGCGCCGGAGTCGATCGGGTTCACCGATCACATGGGCGTGCACGAGCAGAAGCAGCCCGGGCTGTACCACGTGGGCGTGCCGATCCCCGTGGGCATCGCGAACGGGCAGCAGCTCATCGACATCGCAGAGCTCGCGGGTTCGGTGGGCGGCGACGTGCGCATCACGAAGCAGCAGAACCTCATCCTCGGCGGCGTGCCGGCGGCGCGACTCGACGAAGCGAAGGCGCGCCTCCTGGAGATCGGGTTCGACGTCGACGCGCATCCGCTCGCAGCGACCGCCATCGCATGCACGGGTGAGCCCCACTGCAACTACTCGGTCGCCGAGACGAAGGGCAAGATGCGGGAGCTGGTCGACCACCTCGAGTCGAAGTGGGGTGAGCGACTCGGCAACTTCAAGCTGAACCTCGACGGCTGCCCGCACGCATGCGCGCTGCACTGGGTCGGCGACATCGGGCTGA